>CAZFVN010000096.1:0-20745 GCA_964522395.1 uncultured Myxococcales bacterium
GCACATTCCAGCATGGGGGAGATTCTTCGACTCCGCTGCGCTCCGCTCAGAACGCCACACTCAGCGCAGAACGGGGGGTACAAAGTCAATCAGATCGTTGGTCGATAGCACGCGGGCCAGGGTCTCCAGCAGGCGGGTTGGGGCGAAGGGCTTGGTGACCGTCGGTAATTCCTGGCGTGAGGTTGAAATCCGCCCGGTGTTGGCTAGTTGGACCAGCGGCAGGCCGGCATTGTCGGCTCGTTGGACCATATGCTCGAAGTCAGCTCCCCCAATGGAGAGGTCCCAGATTACCGCCTTCACCGTGTCGCCAAGAGTATCCAACAATTCAAAAGAGTGGGCTGCATCTCCGGCTGCCAGTGCCTTGTAGCCGTTCTTCAAGAGCAGCCAGACGAGCATCTCGGAGAGCCGTGGGTCGGGCTCCACGACCAGAACCCTCTCCCCGTGGCCGGAGAGGCTGTGCAACTCGGGGGTACGATCGGCAGTGGATTCACGTCGTGGTTCGGTGATGGGGAAGAAGAGTTCAAAGGTGGTGCCAGCTCCGACGGAGGACTCCACTCGCAGAGCCCCACCCAATTCCTGGGTAATGCCCCAGACTGATGATAATCCTAGGCCGGTTCCGCGGCCCGGTTCCTTGGTCGTGAAGTAGGGGTCAAAGATGCGCGGGAGAACCTTTTGAGGTATTCCACTGCCCGTATCCGCGATGGAAACCCGAACGAAGCCCATGCGAGAATCTGGAGCATCAAGCACCGCCCCGGATGGCGTCTCATCGACAACCTCAGCGGTGACCGAAATAGTCCCCTTATCCTCAGCCAAGGCGTCCCGAGCATTGAGCAGCACGTTGAGCAGCACCTGCTCCACCTTGGTTACGCTGCCTCTGACCCAGGTGCTCTCAGCGGTCTCATCTTTGCTCGCCAACTTAATGGAGGGCAGCAGTCCATAGGAGAAGAGAGTCGTGGTTTGTCCCAGCGCCTGAGTGAAACTGCAGGCGCTGGCATCGGCACTTCGCTCGCTTGTGAAGTTGAGTAGCTGCCCCACCAGCTTAGCACCACTCTCAGCCGCTTTGCGAGTGTGACGGAGGGCCTTCTTCGCACGCTCCGGCGGGAGTTCTCGGGGCTGGCCCAGAAGTGAAGTGAAGCCTAGCAGCGTCGTGAAGATGTTATTCAAATCGTGGGAGAGGGAACCGGCGAGGAGCGATAGGCTCTCCATCTTGCTGTCCTTGCGCAGCCCCTCTATCAGGTGGCGGACCGAACTCATGTCGACGGCCTGAGCGACAACACCCTCCACCTGCCCGTCAGCGGAAACCACTGGCAAGAAATGGAAGCGCAGATAGCTACTCTTGCCGTGCATGGAGACATATTCGAAGTCGGCATCACGCGGCTCGCCATCTTCCAGGCTGCGGCGGATTACATCTTCCCGGATTCTCTCGGGAACGGTGGGTAGTGTCAGTACGTTGAAGAGCTTTGTTGTCCCCTCGTCCGGCGCTCCCAGCAGTTTGACCATGGTGCGATTACACCTGGTCACACGACCTTCCCGGTCAAAGGTGAAGACCCCCACAGGCGAGTCCTCAAACAGGACCTCTCCAATGGAGCCGCTCTGGCTCAACTTCTCTATCATCATTGTTTCTTCTAGTAGAGTTCAGGCAACCACTGCCAGCACCCAATGTAGCAGCAAGTGGCGGCAGGTTCAATCGGAAATCCCAGTATGGTCGAACATCTGTCCATCCCGCATTACGACGTGGCGGGACATGCGCTTGGCGAGGGCGAAGCTATGGGTCACGACGACAAAAGCCAACTGCCGTTCAGCATTCAATTTGAAGAGCAACTCATGGACCCCCTCACTGGTGCGCTCGTCAAGGTTACCCGTCGGCTCATCGGCGAAAACCAGATGAGGCTCCATGACCAGCGCACGAGCAATTGCCACCCTTTGCTGCTCTCCCCCGGAAAGCTCTCCCGGGCGATGTGTCAAACGCTCTTGTAGACCCACCTCAAGCAGCAGCGATTCGGCACGTTCCCTGGCGGTTTGGAAATCGACCCGGCCGATAAGGGCCGGAAGCATCACATTCTCAAGCGCAGTGAACTCCGGGAGAAGATGGTGGAACTGAAAAACGAAGCCCAACCTCTTGTTGCGAAAGCTGGCCAGCTCCTTTTCAGACATTGAGAAGACGTCCTGTCCATCGTAGAGGACTCGTCCCGATGTTGGCTTATCCAAAGTGCCGGCGACATGCAGCAGGGTTGACTTTCCAACGCCGGATTTTCCGACAATAGACACCAGATCCCCCCGGCTTACCGCGAAGTTGACGCCCCGCAGGATGGAGACGTCCTTGCCCATATGGTAGTAGGTCTTGTGCAGGTCCTGGACTTCGAGAACTGCTGTTTGCTCAACGTTCATCTTTAAGTCCCTCCACCAACTGGACGCGAGCCGCCAGTCGTCCCGGGTAGCGTGCGGCCAGGGCAGTAATGAGGAATGCTGCCAACGCGATTTGAGTGACCTGCCATCCGTCCACCGCCACCGGCAGGGAACGAATGTAGTATTCTCGGGGCAAGGTCAGGCCCAGGTGTTCGATTATTCCACAACTGCTTAGTCCCATGAGAACACCGCTGGCGATGCCGAAAAGACCTGCGGCGCTTCCCAGCATGAAAAAGATCCGGGTCACTTCGGAGCTGCCGGCCCCAAGGGTTCGCAAAATAGCGATGGCAGCCAGGCGCTTACGGATAATGATGATCAAGGAAGCGATTATGTTGAAGGAGGCGATGAGAATTATGAAGCCGAGAACGATGAACATCACGACCCGCTCCAGCTTGAGCGCAGAAAAGAGGTTTCGATTCATCTCCTGCCAGGTCATCACCTCCACCTCGACGTGCCCGAGCATGGGGAGCATTTCCGTTCGCACCCGTTCCGCTTGATGGAGGTCCACCAGGCGGACGTCGATGTGGTCGATGGCCGTGGAGAGGTTGAAGAAGCGGCGGGCGTCGGGCAGGTACATATAGGCGAGCTTCAGATCGTATTCGTACATTCCCGTTGAAAAGACAGCGGCGATGCGAAAGGCACGTGCCTTGGGCTGCACTCCCATTGGACCGATGTCGCCATCGGGTGAAATGACAGTGATACGGGAGCCCACTCCCCCACCGAGGGACCTGGCCAATTCCTGGCCTATGATGATGGGGGGTAAAGCGTGCTGCCCGGAACCACCCAGGTAGGGTGTCCCGCCGCTCCGGACCACGGTAGTCTCTTCGTCGCCGATGGGGGGCATCGCTACCAAACCGGGTGCACCGATCAGTTCGGGAAGGTCTTCCTCGTCGATTGCCCCCTCGCCCTCCAACTCACTGTCGTCGGCAAGTTCCGGGAAGCCTGGTAACCGCTCCCGACCACTTTTCGCGCCCCGCTCTTCGAGCTTCTTGGCATGATTCTCCTCTCCGCCGGCCTCTTGTCTCCAGCCCTCTTCATCGGAAATGGCGGTGGGAGTCCAGAATGTGTCCCCACTCTCTTCGAGATAGGGGAGAGGGCTGAGTTCTGGATAGGAAACCAGGTTCTCGGGGTGACGAAATAGTTGCGTAGAGCCGGCGACCAGACTTTCCGAGAGGAACTCCAGGGCGCTGGGCGTGCGATCTATTCCACGCACCGTTACTGTGGCGGAGATGTTCGAACTGGAGGACATCATTGCCTCGGCCTCGACGTACACCGAAGCACTGGCCACGCCGTCAACGGCGGTCAGTGACTGGGCCACCGTAAGTGCCTCAGGGATGCCCGAATCACGGTCTTCTGCTTTGACCATCAGGTGATCTTTGGTGCGAACGATTCGCTCCTGCATTTCCCCAGAGAAGCCGCCCATGACTGAGAGCACAACGATAAGCGCCCAAACGCCAATAGCGACGCCAACGACTGAGACGAAAATCGAGGCCCCAACCCCTTCCTTGATGCGAGTTTGGAGGGAGGGAGCGAGGCGTGGGTCAAGGCGGTCGGGCAGGTTGCCACGCTGCCCCATGCGGCCGAGGATAGCGCGTAGGACCGCTTGCACCAGGAGGAGCAACATGGGGACAACACTTAGTGCGGGGGCGAGCCAGAGCGGCAATGCCGTGTCCCCGGCGATGGTGGCCCGGTCGAATTGAGCCAGGCCGTAAAGCCCCGCTGCGAATGCAGCAATAAGCGTGGCGACATGCCAGCGCCCCAGAGTCGTCAGAAATCTGGCCATGAGCAGGCCGGCGGCCATCGCAAAGAGAATTGAGCGAATGAAAGTAAGCCAACTCGAACTTGCCACCAGAGTGCCGGCCAACCAGGTGCCTCCCGCGGCCAGAAGAACTACGAGGACGATCTCCAATAGTGGTGCGACCCGCCTTGCCGCACTGCCTTGGGGCACAAGTTCACGTAGTCGCAGCAATCGCCGGGTTCTAGGAGTAGGCACGATGCGCTGTGACCGCAGTAGCTTCCAGGCGACGAGGGGGACAAAATGGCGAGGTCCCAGGCGGCGCCCAAGGAGACGGGCGGTGAGGAGCAACGAAAGTCCAATGGCGAGAACAACGTCAAGCGCCAATCCCAGAGCCGGATAGAGTTGGATGGTCCCTTCACCGGGTGGCAGGAAGGGTAGCAGTACACGGGCCAGCAGATAGGCCGGTGCGCCGAGAAGGGGCAAGGAATAGAGAAAGGAGTAAGTAAAACTACGGTCCAATGCCTCAAACACCTTGATGAAGAGCCAGGTGAAGAGAGAAGCGACTACCCCGGCAAAGAGAATGAAGACGACTATGAACAGGACCATCATGACGTTGAAGCGTACCGCCGGCTGCAAACGAGGGAGGAGGACGACCAGCAGTGCGAAAGCATAGCTGGTTGCCACTAGAGCGAGAGATGCCCGGCGGGAGAGGGCAGTCCGCCAGAGGAGAAAGCCGCCAAGGAGCGCGGCTGCCGTTATCCCTGTGTAGAGTGGGTAAGGGATGGCGAGGGTTGACGCCGCGATGGCTGCGATAGTCGGCCACGTCCAGCGAGGTCGGGCAGAGAGGATGCCGGCGACTATGGCAATTACTATGGCAGCCAGTTTCCCGGCGAGCAAGTAGGGCCCCCAGAGGGCCAGCTCGGGCTGCATCAGGGTGGCGACGATTCCTCCGGCACAAAGGAGGTAAAGCGCGATCAGTCCGGCAGTGAGGTAGCGCATGTCAGGGGCTACTCGGCGCCCTCGGGACGCAGCAGAGGGAAGAGGATCGCTTCCTTAATGTTATCCACACCTGTGGCCAGCATCACCAGGCGGTCGATACCGATGCCTTCACCTGCCGCCGGCGGCATGCCAAACTCCAATGCTCGAAGGAAGTCGTGGTCGAGTTGGTGCGCTTCGTCGTCACCCGCGGCCCGGGCCTCCATCTGAGCCTCAAGGCGAGCCCGCTGGTCACGTGGGTCGTTCAGTTCAGAGAAGGCGTTGGCAATCTCTCGGCCGCCGATTATCAGTTCAAACCGGTCCACAACGGTCGGGTCTTCAGCGTTACGCCGGGAGAGGGGGGAGGTCTCCACCGGGTGGTGAGTAATGAAGGTCGGCTCCCAGAGCTTGTCCTCCACGGCGTGGTCGTAGACCTCGACCTGGAGCTTCCCAAGGCCCCAGCCAGCCTTGACGTCGACTTCCCGCTGGCGTAGCCAGTCGGTCAGGAATTCGGTATCGGCGACTCTGTCGGCGGGGAGGCCACCGATCTCGGATAGGGAGTCCGCCAGGCGAATCCTTCTAAAAGGTGCGGCCATGGAGAGTTCCTTCCCGTCCACTTCTATTGTCATGCCTTTGCCCAGATGTTCAAAGACCCCGGAGACCATCTCCTCGGTGAGAGACATGAGGTCTTCGAAGGTGGCGTAGGCCCAGTAAAACTCAAGCATCGTGAATTCGGGGTTGTGCTTGTGTGATAACCCCTCGTTGCGGAAGTTACGATTGATTTCGTAGACCCTCTCCATTCCTCCGACCAGCAGCCGCTTCAAGTAGAGTTCCGGGGCGATGCGCAGGAAGAGATCGAGGTCGAGGGCGTTATGATGGGTTACAAAAGGCCGCGCCGCAGCTCCCCCCGCAATCGGGTGCATCATGGGGGTCTCAACCTCCATGAAAGCGCGGTCGTCAAGGAAGCGGCGGATGTATTGTACGATCTGGCTGCGCGCGACGAAGAGGTCCTTCACCCAATCGTTCATGATAAGGTCAACGTAGCGCTGCCGGAAGCGGGTCTCGATGTCCTGCAGTCCGTGGAACTTCTCGGGCAACGGTCGCAAAGCCTTGACGAGGAGGCGGATTTCGGAGACGAAGATGCTCAATTCCCCGGTCCGCGTCTTCATGATCGTGCCCGTCGCACCAACGATATCGCCGACCTCAAAGAGCTTGAACGCAGCGTAGGCCTCATCACCTACGTCGTTCTTGCGGACGAAGAGTTGAATCATTCCTGCGCGGTCCTTGATGTGCAAGAATGCGGCCTTCCCCATGGAGCGCAACGTCATCACACGGCCTGCGACCGAGAAGGTCTCTGCAACGTCCTTTAGTGCTTCCGCTTCTACTTCGCTGTAAGATGCGGCCAATTCACTCGTGGTCGCAGTTGGTTTGAAGTCGTTGGGGAACCCCGGTGCGCCAGATTCCTCCAGTTGGCCCAGCTTGGCCAGTCGATTCTCGATGAATTTGTCAATCCCCTTCGCCATCCGTGGTAACTTCCTCCGCTTCTACAGGGTTTTCTGAATTTCGCTTCGAGGGTGGGACGCGGCTGCTGGAATAGCGCTTGGCGATGAACTCGAGTTCAATGTCGTCGAGGACACGATCGCCTGACTTGGCCACCTCCATGATCTTCTTGACAACGCCGGCATCCCTGTCGAAGCGATGCTCATCCAACCAGAAATGAACGTTTGATTCTCCTGACATGTGTCCGACTTCGACCTTCTGCTTCAAGCCGAACATCCCAGCCGGAATACCGGAGTATATGCGGTCGGCCAGCCAATCTTCCCCCGCCTCTCTGGCTTTCAAGATTGCCGCTGCGTGAACTCCGGTGGAGGTTCGAAAAGCGTCCGGTCCGACCAGCGGGTAGTTCTTGGGAATCTGCCAGTGGGTGGCCAGGGCCGTCTGCTTGCAGTAGAGAAGGAGTTTGGAGAGGTCGTTGTCAATGGCTCCCAGCAGCTTGAGATTCATTAGGATCTGGTCCATTGGGGCATTGCCGCAACGCTCGCCAATGCCCAATGCGGTCCCGTGCACACGAGTGACCCCTTCTTCAATGGCGTGGATGGTATTGACCAGCCCGAGGCCGCGGTCGTTGTGGCCGTGCCAGTCCAACTTGATCTCCTTGCCCATCCCAGCAATGATGTTCTTGGTGAAGCGGATCAGGTTCTTCAGTCCGTCTGGGGTGACATGGCCTACGGTATCGCAGAGGCAGATTCGGGAGGCACCGGCCTCCACCGCTACGTGGTAGAGGGGATAGAGAGTGTCCGGGCGGGCGCGCGTCGTATCCTCAGTGACAAAAGTCACCGGGAGGTTGTTGTCCCGTGCGAAGCGAATCGATTCCCGCACCAGCCGGTACATCTTATGCGGTTCCCATTCTTCGACGAATTTGCGAATAGGGCTGGTGCCGATAAATGCCAGAACCTCTATTTCGACCCCCGTTTTTTGGGAGATGTCGACGATTGGCTGAATGTCTTTGTCAAGTGTCCGGGCGGCTGCGGCGGGGCGCAAGTCGAGCCCCTCCTGGCCGATTTCGCGGCAGATCTCTAGAACGTCGTTGTAGGCTCGTTGTCCCGCACCAGGCAAACCGATATCCGCGAACTGGATGCCCAGGTCGTTCATCGTGTGGGCCAGCATGATCTTATCGGTAACGGGCGGATCCACCACCGACGGAGCTTGCAAGCCGTCACGCAAGGTCTCATCCATGAAGAGGATAGGTTCGCTGGTGAGGGGAGCGATCTTCTCAACTGAGTTCCAGTCGTAGATAATCTCGAGAGGCTCGTCCCCATTCATCCTCAATTTGCCGTCCACCATTTCTTCCTCCCGGCGCAAGCTGCCCCAGGGGCGCTCCCGGCGCCCCTCGTAAAAAAGGCCTCGGCCTGCCATAAGGGGCCGTGAGCATACTCGTTTTCCCCGGTTGTTGCAATCCGTTTAACGCGCGCGTGCTCGTGGGTTTGCCCTTGACATGTGGGACATTCTGCTTATTATGCTCCTGCTTTTTACGGGAAGAACCCAGACCAACGCAGATGGAGTTGCTCAGTGAAGAAGAAGGAACAAGCGAAGTTTAAAGCGTTGCTACAGGAGCAGAGACTGGAACTCATAGACAAGGCTCGTAAGACCCTTGAGGAGGACATGGCGATGGATGTCAATGAACTCCCGGATGACATGGATTTCGCCACCAGCCAGTCTGACCAGGGGATGATTCTGCGCTTGCGTGGGCGGGAGAAGACGCTGCTCAAGAAGATCGACTCTGCGCTCAAGCGAATTGAGACCGGAGACTTTGGGGTCTGCCTGGAGTGCATGGACGACATCGGCCTGAAGCGTCTGGAAGCACGGCCCGTCACCTCCCTCTGCATTGAGTGCAAAACGGAGCAGGAACGCCAGGAACGTCTCTACGTTTAGCCGCATCGTCCTCTTTTCCACGCTTCCAGCCCCCGCTCTTCCCCTCCAAGTTCCCCCTGGAACTCCAATTTGTTATTTGGTGCTCTTGCACTATGATGGGCTTACTGCGCAATCTCCTTCCCATGGGGGGCCATGACTGTACCTGGCGTCATCTTGCTGCTCCTCTTCCTGCACAGCGTTGTTCTGGCGGTCGCCATAGTGCTGGAGCGGCGCTCTCCCACCGCCAGCCTGGCGTGGATCATAACTCTTATTCTGTTGCCTGGACTGGGCGTCCTGCTCTACTGGCTACTGGGACGTCGCAAGTTCAAGCGTGTGGCGCGTTGGCGAGACCGGGCTCAGGCCAGACTTTCATTACGCCCCCCCCCGCCCCCTGCTGATGAAGAACCAAACCGACAAAAGAGGAAGCTGCAGCGGCTGGTTGAAAAGGTGACTGGCAATGTGCCTACGCGGGGAAACTCCATCCAGTTGTTGCGCAATGCCAGCCGAGCTTATCCGGAAATGCTCCAGACAATTGCCGAGGCGCGACACCATGTTCATCTGGAGATGTACATCTTTCGGACCGACGATACCGGTGAGCAGTTCATCGATGCGCTACTTGATGCACTGGGAAGGGGCGTAGAAGTTCGCCTGCTCCTGGACTCGGTCGGATGTGTTGCGGTAGACGAGGCGCGCCTGCGGCCGCTGCGAGAGATGGGGGGGCGGGTAGAATTCTTTGCCCCCTTGCGTCTTCGCCCTCTGACCCAACGTCTCAACTTCCGAAATCATCGCAAGATTCTGGTGGTGGACGGTGCCGCCGCATTCGTGGGGGGCCTCAACATCGGCGACGAGTACCTCGGACTCGACCCGTCGCTGGGCAACTGGCGAGATACCAACCTCAAGCTTCAGGGGCGGGCGGCCAACTATGTGCAGCAAGTCTTTATGGAGGACTGGTGCTATGTCACCGACGAAGTGCTGGAAGGGAACGCCTACTTCAACAAGGAGGATGAGGCGGGAGAGGCCACGGTCCAGATCCTCCCGTCGGGCCCAGACCTTGAGTGGGGGGCATTGCATCAGGCCTTCTTCAGAGCCATCGCCGGGGCGGACCAGCGAGTCTACATAACTTCCCCCTATTTCGTTCCCGATCGCACCATGCTGGATGTTCTGACGACCACCGCGCTGGCGGGTATTGATGTACGACTTGTGGTACCCAGCCGATCCGACCTGCCGTTGGTGGCGGCAGCCGGTCGGACCTATTTTCCGGAGCTGTTGCAGGCTGGTGTCCGAATCTTCGAGTACCAGGCCGGCTTCATCCATGCCAAGACCGTGATTATCGATGATTGGGCGGCGCTGCTGGGGTCAGCCAACATGGATATCCGCAGCTTTCAACTGAACTTCGAAATCAATGCCATCGTCTATGATACCGCTTTTGTTCGAGCCACCGATGAGGTCTTTGAGATGGACCTCGCCCATTCTCGAGAGGTGACTCTTGAGGAATGTCGCCGCCGTCCTTTGCCAACGCGCTTCGTTGAGGGACTGGCGCGGCTTATGAGTCCACTCATGTAACCGCCTTGTCACTTGAAATGGAGAGGCGACCGTGATAACTTTGCTGCGACCTTACGATATGTGAAAAAGAGGCTGACCATGAAATTCCTCTGCACCACCATTGCCATCCTGATGCTTGCCGCATGTTCATCGGCTTCGTCCGAAGTGAAGGACGATACTCAGCCCACCGCAATAATGCCCGCCAAGGGAGGCGGAGACCTCATTGCGGAGAAGGGAGACGTCAGCGGCGACGGCAAGCCAGATGTTTGGAACTTCTATCGGGAGCAGCCCGACCCCAAGGACCCCACGGTCTCCAAACGAGTCCTCTTCAAGAAGGAAGCAGACCTCAACTTCGACGGGCGCAAAGATATCGTGCGACTCTTTGATGACGAGGGTCTGCTGACGCGGGAAGAGGCCGACCTTGACTATGACGGGGAAATCGATCAGGTCAACATCTACGAAAAGGGGATTCTGACGCAGAAGCAGATCTACCGTGGTAACAAAGAGGTCTTCATCTGGAAGTACTTTGAAGAAGGCAAAATGGTACGGCTGAACCGCGACAACACCGGCAATGGCCGCCCGGACTATTGCGAGCTCTGGTATGCAGGCGAGAAGCTCAGCAAGAAGGGCTGGGACAAAACCGGCGACGGTGAATGTGACTACTGGGAGAATGCCGACTGATGCAACACCTGGTGCGCCACGCATCCCCTCTCTCACCTTGGCTTTGTGACCCTCTACATCAGGACCTCAAGTGAGAAGACAGTGGCAAGTTGACCATCGATTTCCAATTGCTCTCTGCTTCTTCCTCGCCCTCCTCGGCGGTTGTAAGAACAAGACCGAAGTCAGAGCTGCGAAGCCCAGCGCAAGCGACGTGGTGGCCGCGCCGGAGAGCCTCGCCGTCGTCAATCCGGTGGTAGCGGTAATAGTCAACGGGGTCGAGATCGATGAGCAGACCATTGAGTTGGCGGCAGCGCGTCTCTCAACCTCTTTGGAAGAAGCGCGCAATCTGACAGTTCAGGCGGAAGTCGTAGCGCAGGAGGCCCGGAATGCGGGATTCCCTGGAGCTTTGCAAGTCGTCGACCGATTTGACCTGTCGCTCCGGTTTCTTGAGACGGTCTATTCCGAAGAGACACTCTGCAACAACATCACGAGTCGGCAGATTGAAGAACTCTACGAGTTCAGTTATCGGCCGGAGTGGCCGGTGGACGTCTATCAGGGTGATGTAATTGAAGTTCGCTGCTGTCAGCGTTTGGACCGGGCTGATTGTGAAGATGCTCAACTGCGCGCCTGTATGGAGCGACACGAGCCGCTGGTTGAAGAACTGCGCACCATCGCATTGGCCTGGAGGGAGGGAGAGCTTCCCTCCATGGTGAAGCTACGAGCAGCCTGGCCAAGCCTCGTCGTGACGGACTTTGGCATGCTCGATTGGCCTTCAATTCCCCTAGACCGCAAGCGCCCGAGGGCACTCTTTCCAGAATCCGTTGTCAGTGCCGTCAAGGTGCTGTCGCCGGGCGATGTAGCTGGTCCCATCCGCTCTGAGATAGGGATTCACCTCTTCAAACTGAACCGCCGCCGCGGGGCCATCGAATCATCCTCGCCGGAGTTTCGTCTCGCCGCGCGCACAGCCATCTGCAAGCATCGCATTGAGCAGACCAGATGGGATTATGTGAAGAGACTCCTCGAAGGGGCAGTGGTGCGACTGCCAGGGGAGCAGAGTGCTCCCCCCGGCCTGAACTAGCAAGAGCAGAAAACCTACAGGAGTTGCAACGGGAACACGAGCGTACTTCCAGCTTCAACGGGGCGGCCGGGGGGACGCCTCAATTAGAACTGTTCGGGCCCAGGGAGACCCTGCGACGACAGTCGGTACCGATGCAGTTTGTCGTCAAGAGCGGGAGCGGGGAAGCGGAGCGTACGACCAACGGGAGCTCGAACTGGGTACCGGAACTGGCAAAGAGCGTTAGCACGTCATCGCTGTCTCTCTACTCCTGCATGACCCGTGCCAACCGGCTCAATACAACAGGATGATGCAACAGAGCTAGGAATGGTGCGAGTGTGCGCCCGCTGCTCCCGCCCAAAGCCTCCCCTCCAAGTCACCACTAATAGTGTTTCAATGTCGCGCGGCGCGAGTTCATAGTGGGGGGCGAGTTCCTATGTGGCTGTAACTGTTGGATTTAGTGCTCGTGTCTCAGATTGAGGCTGGTGTGTCAAGTTGAGGCAGGGTTATTTCGTGGCTTCGGCTGCGGGGGCGGCTTCGGCTGCGGGGGCGGCTTCGGCTGCGGGGGCGGCTTCGGCTGCGGGGGCAGCTTCGGCTGCGGGGGCGGCTTCGGCGGTCGGTGCCTCTTCAGCCTTGGGAGCCGTATCTTCTGCCGGCGCCTCAATTGCCTTGGTGCCACTATCGCTGGCTGGAGCGGGCATTCCCATCATCATGCCGCCCAACTGCTGCAGCGCGCTGAGGTCGCCACTCTTTTCGACCTGATCAACCGTAGTTTCGACCTGGGCCAAAACGCCCAGGATCTCTGCCTTGGCCTTGGGCAGTTCAGTCGCCATTTCGGCGATGCCAGCCTTGGCTTCTTTGATGCCCTCGTCCCAATCTTCGGCCATTTCCAGCGGAACCCACTTGCCATCCACCTTGACCATCTTGCCCTTTTCGCCTTCGCCGGCGATGGAAATCTCAAGTTCCACGACCTCACCCCACTTCTCATCCTGGGTAGTCTCGAGGACTTTGACCTGCGCGGTGGCGAGGACAGCCATGCCTGCCTGCATCTGAGCCTTCTGGGTCTCATCAGCGAAGGCCCAGAGCTTGTCGATGACTTTCGGGAGGCCGGCGCCAGCGAATTCAGCAAGACTGAAGGACTTCAGTTTTTCGAGGTCGGTAAGGCCCATTTCCTTGAGCATTCCCCAAGTCTCTGCCAATACTTCGATGGCCTTCTTGACGTCGTCGGTCTTCACCGGCATGCCCATGCCAGCAACCATCTGAGCCAGGCCATCCTTCTGGGCCACGGCAACCTTGAAGGTCTTGTCGAGGATCGCCACGGACTTGGTCCACAATTCGGCATCCATCGCTTTGGCGAAGTCCTGCACGAGGCCATCTACGTCGGCCAGGTACTTAGCGGGGAAGAGGCCAGCAACGGGAGCCAGTTTCTTGTTCTGGACTGCCTTGAAGACGAACTCTACGGTCTCTTTGGCGCCGAGGTTCTCAGCCGTCAGTTCTTCGGCCTTGGGCTCTTCGGCCTTGGGCTCTTCGGCCTTGGGTTCTTCGGCCTTGGGTTCTTCGGCTGCCGGTTCTTCAGCTTTCGCCTCATCGGCCACAGGCTCTTCGGCCTTGGGCTCTTCGGCTGCCGGTTCTTCAGCCTTCGGCTCTTCGGTCTTTGGTTCTTCGGCCTTCTTTTCTTCCTTCTTGCCTTCTTCCTTCTTGGCTTCTTCCTTCTTGCCTTCTTCCTTGCCCTTGCAACCGACCATGCAGAGGCCGAGAGCCACTACCAAAACTACAAACAGATTACGCAAACGCATGAGATCCTCCTTCGTCCATTGTTGCTGCTTCATAACTTGTCAACTGCTTCGTATCGTCTGGACCTGCTCTGATACAGGTCTCTTTACGCGCACGGGAAAGCGTGCCCTTTCTAGCGGATCGCCGGGGGCATGTCAACTCAAAATGATGCCCGACAGAGTGCGGCCCGGCTCACGCCTGTCAGCTTTCCGACGCCCAGATCGCCAAACCCGTCGAATTGTTGACGCCCAGCGACTGTGGCGCCTCCCCTCAGAGAATGGCGAAGTTGAAAAATGAACGCAGATAACTGCGCGGAATCAAACATTAAAGTGCCCGGTGTCTCCAGTTATTTTTCATCTTCCGAAGGCATGGTACACTTGTTGCTGCTTCTGCCCGTGGCTGGATTTGTTGAAAGCCGTTGACAAGCCCGAGGGCACGGTGGCATCTTACGCCCCCTCTGGAGGATGCAATGACCAGTAGTCAGGACGACCGGACGACGATCAGCAAGCGGGCGCAACAGCTCAAGGTTGACCCCGACGGACCCCATGCGGCTCCGTGGCTGGACAGTCTCGCTCCATATGACCCCGTTTCATCGTTGGTCAAGATCTGGGATCGACCGAAGCAGCGTGCTTTGAAGCTTGACTGGAACGAGTCGACAATTCCACCTTCGCCGAAGGTCTATCAGGCGATCGTTTCTTTTCTCAGCCACTCAAACCACCTCAATTGGTACCCCGAACTGGGGAGCAGAAGTCTCGCCGACATGCTCGCCGACTATGTTGGCGTGGCAGCAGAACATGTACTTGTTACCAACGGCTCCGATGACGCGCTTGAGTTGGTGTGTAAGACATATCTTGCCCCCGGAGATCGGGTGCTGGTGCCGATGCCTACCTACACACACTTTCTGGTCTACGTGCAGGCTCGCAATGCTGAGGTAACCCCATATCTGCCCGAGGATATCTTCGACCCCGACTTTCAGGGCCTACACGATGCCCTGACTATACCAACCAAGCTCGTCTATCTGGTCAACCCCAATAACCCCACCGGCGTGACCTATGATGCCGAGGGGGTAGCGGAGTTGCTGGCCGGCTACCCGGATACCCTCTTCGTCGTCGACGAAGCCTACTTCGAGTTTCATGGTGAATCTACAGTGGAATTGGTGGCGCATTACCCGAACCTGGTAGTGACCAGAACCTTCTCCAAATGTTTCGGCATTGCCGGGCTGCGAATGGGCTACCTCTGCGCCGCCGAGCCAATTCAAACTGAGTTGAAGAAGCTCTTTAATCCCAAGAGCGTCAATCGGCTTGGCCAGATTGCCGCGACCGCTTGCTTGTCCGATCTACCCTACTACGAGGAGTATGTGCGGGAAGTCAGCGCGGCCAAGGAAGTGCTCCAGGAAGCCATGGGCCGGCGAGGTCTTGAACTCATTACAACTCCAGCCAACTTCGTACTATTGAAGGTCGATGACCCCCTGGAATTCTGCTCGCTGCTGGAAGATGAGGGGGTCTATATTCGGGATCGGTCCACCCTCCCGCGCCTCGAGAATTTCGTCCGTATCTCTGTCCCCAATATGACCCAGGCCTACGATCTAATCACCCGAATCGACCGGGTGCTTGACCGCCGGAACTAGGTCGACCAGAGACTAGTCGCCCAGTAGTTCCCCAGTATCTAGTCTGGCACCGGTGGCGAACTGGTGGGCGGGCATCCGCTTCTTATTCTGAAGTTGGACTTCTGACAGGACCACGGCGCCGTCGCCACAGCGGACGGTCAGACCGCTGTTATCGGCGGCCAGGACCGTTCCGGGAGGCTCGTTGCCGCCAACGCCCGGCCACGGTTTCACCGGTGGAAAGAGCTTGAACTGGCGATTCCTGAAGGTTGTATGGGCGCCGGGCCAAGGGTGGAAACCGCGCACGCGGCAGTCGATGGTGCGAGCGTCCCAATCCCAGTCGATGCGCCCATCGTCCCTGGAAAGCATGGGGGCGCTGGTTGCCCGGGCATCGTCCTGGGGGACGGGCTCCAGTTCACCAGCTTCCAGTTTGGCGAGAGTGTCCAACAGCAGTGCCGCACCGACGCCAGCCAACTGGTCGTGAAGTTGGTCGGCAGTTGTCTCGTCGGTGATGGGAATGGTCTCGGCCGTCAGAATGTCGCCGGTATCGAGGCCCGCATCCATTTGCATAATCGTAACACCGCTGTGGTCATCCCCATTGGCGATGGCCCACTGGATGGGGGCCGCACCGCGATACTTTGGCAGCAGCGAAGCGTGTACATTAAGACAGCCATATCGGGGAATGTCCAGAATGCTCTGCGGCAGAATGCGCCCATACGCAGCTACCACCATCACATCAGGGGCCATGGCGGTCAGTCGCTCCTGGGCTTTCTTGCGGAGCGATCGTGGCTGATAGACGGGGATGTCGTTACGGAGTGCCCGCTCCTTAACCGGAGGAGGCGCCGGCTCCCGGTTTCGGCCCCGGGCCCGGTCGGGCTGGCAGCATACACCGACCAATTCGTGCGGCGAATCCAGCAGGGCTTCAAGCACCGTTGCCGCCAGATCAGGAGTGCCCATGAAGACGACCCGCATCAAACGTCCTCTCCGTCTTGCTCCTTCAGTTTCTTGAGCTTGCGGATGACGCTGGCTCGGCGGAGGGGTGAAACGTAGTCCACCAACAAGCGTCCATGCAAGTGGTCAATCTCGTGTTGCAGGACGATTGCCAGGAGGCCCTCAGCGACAACCTCAATGTTGTTGCCATCGAGGTCCTGCGCAGTCACTTTGACCATGGCCTTGCGGGTTGTAGGGACAGTCAACTCCGGTAGGCTCAAGCAACCCTCTTCAAACTCGATGGCTCCGTCTGATTCAGTGATGACCGGGTTGGCCAGAGCGAGAATTGTTCTGCCGCGCTCTTCTGGGGAAGACGGGTCGACCACCAGAAAGGCCTTCGCAATCCCCACTTGAGGTGCGGCCAGTCCGATGCCATCACTTGCATACATCGTCTCAGCCATGTCCTCGGCAAGCTTCTTCAGGGCGTCGTCGAAGTCTGTTACCGGCTGGCACTCCTCACGGAGGACCGGGTCAGGATAGGTTCTGATTTCGAGTAGGGCCATAGCAATGCCTCCTATTCGACGGTGGCTCTAATCACCCCCCAGGCGGTTCCCTGGGGGGTGTCCATCACGGCCACCTGTTTGGCTGCCAATTCTTCTCGGATGGAGTCCGCTTGTGCGAAGTCCTTCTCTTTGCGTGCTGTCGTACGGGCCTGCAAGCGTCCTTCGATCCAGGCAACGTCGAGCCCCATCCGTACCACATCACGATCTCGGATTTCGTCCAGTGCTTCTTGCGGAGAGCGCTCTAGAATCCCGAAGATCGAAGCCGCTTCAGAGACCACTTTACGAATCGCTCTGAGAGTGGTTATGCGGCCCACTAACTTGCGCTTCTTTTTGGTCCAGTCGTTGGCCGCCCGGAGCAGCTCAAAGATGTGGCCGAGAGCGGCAGCCGCGTTGAAGTCGTCACTCATGGCGGAGGTGATCTGCTGGCGAACCGTCTCCGTTTCCGGGTGAAGATTGTCCCCTTCGTTGCCGCCGAGTGCGATGGCTTCGTCGAGGGTGGCTAGGGTCTGGTACATGTACTCAATCCGGCCAGTGGCCTCTTCCAAGTTGCGACTTGAGTAATTGATGGGGCTGCGATAATGGGTTGAGAGCAGGAAGGACCTCACTGCCTCGGGGTGATAGAGCTTGAGCACGTCCCGGATCGTGAAGAAGTTGTCCAGGGACTTCGACATCTTCTCCTGGTCAATATTGACGAAACCGTTGTGCAGCCAGTATCTGGCAAATTCATCCCCCGATGCGGCTTTCGATTGGGCAATCTCGTTTTCGTGGTGTGGGAAAACGAGGTCCTTACCACCGCCGTGAATATCAAAGGCACTCCCCAGATGGTGGGCACTCATGGCCGAACATTCTATGTGCCACCCGGGCCGTCCTGAGCACCACGGAGAATCCCAGGCCGGCTCTCCCTCTTTCGATGGCTTCCAGAGTACGAAGTCCAGCGGATTACGTTTATTGCTGTCGGTTTCCACCCGGTCGCTGGCGCCGGCCACCATGTCCTCAAGGTTGCGACCGGAGAGCTCCAGGTATTGGGGATAGGTGTCGATGGAGAAGTAGACCGAACCGTCGTCAGCCACATAGCCGTGGCCGTTGTCAATGATCTGTTGCACCAATTCGACGATGTCTGGAATATGGTCCGTGACCCTCGGTTCGCCGCTGGGGCGCAGGCAACAAAGGGCATCCATGTCTGTATGGTACTCTGCGATGTTACGTTCGGCCAACTCCCTGGTCGGCAAACCGATCTCGTTGGCTCGCTTGATAATCTTGTCGTCGACATCGGTGAAGTTCCGAATGTAATTGACTTCGTACCCCAAGTGCCGAAGGTATCGATAGATGACGTCAAACGCCACGTAGCATCTGGCGTGGCCTATATGGCTCATATCGTAGACCGTTACACCGCAGACATACATTCCGATGCGGTCCTCTTGAAGAGGGGTGAAGGGTTCCTTGGTGCGAGTTCTGGTGTTGTATACCTTCAGCTCCATCGATTCCTCCTGCGGCCCGATGCCGCGCGTAGTCCGCGCGGCACTTGAGTCGCGCACGGATCCGCTCAAAACTTGTAGAAATGTGGTCAGAATGTCAAGCAGAGAAGAGTTACAGGTGCATCTCCACGCCAAGTGCGAGTCCCCAATCAAGACCGCCATTTGTGGGTAAGATGAAGAAGGACCCCACGTAAGGTTGGAATGGGCTATCGGTTTCGACTCCGATATCTACCGAAAGCCGTGCCGCGGCGTGAATCGGTTCAGGTTCCACGGAGGAGGCGATGGTGGCTTCGCTATCCCCCGCCAAGAATGCGTTTTGGCGAACATCGCCGAAGGTCGAATCCAACTGTAGCCCCATGCCGACACTGAAGAGGAGCTGCCACCACTGGAGTCGAAACTTTGGTTCGATTACGAAGCCGAGACCGGTGAGACGGTCGGACCAGGCAATGACCTCGCTAGGTTCGGAGGGATTGACTCCGGTTGGCGCAGCGTAAAAGCGAGTTGCCGGGTCATCCACTGTGAAGTGCAGTTGCGCCTGGGTTGAGAGATAGAAGTTGCGGGCGAAGAAGAACCGTCCTCCCACCTCGAAACCGGCAGTTGGAGAGGCGGCGTCAAGCCGGTCAGCGTCTAGAATCTGCTGATTGTAGTGAGGCTTGTAGAAGCGGAGTAATCCGCCGGCAAAGATGGAGAAGTGCGGATCGAATGATCCGGCCGGGCGAGAGCGCTCTACCGTCTCTTTCGGAGTAGACCTGGTCTTCCTCTTCTTCTTCTTCTTTGGCGGGGGTGGTGGCGGAGGAGGTGGTGGCGGCGGAATGGCCCCTAAGTCAAAGTGAAGGCGAGCCGTCAGGTTGCCCGCCGAACGGTCCTTCCATATGACCGGCACTCGCTCGGCTTTGGGCAGATATCCCGGGTAAGAGGCCTCGACGTCGTAGTAGATAATGGTGTTCTTGACCGGTTTTACCTGTGGGAATATGAGCGGAAGCTTCTCTTCTGTGCGGCCGACCTCGATGCCATTGATCACGATCGTTGCCCCCGGAGGAGTGGATGTGATGGCAAAGAGTTGACCGAATTCGATGTCGACGTCGATGGGTAATACGAACTGATAGCCAGGGCTGGAGAAGGGGCAGGTGACTTTCGCTGGCACATTTCGAGGCCAGTCGCGGTCCAGTCGAATTCTGCCAGCGCAGCCGCTCGCGGCAAGCCAGAATCTCAGCTTTCGCTGGTGGAAGAAGCGGGGGTCAAGCTCCTCGGTGGTCAGGGCAGCCATCTCGTCGACGGTGGGCAGAGTGAATTCCACGTCCCCGGCGATCTGCGTCGCTTTACCGCGCTTCAAGCTGGCGATTCCCATGCGCCTCGGTTCAGTCTTCAGGAAGGAGGCGAATTGCCGCGCATCGATAGCCAGTTTGGAGAGGTGGCGCTGACGGTCCAGCGTCAGGTGGCCACGCAGCTCGACGGTCTCTCCCGGCTCGACGCGGCCGTCACCATTGCCTTTGGACTGGCCCGTCGTATCGTCATCAACCGTCAAGGCCGATAGCTCCAGCGAGGGTACCGCAGAGACGGGTACCTCGATGGTGGTACTGGCAGCACCTCCCGAAGAACTCTGTACTTCCAATGCGAATCTAAGGGTGAACGGTCCTTTGTGTTGCGGGTGTAGCGCCACCCGGAAAGGACCCACTGTAGCTTGCTCGCCGGGGCTCAACTCAGGCACGGACATCTTCTCGGATAAAACCAGGGCCGCGGTGCAGATCTTGGGTGGGCGAGGACCTGGCTTGGCCGCCCCGGGAAAGGGTAACGGGCAAGGCTTCCCCTTACCATCCAGTAATACGAGGGCGGCAGAGGTGCTGAGGTAAGGGGTTGTCGATGAGCGGTTGGAGACGCCCAGTTTGACCTCGAACCACTCCTGCTCATCGACATGGCCGTTGCGGTGGCCTACCGATCCTTCGTCAACCTCGAGCCAGATCTTCTTCTTCTCCACCACCAGGTCGCCGCTGCGTTTGACCACCTTTGCTTGCACCATGGGTATCTTGCCCTTTTCGTAAGGGTCGCCGACCCGGGCCGTACAGTAGGTGGTAAGAAACTCCGTGAGAAAAGCTGGGTCCGACTTGCGCTCTGCGATGGCCGCCAGATTGGCTGCCAGCGGCGGGCTACTGGTGATGTCCGCCAGGCATTGGTAAGGAGTATTGGCGCTGCCGGTGATCTCGGCGAGTTCGTCCAGTGAATCCCCAAGTAATTGCGCTAATGCGGTCTGAAGTGCCACCGGGTCAAGCCCATCGCCCGGGTCGAGGCCAAAGCCGGTTTGAACGGCAACATACTCGCCAATTGAAGCAGAGTAATCGGCCAAAGTCTGATCGACAGAAGGAATAGCGGGGCCTTCTGCCGGCATGGGTTCATGTGCTTCCTGCGCGACGACGAACCCGGCTGAAAGGCAGATGAGGGTCAACACTGGCAAAACAAGGCGGACCGTTCGGTTCATCAATAATCTCCGTGGGGACAGTTTGAATCGCCCTATTTTAGCAGCCTGCAACAGCCGGTGCAAAGAGATCCTTCACCGCCTGCATGATGACCGATCTGATCACGGCTGTACCCCGGTCCGTTCTTGAAGGGAGGTATGGCGT
>CAZFVN010000097.1:0-20738 GCA_964522395.1 uncultured Myxococcales bacterium
ACGAGCAACCTCACTCCGTTCTCCCCATAGCTCGATGAGGGCGAATCGGCTTGGCACGTCCCCATTGGCACTGACCCGGTTGACCGCGATCTCCATGAACTCCGGTTGCGCGGCCTCAGCAACTTTCCAGGCACTATCAGCGGCCTTTGGGAGGTCATTGATCGCGAAGGCCGTGAGTTGTCGTCGACGGGGTAGGGGGTGGACCTTCAAGTAGACTTCAAGGGGAATCCCGAAGGCTCCCCGGCCCAACAGGATGGCCTGCGCAAAGTCCGGGCCTGTAGCCCGGGCGGGAGCCAGGCTGTTCTCGAATATACGGCCCGAGGGCAACACTGCGGTGAGCGAGAACACCTGCGCCCATTTGGAACCGTACCGGGGACCGAAGTTGCCGGCGTCCGAGGAGAGCAGGAACTCCCAGAGTTCCATATCCTCGCCGTAGTCCGGCTTCGCCATCAGCGAGTAGCCCTTCTCCATCAGCCAATCGGCCAGATCCCGGACCCGAGTTCCCGCCTGGGCGCAAACGAGGCCTGATTCCACCGAAAAGTCCGTAATGGCGCTCAGTCGTCCAAAGTTCAATCTGATGTGCCAGCTCTCCATGGCGGGGGGACGGGTGGCGTGTGCGGTGGGTACGACCGGGACGCCTTCCCGCGCCGCGAAGCCGACGATGGTGTGCAGTTCTTGAGGATTGTCAGGTTGGACGGTGACCAGACGAAAGGCGTCCGATTGCGACAGGCGGTGGGGCGGAATGTGCTTGCTCAATTCCTTGCGAATCCGTGCTCCGCTGATCCCCGTCGCCATCTGGTCCCCTACGATTCAATATTGTAAATCTTGCCCGGATTCATGATTCCTGCCGGGTCCATGGCTCTTTTGAAAGCCTGGAAGAGCTCCTGTCCCCCGGGGGATTCCCTCGTCATTGCCCACCGCTTCAGCGTGCCGACGCCGTGATGGTGGCTGATGGTCCCGTTGAAACGCAGTACGGCTTCCAGGGCTGCTCGCCAGGCGCGCTGATAGGTGCTCTTCCGAGTACGTGCAGTGGGTCGATAGGCGGCGAATGTGAAGTAGACTGAGCATCCTTGCGGATAGGCGTGGGAGAAATGGGCCATAATGAAGACGTGCTTGCTCAAAGCCTTCACGATAGCACGATACATGGGGCTCAGGTTCTCCCAGGTCGTAGCCACTTCCATCGTATCTACAAAGGCACCGGCCTGGTAGATCTTGCTCTGCTTGTATGAGATTGCGTAGCGCCGCTTGTACCAGGAAAGGCCTGGCTCCGGGCCCAGGTCTTCGCCTCTTACGCTATCGACGATGGTGCCGAAACGATCCCATTGTTCGGTCACCTCAGCATTGCTCCCCTGGACTCCCGCGATCAGCAGGGAGCGGGTGGGCAGGAGCTCAACGATGCGGTTGAGCAGCGACGGACGGAAGAGTCCCGCGGCCAACCCTTTGGCATTCAGTTCCGTCACCGCCGAGGCGAGCGCACCTTTGAGACCGCTGAACCGCGCTGCAGCCCGGTGAATATCTTCGCCCGTTTCAGTCTTCGAGTGGAAGCCGGCCATTAGTGAGTCGAGGGGGTCATAGAGGCGTAAGACCGTGGGGCGCAGCCCCGACTGCATGGCTCGCCGCATACATTGCAGCCCATCCTCCAAATCGAGGAAGGCGTAGCCGCGAAAGTCCATCTTCTCGGCCAGTGGCTCGATCTTCAAGCAGACCTTGGTGATCACGCCCAGCGTCCCCTCGCTGCCCGCCATGAGCGCCATTAAAGGACCCCTGTAGTGACCATCCCCCATCACTCCGAGATTGGCGATTTCACCGGTGGGGAGTACCACCTCAAGCCCCAACAGCATATCCTCAATCTTGCCGTAGCGGCTTGAGAACTGACCCGCCGACCGACATGCGACGTAGCCGCCGACGGTGCTGCAGGCAATGGAAGATGGGAAGTGCCCCATGGTCATGCCTTGAGCGTTAAGGCGCTCCTCTAACTCTTCTCCAATTAGGCCAGGTTGAACCGTCACCCGGCATTCTTCTGGAACGAGGGTAAGAATCCGATTCATGCGCTTCACATCAAGCGCGATGGAATCCTCCACGGGTACATTGGACCCGCAAACGCCTGAGCCGGCCCCCCAGGGAACTAGCGGGATCCGCTCCTGGGCGCAGAACCGGACCACTCGACGGATATCTTCCACGTCTTCGGCAAAGCAAATAGCCAGGGGCTTACGAGGTGGCAGCCGACCAGCGAGTTTGCGTAGTTGGCTCTCTGGAATCATGTCACTGGCATAGGCGAGCAGGTGTTGCTCATCGGTAACGACCTTGTCGCTCCCGAGCAGCTTCCTTAGTTCATCACCGACTCTCACACCGTGCATGGCAAACCTCTCACGGGATGGTATCCCACATGGAAGCAGCGGGTCAAGCTGACTTGACTTTCCATTAAACGGTTGGTCTACTCAATGGCTACCAACGCATGGGGGCACTTTGAGCGGGACAGTCTACTACGTGGCAATCTTGGACGAAACGCTCTCTTATGACTGCGCCACATGTGACGCCAAATGCTGTCGAATTCCTATTCTCGCCACGGATATGCGCAGAGAGGGGCCCCAACTACTTGAGAAGTACCCCGAACTTGGAGCAATGGCCATGGCTCGACGGGGGCATTTGCTCTATCTTGGTGCCGGACCGGGAGCGTGCCAGCTTCTGAACGCAGATGGTCTTTGCCGAGCGCAGGTAGCTGACGGGATGGGCGGCAAACCAGGTTCCTGCATCACCTTCCCCTTCTTCCCAGTGTTTAGAGTTGGCAGGGTTGTTGTCGCTCGCCCAGAGTTTCGCTGTCCCATCGGCTGGGCCAGTGAGGAGGAAGGAGGCACCACCGTCAAGCTCTCGGAGTTGCACGAAATCTATGAGGGGATGGACGTCGGTGGCTGGCCGCTACGGGAGTTGCGGGTCGACGGCGATGGAGAAAGTTGGCTGGCCGCTGAACTTGATTTCAGGCAGATGCTTGAGGCTGCTGTCGATGACCGTGAGTGGGTGGCGGGGCTACTGGCCGAGCAACCGGATGCGACTACTGGACAGAGGGCAGCACTGTCCGCCCTTTTCGGCCCGGCCCCGCCCGACCCGCCGCCAAGCCGGGCTCTCACTGTTCTGGCCCTCTCGTTGCGAACTCGAATGGGGCAATTGCCAGAGGCTCAGCGGCGCCGGGTACTTGTCCTTCTCCATGAGCTTTGGCTGCGCGTGGGAGCTTCCTTTCGCACCGCCGGTCCTGGCGATGTCGAAGGGTATCTGCTCCGTTTCCTTGCACCCTTCTCCTATCTAGCCTGGCTGCCCGGGGAGGCTGGACTTGACCTGTCTGCACCCCAGCAGGTGCCGGCCGGAGCTACTCCGCATCTCAAGTTGGCTGCCGGTGTGGCCCAGGAGCAGCTCCGGAGGGGACGCTCCGGCTGCGAGGCCTTTGCAGCGGCTGCCAAAGGCCTTCCCGATCGGGCACATCGCGTGGCTCTGCTCCATTTTCTGGGCGGGCTCACGGCCGCCGGCCAGAGCTTGGATACTGCCGAGGAGATACCTTGACCAAGCTACGAAAGGCACCTTCAACTGAACGGTTGATTGCAACCTTGCTCAGGGTGCAAGGGGCCCTCGAAACGCTCTCTGTGCGTACGGGGAATTTCATCTCCGGGCTCTCCTTGGGGCTCCTCGACGACGCGGCGCTAGGCCGATTGACGGTTTCCGCCTATGACCGACGTGGAGAGTATGGTGCCGACGCGATATTCGACTGGGAAGTAGAGTGGTTTGAACGGGACCTACCGGCCTTACCAGCCAGAATTCTCGTGGGGGCAGCAGGGAGCGGCAGGGAAGTGCGCTTTCTGGAGGAGCGTGGCTATTCCGTCATTGGATTCGAGCCAGCCCGAAGCTTCGTCGACAATGCCAACCGAATCGGACACCTCAAGTGCGAAATTCTTCATGGTTCATATGAGGACGTCACCAATAGCACTTCACCGCTGATGAAACGTCTAGGCTCCATGCCACAATTCGACGCCGTCGTTTTGGGATGGGGGAGTCTCATGCATGTGCCGGGCCTGGCGCTACGGAGCGAAGTCCTCACGGGCTTACGAGGTCTCTGCCCGCACGGACCCTTGCTTGCCAGTTTCTGGTTGGCCGATGGCTTGCCGGGGCCTCCCCGCTCCAAAGCCCGGCTTGCCGGGCGAAAGGTTGCCCAATTGTTTGGCGGTTCCGGAGAGCAGTCGGCGGCTGATGGAGTCAGCGGCCGTTTCGGTTATCACCACAAGTTCACTGAAGAAGAAATTGAACGCTTGGCGGAGGAGTCTGGCTGTCGGCTGAAAGAGAGTGTTTCAACTCTTGCCGCCATCTACCCTCATGTGACGTTCTGGCCTTCGCCTTAGCATTCTCTTGAACATAGGTAAGAGGCGCGCCGCCGCACGGTTTCCCCAGCGCATGACTGGCCAATCCAGGTCGAGGACGACTCCCTTTCGCACCAGGAAAAGGCAGCGACCGTGAAGGCTGTCGGCATCATGGAGTTGGTCAGGCGAACGTGACCAATCGCCCCAGGTCTCGACCATGTTGCCGGCCACGGAGACCACGCGATGGCAAATCCACTGGCCTTCGAGTTGGAAAACCACAAGGTCACCAGGTCGATAGTGGTGCAGACGTTGGAAGACAAGTTGCGTTCCCCTCGGTACCAAGGGGAACATGGAGTTGGTGGTCATTCGAGCACGGACCAGATGCTCATCTTCCGGAATGAATGGGGTTGTGCCCTCCAAGCGATTCACTCCTCCTCCTCCCGTCGTGACTCCATCCGATGGCAGAAGCCGGGGGCAGGGGTTCGCCAATCTCCCGACACCAGTTCCGCTTCTGCCGGACAATATCCACAGGTCGACCAATCGGGGCAGTCGCGGCAGTGGGGAAGCTGGGAGAGACGCCTGATGCGGTACTGCTCCAGGAGCGTAGAGGAGGCCCATATCTCAGACAGGCTGTTCGCAGTCAGGTCCCCGACGACCGTGTCTATTCGTTGGCAGGGGACGACTGTGCCATTGGGCCTGACGAGTAGTGCAGAGAGCCCGGCACCGCAGATGGCGTCTGCCACTTTCGGTCTGCTCACCGCAGATTCAGCCCTCACCAGGGCACCGGAATCTTCATCGTCCGGAACCAGGAGCGCCGCCCCTTTGGGGTCATCGCAAATGGTCGGGTCGAAGCGATTGAACGCCACTCGTGGTACGCCCAACTGCAACAGCGCGTCGCGGGTGGCTGCAACGTCATCTGAATAGCCCTGCAGAGAGGTCAGCGCCCCCCGAACGAAGAGCCCCATGCCGGACAGCTTCTCAACAAATTGCAAACTCTCCTGGAAGGAACCAGGCCGCTGGGTTACGGCGTCGTGGGAAGTCGGGTCAGCGGCATAGAAGCTTACGTCCACTCTCGCCGGGCGAGCAGTGGCGAAGGCCTCCAGCACATTCTCGGTGGTGCCATTTCCCGTCGTATTCACGAAGACCCGAAATCCTCTTTTGGCCACACCAGTAAGTAACTCGGGGAAGTCCTTTCGCGATAGTACTTCCCCCCCGGTGAGTCCGACATTAAAGACGCCCATGCTTTGCGCGTCGTCCAGCACTCGCAGCCACTCACCTGTGGAAAGCTCGGAACTGCGATATCCCTTCTGGTAGCAGTGCAAGCAATCCAACTGGCAGCGATAAGTCAACTCCAAATCAATGGCAAAGAGCCGACCTGCTTCGAGGAAACGATTCAACATTCGCGTTGAGAGGCTCATGTGACCTCTGCAAAGAGGTGTCGAAGCGTGATGTCGTCTAGCCCTACAGCCAATCGAAAACAAGGGATGTCGGTCAAGAAGCGCACCAGATTGTCAAGCACCCGGGAGTGGATCTGAGCGTCGCCTTGCCAGAGTACGAGGTGGCGCATCAGCAACGGCAGTGATTGAACAAGCGGCAGTGCTTTCAGGGAGGTCGCTTCGGCTTGCTCGATGAGGAATACCCTGGCCGGAAATGCCCCTTCGTGTTCAAGGAGAAACTCGTTGCGACACCACCAGCCGTCACCTTCTGGCAGGACCATTGACTGGTCATCAGAGATGCGTCGGCCCGCACCAATCAACTTGGCTAGCGTGCTCTTGCCGGTACCACTCAAACCAGCAAACAGAAAGGCGGAGCCATCGACGCAGATCGAAGAGGCGTGGAATACCAATCCGCCACCCAGCAGCGTGCGGCCAATGCCAATGGCCGCGAAGAGCTCATTGTAGAACTGGTAATCTGGCGTGGACCCCGGATGCAAGTAAATGGTCCCCGTTTTGGGTTCAAGATCAACTGTCCAGCCGTCGACAGCAAGACGGCCGTCTACTGGTGCTGCCGGGGCCGGACCCGCGGTCACGCGCAACGTGTATGGGTCTGGCGGTATTGGCTTGCTATCCAGGTGGCGGCAATGTGGGATCGAGTATTCCAGGTTTGGGTCCGGTATCACCCGGGCCCGATAGGGACCGAAATGAAATCTCATGAAAGAATCACCGGCGGGACAAATTCAATCGGATAGGGGTGCGCGCAGAGGCTACGAGCACTTGGGATTACCAGCCTCAAGACCGGTCCCCAAGACCTGACGTTCAAGGACCTCCTCGGTCTCAACAGTCGGCTTTTCGTATACCTTCTTCACTTTGTCCTGAGGCAGCTTGGTCTCGTTACTCTCTGTCATGGCAATCTCCATCTATCTGCAAAAAAACCTTAGCTTCCCGAAGGGGGCAAGTCAAGTTGGTCACCCCCACAGCCGCTACCCGTCTAGTGAACAATGACGTTGTATCCCAGCAGCTTTGTCCCTACCACAAGGTCGGGCATTCCATCCCCATTGATGTCACCAACCGGGCGGAAATTGAATCCACCGAAGGCAAGATTGTCCGGTGTGAACGGATCCATAATCACTAAGTCGGAGTGGGGGTAGAAGTTGCCTCCTATCGCGTCGTCCTGATGGTTGAGCCGTAGGTAAATATGGCCATAAACTTCATCTACACCGAAATCCGTGTAGACCAGATCCACCGAGAGACCCTCGTCGCTGGCGACGTTGTCAAAGTCACCGGTTAATGCGAAGCGAGAGCCCTCAGTCTTGATTCTGAACCCATTAGTACCCAAAGCAACTCCGTTTCCAGCATCGCCACTGGCCAGCACCTGAAGCGTGACGCCTGGATTGGCCACCACGGCACCACCGGAGAAGACATACACCTGGGTATTTGCAGGAGTAGCGTAAACGTAGTGCGATATGAGCAGGTCGACAATGCCGTCGCCAGTGACATCCTGATTCCCCTGTACGTCGTCTCCAAACTGGTAGCTGGCGCCTTGTCCTGCATCTGGCCGCAACTTCACGGCGGACGCATCCTCGGAGCCTGAGCCGTCCAGATTGAGGGAAACCGTTGAAGTGCTGCTTTGGGTCACCGCGCGGCCTTTGAGAACGTAGACCGCGGAAGCCTCCTTTGACATGGAAATGGCGATGTCGTCATACTGACTCGGGCCTCCATCTGTAATCAGGTTCCCCAGTCCCACAACGCTGTCGCCAAAATATCGCCCTGCCATGCCAGTGCCCTCTACGGTCAGCACATTCCAAGCGTCTAGGTCATCCGGACTGAGGAGGTCGATGGTAACGGGAGCTGAACTCTTCCAAACTGCGTTGCCCGGTATTATGAAGACCTTGTTGATCTCAGGAGCGCCGATCGCTATATCGTAGAGCGGCTTTCCGCCTGGAGCGATGTCGCCGTTGAAATTGCCGGCCGCCGTAATCTGACCCGCGTAGTAGTCGACGAGGCCGTCGAAGATGATCCTGACTGCCGGTGGTTCCTCCACAAATCCATTGCCATCGCCCAGATAGATCTTGTAGTTCGTGTTCCAGTCGCCAGGAGGATCCCAGTCGCTATCAAAGTACTTGTATACTTGACTGCCAACATCAGGTATTCCGTCGCCGTTGACGTCGCCAATTGGTGCTATCTGGAATCCTTCCCAGGCCCCGGTTCCGTCGTCGAGGCATTCTACGTTGGGATCGGTGTCGGCGTCCGCCAGCAGGATCTCCGCTGCGATGTCAGTATGTCCCTTGACAATGCAGAAGCCGCTGACCGCTATATCGCCGGCCAAAGCGAATTCGTTCATGTCGTCGCCGTTCAGGTCGCCGAGTTCGTAGATCCATTTGTTGAGTTCTGCAGTGGCCAGGCCTTCGTTACTTACCTTGCTGTATTGCAGGGAGAGAGCGGTGGTTGTCTGAATTGACTTGGCCTCTATCTCCGATGCATTGCCAGCTTCGTCGACGGCACGCGCTGCGAACCAGAACTGTTTGTCTGGAATCGATGACATGACGAAGTGGCACGGTTCGGCGGGGTCCCTGATGTCCGGTCCGGTGACCTCGAAGTTCTCGAGGGCGCCGGGAAGCCCAGGGGCATCAGCGGAATCAGTGCCCGCGATTAGTGAAGTGTCACAGGCTGCCTCGAAGTCGGCATCACCAGTGATTGGCGTTTCTGAGTAACGGAATTCGTAGGACGCTGCTGCGCCGCCGGTCATCGCGTCGTCACCAACTGCGCTCCAAGTCAGACGAACTGAAGGTCGACGCCGGTTGATGTCCTGAGCCGGGTCGATTTCGTTTAGCGTAATGGCTGCCGGTGGCGTTACGTCTGCGGAGGCCGCCACGGTCACCTCGGCCTCGTTGCCCGCCAAATCGCTGGTTCGCAACACCAGGGATTGGTCGGCAGCTTCCGGCAAGGTCAGACCGCCAACCGTGGCCGCGAATGGTTCTGCGTCAAGGTCGAGGTCAGCTAGAGTTGTCTCGGCCCCATCGAGGATGCGAACCAATAAGGCGGAACCCCCCACCAAATTGTCGCCCGTCACCGCGATCTCTGCAGAGAACTGGCAACCTTCGGCGCCACCATTTTCATCTACGGAGGCGTTGCACACGAAGGGGTCGTCGGCCGGACTTACGAGGGCCGGAACCGGGTCAGTAAGGTCAGCGGTGTAGGTGAAGGCACCGGTGCCAAAGCCTGTTTCCACGCCTTCCTTGAGCAGTTTGGCTTCAACGGAGAATTCCCCTCCATCGTCCACGGAAACTGGGAAGGTCACGAGTTGCATGACGAAATCCGCGGATTGTGCAGTGGGAACATCGTCAGCGTAGAAGACTAACAGGTCCGCATCACCGCAAGCACCAACCACAGAAACCTCGGCGTCGAAGGAAGCCGTCGCACAATCAGTGCCCGCCGCCGCGCAATAGCTGTTGTTGATGAAGTCGGTGTCGGGCAGATTTGTAAAGACCACGATGCAGTCGCCCTGAGTAAGGGAGAAAGTGGTCTGGGCAGAAGTCTCGTTGCCCACCGCGTCCTCTACCGTCACCGTGACCAGTCGATATTCGGTCTGGCTGAAGAGCTTGCCAAGAGTAATCAATGTGGATTGCGCACCCTGCTCAGTTCCCTCGGCTTTGAGAACTGCAGCTTCGCAGTTCGTGTAGGTATTGTCCGGGCAGCGCTGAGTTTCAACATCCCAGGACGCACCGCCCCCGGCGGTAAACTGGACATCCACTTGGAATCCACCCATCTCGGCGGAGGCATCGTCCTCGGCGGTAAGAGCGGTGTCCGCAGTGGGAGCCGTCACTTCCAATGTCGGGGCCGTGCGATCTACGATGACTTCAGCGGGCGATGTTACAGCATCGGAGCTGTTCCCAGCGCCGTCAGAGGTTGTTGCAGCCAATACGTATGTAGCGTCGTCGGTCAGGGCACCTGCGAAAGTGACATTGCCCTGGACAGTCGCATCGGCCTCAAGTTCACTTCCAATGCCATCCTTCAGGATTGTCAAGGTGACTGTCAGGTTCCCCTCCGTGGTCAGTTTGACGTCAGCGGAAGAACCCTCGAGAAGCACTCCCGAACCCTGAGGATAGGTGAACGAAAGTGGTGGTGCCTCCGTGTCAACGTTGACCGATTCGCAAACCTGGCTGGAGAAGTTGCCCACCAGGTCTTTGGCTGCAACGCAAACATCGTTGGGGCCCTGTGAGAAGTCAAGGTCGACGCCGAGTAGAGCACTCGGGCCGGCCGGAACCATCACCGCGGGTTGAGCCAGGTCATTAATAGACAGGGTGGCCGACCCACCTTCGGCACCCGTTACAGTGAAGCTTACCGTGAAGGTTGCGTTGGCTACGGCTTCAAGGATGTTGAGCCAACCGTCCTCCGGTTGCGTGTCACCGGGGAAGTTGATTGCCTCCAAGGACGGGGCCTCGGTGTCAACGTAGAGAACGCGGAAACGTTCATCGAAAGAAGCGGATGCCTGTGAAGAGAACCAGGCGTCGTCGTCGTTGCTCTGGGCTTCAACAAAAATGTGGTGCTCGCCCTCTGGTAGCCCCCCTACATCTAGTTTGGAGAAAGTAACTGCATCGAAGCCACCAAGAAGGTCGACAGTCTTCAAGACGTGATGTTCACCCTGGGAGGTGTCGTTACATACTTCCGTCGTGAGCGAGCCGTGGTCGGAACAGAATCGCAGTTTGTCCTGGCCTTCGAACAGGAGCCCCGGCGATGTGACTACCGAAATGACTTGCTTTGAATCCTTCCATGGTGTCACGCAACGCTTGCCCGCTGCGACTTCGGCGCAAATACCTGCACCGCATTCATCGCTAGTTGCGCACGCCACAAACTTGATGGTTTCGGCCCAATCGAACCTGATTTCAGTCGGGTCCGTGAAGAAGACGAAGTCCTTGGTTGCCGTTGCGGAGTTGCCAGCCACGTCGGTAATAGTTACCGTCAGGGAATTCAGGCCGCCGATAAAATCATATTCGGCGAAGAAAATGTTTTTGGCAGCAGCGTCAGAGATGCCGCTGTCGAGGGTCACCGAAATGCCATCGGCAACTCCTTCCTCTGGAATGATATCCAGAACAACTTCCTGGCCCATTTCAAGGCCAGCAATCTTGACTCCGATCTCAAACTGGAATCCGTCGGCATCGGGGTCGCCATCCTTTCCAGCCTTGACCAGAGCAGTCTCAGGGAAGGAGAACTCGACGGTTGGTGCAGTTCTGTCAATGGTCAAAGAGATGGCCCCAGACGAGGCTTCCTGACCGACGGCGTCGGTTACCGCGGCAACCAGGACGCAGGTCGCGTTGTTCGGAAGTGTGACTCCCAGGAAAGTCACCAGATTTGAGTCGACCTCACCGCTGACAATCACTTCGCCTGCGTCACCGCAGCTCGCCGTCACCGTTGCTTCCTGTCCGTCCTCGACATTTGTTGTGGTGCATTCCACATCCAATTTGCAGCCTTCAACGCCCGGAGCGCAGCCCATGGCAGCGACATTCAATACAGTGTTGTCCACTGGAGAATCAATGGTGATTCCAGGGGCGGAGTCCTTCAGGGTTGCCTTTCGCACGTCCGAATAGCCAGCCACTGCGTAGGTGGCGTGAGTGGCTCCAGCCTGTAACAGAGTAGGAACGTTCGGGGTCAGTCCGGAAACTGAGAACGTGTACTGGCCGCCGGGTCCGGCAGAGGAAGTGTCATACTCCTCGCCTGCCACGTAAAGCGTGACCGCTGCGTCAGCGTGGTCGACGCTGCCATCGGGAGAAGAGACCGCGACCACTACGGAGACGGGCTCGGAGCCGGTGACAAGGTCTTTGGAGGGAACGTCAAAGGTAACTCGCGGGGCGTCGACGTTGAGAGAGACAAAGGCAACCACATCATCTGTCTCGTGGCCCAGCGAATCCGTGGCTGTAGCAACCAACTCGTTGGCACCAGTAAGCAACGTTACGCCGAAGAAGTTCGCCTGCCACTGACCACCATCGTCCGCCGGGGTCGCACAGGGCAACTGCGGAACATCGTTGACAATGAGACAAACTTCCACACTCTCAGGATCGGATTCGCCGTCCACCTGGAGCACAATCTCCTGCTGATGACCGGGGACAATGCCATCGTCCACAGTGTCGACGCAGGCCGGGGGGGTGCACGTGAAACCGTCCGTTGGTTCCACGAAGGTGAGCAGCGGAGCTTCGGAATCAAGGACCACCTGAACCGTGGTCTCGCTGCCGGCCTGCTCCGATGCCACGTTGCCAAAGATGTCGGTAGCGTCGATGCTCAAGTCGTAGAGGCCTTCCGGCAATTCTTCTGCGCTGACTTCTAGGAGGAAGCCGGTCTCGTTGGCAGTGGTGGTCCACTCCTGGGCGGCGTTGCCAGCGAGGGTTACAGTGACGTCCTGGCCACTCAGGTTTACGGCAGACCCCGAGACAACGAGCATTGTCGGGTCAATCAGCGCACCTTCATCCGGTGCGAAGATCACAAGCTGGGGAGCCGGCAGACCAACGACCAACGCAATTTCATCGCTGACCAGAGTGCCGACCTTCGTGACCCTGGCGCGACAGAGGATATTGTTGCCGAGGGCCACGGTGTCCAATGTCACTGGAACTGCGTAGAGCCATTCATTGTCCACCTGACCAATCACCAACGAACCCACCGGCACAGGGAGAGCACCAGCCTCGTCCGAGCGACATTCGATGTTGAGCGTGTCGCCTACCTCACAGATGGGAGCGAGTATGGTGAAGTCGAGGGCGTAGGTTGTGGCAGTCCCCGCCGGCCCATTGTCCTTGGCCAGCAGAGTCGAATCTGCGCCAGGTGCTGCAATTGAAAGGTCAGAGTCGGAGAAGACGGCGATCAGTATCTTGCTGTCAGAGCCGGTCTTGTTGCAACAATCCGTGACCTGGACTTCAATTGAGTGGGGTCCAGCATCTGCCAACGTAGCAACAAAGGAGAACGTTCCGTCGCCGGCGGTGGTGAGGCCCGCTTCGACGTCATCGACCAACAATTCGACCACATCGTCACTGGCAACCTGAGCCAAGGTCCCGGATACGGTGACCTGAATGCCGTCTTCCTCAGGGTCTTCGTCGAGGAGGAGATTAACTGAATCGCTCGACGGCTCAACCAGCGTAACTTCCGGTTCCGTATCGTCGATGGTGTAGTCGAACGGTCCGAGAGAGGCACTACGCTCCGGATTTGTGGAATCGCCAACGAAGGCGGAGATTTCTACAGAGAGACAGGCTAGGGGATCCGCCCCCTCAGCCAAAGTCGCGACGAGTTCTGCTTCGCCGTCAATCAAATCCTGCGGCTCGGCCGGGAAAGCTTCGCCGCCGATTTCCAGCCATGCTTCATCGCAATCTGTGCCATCGGAGGTGACTGTGAAGCCCAACTGATAGCCGGCGCTGCCGGGGTCTGCGTCGGCGGCCCCACAATCTTCGTTCGAGGGCTCAAGGGTAATGCCGCAATCGCCGGTCTCGGCGCATACCGAAAGCTGGGCGTTGACAACTCCAGGCACTCTGACCTCAAGGGTGTGGCCGTCGGCTTTGTGGGAGAGAGTTACCTGATTGAAGCTGAATTCGTCAGCGGGCTTGTTGGTGGAGTCCACAAGAATGCCGTCGATCCACAATTCGACTTTGGTGCCCTGTGCGATGTTGGCGGACGTTACATTGATATTGACCTGCAATCCGGCAATCCCAGGATACTGGTCGTCGTCCAACGTCAGGCACTCGGTGAACTCACTTTCACACTCGGCGGCGGTTGTAATGCAGAAAGAGATTTCAGGTTCCGGGGGCGGGGGGGAATCACCGTCTTCTGGTGGCGATATTTCGTCCTCTTCAACGGAATCACCGTCCCATTCAACGCAATCCATCGAGGGGCAAATGTCATCGGGTGAAACCTCGTCCGCTAACACAAAACCGTCGCCATCAGAAGTTTCGCCGGTGTAATCCCCGGCTTCGACATCCAACAACACAGGCATCTTCTTCGTATCATCCGGGCAACCGGTTAGCAGAAAGGCTACGCCTAGCAGACATATGAGTGACTTCCAACCCTGCACTGTCATGGTGTTCCTCCAAATTCAGCACCTGTGTTCCCGATTTCAGGCGCTCCGAAGTAATTCTCTGCTCCTACAATTCCACGCGGCATGTACGTGATTTACAGCATTTCTTCTAGCAAATCAACAATATGATTCTACCAATGTACGGGTCCGATGGTCAAAAAGAAAGGGGAAACCCGCCCGTTTTTGGGTGCCCGGCGTTGGGAACAATTGGAGGCGAAAGGACTTGGTTCTGTCAGGGGCCACGATTTTCATTGCGTTTCACTGGGTCGAACCCATATACTCCGCGCCACGTGTAGGCTTGTGAGGGCGATGTTGAGCGCACAGAGAGCCAGAATGAGGGGTATTGGTGTTTGGGCAATCTGTCTCTTCACGGCCCTCCTCTCCCTCCCCCTTTCGGCCAACGGAGAGGATGGCGAAAGGGTCCACATCCACTCAGTGACCATTGAAGGTCTCCGGCGCATTCCCGCTGAAACCTTGATGGCAACCATCCCACTGCGCAATGACATCGCTGTTCCAGTGCGCGATTTGCCAACCCTTGCGCGTCAATCCATCAAGCAGATTTTCGCCACGGGCTATTTCTCCGACGTTCAGGTCTTCTCGAAGGTACGGGAGGACAAGAAACTCGAGCTCACCATCCATGTCCTGGAGAAGTATGTGGTGCGCAAGATCCACCTGGTGGGCAACGACGAAGTAGAAGAAGAAGATATCCGCAAGACCTTCTCCGTGAAGGCCGGTCGCTTCCTTGATGTTACGAAGCTCATTGCCACTCTTCGTAGCATTGAAGAGCTCTATCAGGACAAGGGGTTCTTCCTTGCAGAAGCTTCTTACGAGGTCGCTCGGGAACCCGAAACACGCACCGCGGTTGTCACCGTGCGCGTAAAAGAACAGGCTGAGGTGGCCGTCCTGAAGGTCAATTTCGTGGGCAATGAACAGCTCTCGGACAGGGACCTCAAGTCCATCATGATGACTCGGGAAAAGGGCTACCTCTCCTTCCTGGAACAAAGTGGTCTATTCCTGCGCTACTTCTTCCAGTTGGAGCGGGATGGGGCCGGTTCCGGCGGGGCTCCTGGCACCTATGTCGATGAGTTGGAAGCCTCTCAGTTTGAGTCCTGGTCCGCGCATCAGGATGTTGATTTACAGCGGGTCAAATGGTTCTACATGACCAAGGGTTTCGTGGAGGCGAAGCTTGGGCAGCCGCGCATCGCTTTGACGCCCGACAAGGAAGGGATCATGGTCTCCGTAGACGTGGAGGAAGGGCCTCCCTACGACGTCGGCAAGGCAACCATCGTAACTGACGACCCCGATGGCCTGCTCTACTCTCCCGAAGAACTGAAGTCAGACCTGTTATTGCGCACCGGCGACCGCTTCGATGCCCAAAACGTGATGATGGATACCGACGGCCTCTCCAAGAAGTTCATGAACAAGGGCTATGCCTACGTCACAGTCTCAAACTCCCACTATCTTGACCGAGAGAAGCGGATTCTCGACCTCACCTATGTTGTTCAGAAGGGAAAGCCGACCTACGTTGCCAATATCGAGGTGACCGGCAACAAGACCACGGCGGACAAAGTCGTCCGGCGGGAGATGAAGATTGCCGAGGGTGACCTCTATCATCAAGGACAAGTTGACCGCAGCAAGGCCCTGATCTTCCGTCTTGGGTTCTTTGACGACGTGGAGATTATTCAACGCCCGGCAACGGTTCCACCGACAGTTCGTCCGGACATTGGTGATGAGATTCCCCAGTACGTCGACCTCCTCGTCAGGGTCAAGGAAAAGGACACGGGTATCTTCCAGGTAGGGGCAGGGTTTTCATCCCTCGAGAGTTACATTCTCCAGGCCCGTATCTCGAAGAACAACTTCCTCGGTCGTGGGCAGACGGTGAGCGTTCAGGCGCTCGTCTCCTCCCTGCGCAGCATCTATATGCTCTCCTTTGTGGAACCATATTTCATGGACACACACTGGAGCTTCTCGTTCGACCTCTATGATACTGCCACGGACTACGAGGCCTTCACCACGGAAGCCACCGGCGGGAATGTCTCCTGGGGCTATCGTTTCCTGGACGATTACTACGTCTATCTCACTTACAAGATAGAGCAGATGAAGACTGTGCTGGGTGGTAGAGGCGGATTTGGCGGAGTGCCCATCGACCGGCTGGAGCAAGATGGGGTGACGTCGTCCCTACGTCTCTCTTTGGCCTGGGATACACGGAACAATCGGATTATGCCGACTGCAGGGTTCTACAACTCCGCTTCCACGGAAGTGGCGAGCCCATACATTGGCGGCGACTCTGATTTCTATCGGGCGACTCTGAACAGTCGGTGGTACATTCCCCTGCTCTGGAATTTCATCTTGCGCCTCAACGGGACCATGGGTTACGTGGGGACAACCTCCCAGGAACCGATTCCCATTTTCGAGCGGTATTACGTGGGGGGTATCTTCTCAGTACGTGGCTTCCAGCGCAACAGCCTGAGCCCGACGATTCCCGCTGCCGCCCAAACCGATCCGTCGGCGTCGCTGGTTTCTTTTCCCATCGGTGGCAACAAACAGTTGATCTTCAATGCCGAAATCGAAATCCCCATCTACCGTCCCATGGGAATTGTTGCAGTGCTCTTCTTTGATGCTGGCAATGCCTTTTCGGAGGAGGAGTCGCTGGACTTTCTGGACTTACGTACCAGTGTCGGTTTCGGCTTCCGTTGGTGGTCACCTATGGGACCGTTGCGCTTTGAGTGGGGCTTCCCGCTGGCGCCGCGGGAAGGTGAAGAACCGATGGTCTTCGAGTTCACTATCGGTAGCGCATTCTAGCTGTTGCCGGGGTACCCCCCGGGGGAGGAGTTCCCATCCGTTCCTCAGCCACAAAGGAGCTGCTCAAGCGCGCTTCAGATGCCTGTTTCTACTCAGGCATAGGCGATCTTGCTGAGACTCTCAGTCGCACCAATATGGCCTATGGCCTGGCGAAGATCCGCTGGGCTCAGGAGCAACTCGGCATCGTCCCCGATGCCTCTTTCGTCAGCGCTCCCGATGCCACAGTGACGCGCAATATCGACCGTTGGCGGGCGGGGTTTGGCTACGGCGGTCGGCTACGTCATGGCGGCGATTTTGTGGTGCTCGATATTAAGTCCAACGCCTGCGGACTCTTCCTCGGCCGCTTCGACGAGTTGCCGGAACCACAACAGATTCTGGGCCAGATTCGGGATTTGAACAGTGGCGATAGCTTCGTCAATCGCACCTCCACGTCATGGGATTTTGGCCTCTCCAACCACTTTGTACATGTTCTCCGGTTCGAGCGGGAGATTGAGGGTTCCCGGTACGGCGTGCTCTGCCACGGGTCAGGTCCGGAATTGCGGTCCCCCGGTCCCTGGGGGCCGGGTCTCTACGTCAACCGCTCACCGCGACTTGCTGAGCTGGCCAAAACCGTCGAGACTCCCTGGGGGGCGCTGAGAATCCTCGACGACCAGGCCGCAATCAACGAATACTGGCAAGGGTATCTGGCTGCCGAGCAACATTCGCATGCGCGGCGCTTGAAGATGTCCAGAGCGCTCTTTCCCGACGTGGTTGAAGTGGCCAATTTGACCCACCAGGGGGCGCTGGCTCCCAATGACTACCTGATCGGCGGTGTCGCGGAAGTGGGCAGGACAGTCGTTCCCCTCGCCTTGCGGGCCGAATTGCCAGTCTACCTGCTGGCTGCGCGACCGAGCCTATCCGATAAGGCTCAGGAGACCCTGGGATTCGCTGATCGAGCTGCCAGGATGGGGCTGGTGAACGAGGTTTCAAATGCCAATGTTCTGCCCCATGGAGGTGGCTATTCGCTACCCGGGTATAAGTCTATCGACCGGGTGCTCGAACTCGAAGAGGGAAACCGGGTCTATGTCATGAAGGTTGCTGATGGTAGCGGAACCAAGGCCTACCACGATAACTTCCGCCACGTGCCGTTTGGCTATCGAGGTGAGGAAGTGCTGAGGCGGGTGGAAGAGCTTGGAATGGGTGAAGTGGTGAATCGCGGCCTTCCCCTCTACGAATTCATGGTGTAGCCCATGTCCCCGTGGCGCATATTCGGGCTACCTGCGGTTCAATGGCGTCGCTCGTTGCTGCTGTGGGTGCTCCTATTCTTGCTCACCCTGGCGTTCGAGCTAGGCAGTGATGTCATTAAGGCACTCTTTCTAAACCGGATAGGTTCAAAAGCGCTGCCTCCTGCTTTCGTTCTGGAGGCGAGTCTCCGGCTCCTCGCTACCGTGCTCTATTTCTTCCTGCTGCGCCGTCGCTCCTACGCCCGAGTAATGGTGGTGACGACGATCCTCTACGGAGCGACCCTCGGCTTCCTGCTTTCCATGCTCCAGACTGGGGCCTCTGACCAGTTGACTCTCTTTTTCGCCCTCGAGCAGGTGGGATTCAAGTTGCTGATGCTCCATTGGGGTGTTTACATCGTCGACTTCTTCACAGTTGGTGAGTCTTCGACAGCCATCCCAGTCGTATATTCCGCCCAGCCCTTCGGTGCTGTTGTGGCGGGGGTCTTGTTGGCGTGGGCGCCATTCGAAGACATCTCTTTGCTCCTCCTTGTCGGATTGGCTGCTATCGCCGGAGCTTTGCTGCTCTATCCGGCCGTGCATCGTGCCCGAAATCTGTCCCCACGAGTGCATCTTGACAAGCCCGAAGAGGAGGACGATGGGACGGTTAGACGCGGGGCCTGGACCTACGTCTGGCGCGCCCCGGTGGTGCGTTACATGGCCCTGGCGACCATGACCCTTGTCTTGGTAAGAGCTGTGCTCCAAGTTTCCGCCGCCTACGTGCTCGAGAGTCAGTTTCAGACTGCCCGCGGGATCGGCACGTTCCTGGGTTACTACAAAGTCTACTCGAACGTTGCGGTCTTCTGTTTACAGGCAACTCTGGCCGCGCGGGCGATGCGCCGATTCTCGCCACCAAGGATCAACCTCTCGTACGCGCTCCTCGCAGTTGCCGCCTTCGCCTCCCTCTTTGCGTTGCCTGGAAACGCCACTCTGGTCTTCTCTGAGTCGGTGCGCAAGGAGTGGAAATCCCTCCTCAAGACGCCTTTCTCCGTCATGATGTATGGAACCATGGCAGACTACGCTCGCGCTCCCGCCCGCATCGCCATTTTTGGGGTCCTCGTTCCCCTCGCCGGAATCATCGCAGGACTCGGCATGATAGTGGTTCAACGGGCAGGCATCGGCGGTCACGAACTGGCGCTTGCCGGGCTTGTCTTGAGCACCCTCTTCGTCGTCGCGACGATGCTCCAGAATCGGGCATACAAGGTAGCGCTTGTTGAGTTGCTACGGGGCAAGCTGCGACTCACGGAGCGCACTGAGACAACTTCCAGTTTGATGCGAATTCCCGATGGTCGGTTGCTCGACGTTCGGAAGGTGAGAAAGCGCGTGGATTACCTGCTCGTCCGATACTCCCTGGCGCAACGGCTCTTTCCCGACCTGATCGCAGGGGGAAACGTGGCCGACCTCTCCGGTCAGGACCTCATCGAGCGGCTCGAAGAGCTCCTCTTACTGGTTGAGCTTTACCGGCCTCACGGGACTCCCCGGCTGCGGCGGATGTTGGTGGCTGCCCTGACGGATCAACGAATTGACCTGATGGACAACGCGTTTGAGGTGGTGCGTTCGGTGCTGCCCCCCAAACAAGCACGCTACGCGTCCTCTCTATTGCAGTTGGGATTGGAGCGCGGAGTTCACTGGCAGGAAGGTGCAGCTCGTCTTTCCCATTGAAAGTAAGACTCCGGTGAGCCACACTTAACAGTGCACGAGAGTACACTGTCCCGGAGGTTGCACCCATGCAGGCCCAGACCCTCGCCATCATTATCAACGACCCCCTACTAATGCCTTGCGTGGCCGCCCACGTATCCACCGCTATCGAGCTACTAGCCCCCGGTGACGCAGCGGCAGTGGGCGTCGGCCGCTTTGAGCGCGGCGACCCATTGGTAGCGAAGGCGCGGCCTCCCCTCAGCGAAGATAATCTGGGGATGCTCCGCCGGACCCAAGCCCGGCTCGCGTTGGTTTCTTCTATCGCCTGTTCAGAGGCGGCCCTCCACCCCTACGACCTCCAGCCCTTTCGGTATCGAAACTGGCTATTCGCCATGGCAGGCACCATCCGCACTCTTCAGCGCCCCCTCGATGCCCGGCTGGCCATTCCCTCATACATTGAGAAGAACATCCGCGGCGCTACCGCCGGTGAGGTGCTCTTTCACCAGTTCCTTGCATATCTGCATCGCCAGGGCCTGCTTGCCGGGGAGCGCCTCGACATGACGCCCTTGCGCAGGGCACTGGAATCGGCCCTCTCCCATGCCGGGGTCTGGTTCGGCAAAGAAAGTCCAAACAACAGCATGTTCCTCTCTGATGGCAGAGTACTACTCGGAGCGGCCCTTGAACGACCAGTCTACGTTAGAAACATAGAAGGTATTGAAGGGTGCCTTAATTGTGGCGGAGATGTGGATGGGAATCCAATTTCACATCCGCACGTGAGAGGGGTCGTGACCATGGATACCGATGGCATGCCTTCTCAGGAGTGGCAAACCGTCGCATCAGGTAGGATTCTTCAGGTAAACAGAGAACTGCAGTTTGAGAGCTTCCCGGTCTAGACTACTTGCCCGAGCGTTCCTTCCGCTTCTCTTCCGCAATGCGTTGCATGCGGGCTTTGTGACGACGCTGGCGAATTCTCTGTGCGGTTTCCCGCGGCTTATCTCCTCGACCCATTCTTCTCTCCTCAAGCTCAAATCAAACGGGCTCGCATTATAGGCATCCACTCCCCCCGGTCAAGCAGTTTAATTCTGCCAGGGTGCTGCGCTTTGCTCCGCGACCCTGGCGCCCTGCGAACCACCCGGGAGACCGGAGGGAGCGTGGAGGGGTACGCCTCGGGACCGACGTCAAGTCGCAGTCCGAGGGGCTCCCCGGAAGCAAA
>CAZFVN010000098.1:0-20709 GCA_964522395.1 uncultured Myxococcales bacterium
GTGCTTTCGCACAGCACCCCCATCAATTATCATCTCTGCCTAACAAGGGCGTACTACCTATGGGTATCGGACTTAACCACTAAGCTAGATGGCGACCGTAGCGCTGTCAAGCCTTTTATTGCTACAAAGTTTCGGGGGGGGGAATTGTGTGTTTTATGTGCTGCCGGCCGTTGAACCCCGTAGGGACCTGGCGGGGGCAATGCGCACCATGCTTGCTGGATCGGACGGATCGGACGGATCGGACGGATCGGACAGATCGGACGGAATGGGGGGAAGGCGTTGCCTGGCATGTGAAGTGTTGGCGAACGCGCTGTTGCCCTACCGGACGTACCACTCGTAGCGGTAGGAGACGCCGACGGTGCACTGATTCGATTTGTAATCGGTGCCGATGGCGACCTTGGTGTGGGTGTATGAGTAATTGCCGTCGAGATAGGCGGTGCAACTGCCGCAGCCGTCGTAGCAGAAACGCTGCGGATTGCCGAAGGTATCGATCTTCAGGTGGGAGCCGGCTTCCAGGGAGAAGTTGCTGCCAACACTGTCCATTTGGAGCCCCAGACCGACGTTGGAGTTGTTTCCCCAGCGATACCAGGAGGAGAGTCGAAAGCCGTCGCCGGTGGTCTCGCAATTCCCGTAGTAGGAGTTGGTGTAGACATTTTGTGCCCAGCCGGTGAAAGTATCGTAAGGAGCCTGCTTCCCGGACGAGTGGATTCCCGTTGTCTGTTTGTGACCGCCCCCACCGTAGCCCGAATTACAGCCACCGGAACTGTTGGCATTGTAAGCTCCCATGCCGACATCGAAGAAATCCTGGAACTCCTTGGCCCCGTCAAGATTCCAACTGCGCCAACCCACCGGGTCGGCCCCCTCCTGGGCATTGTGGCTGCGGAGGACCAGGAGCAATTGAGTGCCCGTGACTTCGAGGGCCGCCAGACTCTTGTAGTCCTTGGACCAGCGGTTGGCGAAATTCCCCGACTCGGACTGCACGGTCCAGATATTGTCGGTCAGGGAGGAAATGTGACCATCGGCAGTGTTGGCGCTCATGACCATGGTCCAGCCGCCTTCGTCCACATCCATTTCGCAATAGACCTGGAAAGGATTGGTACCGCCGTTCCCATCTGGGTCGAGGGTATGGGTTCCGGAGGCCGCGTTGGGATTATTGGCGAGTACCGTCTTGCAGCTATCGACGACGTCTGGCACACAGATACCGTTGGAGCACTTGCCATCCGGTTCGCAAAGGGTCCCATTCCCGACGTTGGTATGGAGACAACCAGAATCCACGTCGCAGGAGTCATCGGTGCAAACTTTGCCATCGTCACAGTCCAGCGCGTCAGGTCCTGACTGACACTCTGCTGCGGCGCAAAGATCGCCCACGGTACATTCGTTTCCATCGTCACATGGTTCACTGTTGGGGGTGAAGAGACATCCCGATTCGGGGTCACAACTGTCATCGGTGCAAAGATTCTCGTCGCCGCAAGTCACAGCTTCCCCTGCCTGGCAAGTTCCGTTTTGACAGAGGTCTCCACTGGTACAGGCATTCCCATCGCTGCATTCATCGATGTTGAACGCCTGTTGGCAACCGTCAATGGGATCACAGAAGTCTGTAGTACATGGATTGTCGTCACCGCAAACAACTGATGCCCCGGCAGCGCACCAACCCTGGCTGCATTTGTCGCCGTCGGTACAGACATTGCCATCATCACAAGGAGCAGCGTTTGGGACGAACTGGCAACCGGTGTCGGGGTTGCAGCTATCGTCGGTGCAGAGGTTACCATCATCGCATGGGAGGTCACCGCTACCGGTGCACTGACCCAGGGAGCATTGGTCGGTAGTGGTGCACAAATCGCCGTCATCGCAGGGGGCCGAGTTCAACAGATGGATGCATCCTGTCCCTGGGTCGCAAGCATCGTCGGTGCAGAGATCTTCGTCGTTGCATGAGAGGGCATTTCCCGGTGCACACGTGCCATCCTTACACCCATCCCCGACGGTGCAGGCATTGCCGTCATCGCAGGGGGAGATGTTGGTGGAGTGCTGGCACCCGACATCCCCATCACAGGAATCGTCGGTGCAATGATTGCCATCGTCACACTGAAGAGATTGGCCAGACTTGCAACCTGCGTCTGCTTCACAAGTTTCGGCTCCGTTGCAGAGGTTGCCGTCATCGCAGACAAGTGGCTCGCCCGGCTGACAGCCGACCTGAGGCTGGCAGGATTCGGCTCCATTGCAAAGGTCGCCATCATCGCATTCGAGTTGCTCGCCAGCCACGCAGCCGGCATCCGCGTCACAGCTTTCAGCTCCATTGCAGGGGTCCCCATCGTCACAGGAAAGAGATTGCCCCGCCTGACAGCCCACATCGCTGTCGCAGACCTCGATACCATTGCAGGCATCGCCGTCGTCACAGATGAGTCCAGGACCGCCGACACAGGCTCCGTCGTCACACTGATCGGCAATGGTGCAGACATCACCATCACTACAGGAAGCGGTGTTGGGTTGGTGCAAACACCCGTTTACAGGGTCACAGGAATCGTCGGTGCAAGGGTTGCCATCGTTGCAGTTCACCTCGCTTCCGCTCCCGCACTCCCCCGTGCCACAGGTTTCGTTGACGGTACAGGCGTTGCTGTCGTCGCAGGCGAGCCCCTCCCCTGCGTCAATCTCCGAGCAACTGCCAGTTGCCGGATCGCAGATTGCGGCCAGGCAGACTGAGTGGGGCCCCGAGGGGGGTGGGCAAATCACCTCGGTGCCAGCCTCAACGACACAAAGATGTGGTAAGGCCGAAGTATCGCAAACAAGGGTCCCGTTGCAGAGGTCCCCGTCTTCCAGTTGGGCGCAGTCATCGTCCATCTGGCAATCGCAGGCCACGGCTTCGCCAATGCACTCCCCGTCAACGCAGTGGTCCCCAAGGGTACAGACTTCACCGTCGTCGCATTCGCCAGGTGTGGCTGGATATTCGCAGCCACCGGTGATGGTGCAGAGATTCTCTGTGCAGGGATTCTCGTCATCACATTCGACGGGGTCACCGGTGCAGCTACCGGCGACACAATGATCGGCTACGGTGCACGGGTCTTCATCGTCACATGAGCCCGAATCAAGGACCACGTTGAGGCAGCCTTCTTCCGCGGCACATGAATCTTCAGTACAGTCATTTCCGTCATCACAAAGCTCCAGGTACTTCCCGTCCACGAGGTCGGGCTCATCCACTTCTCCGTCGCAATCGTCATCGAGTCCGTTACAGCTCTCCACTCCAGGCACGAGAGCATCGCACGGGGAGAGTCCCTCCTCAGTGCAGGCGCGCTGCCCCGTACAGGTGCCAAACTCGTTGGTCACTTCACAGGTAGTTGAGAGGGCCAGTTCAACGGATTTCCCAGTACATGGACAAACCCCGGCATCGGCGACACACTGCAACGTACTGACTCCATCGACTGTGACTGTAGTTAGACATGAGAATCCCCAGGGACAGTCGGAATCTTCGGTGCAAAGCCCGCCGCAAAAATCGCCATCTGGACCGTAGTCAAGGCACGCATCTTCGGCACCGCCTGTGCTGGTGCAATCGGCGTTGTTGCCACATGGCCGACAGAGATTGGCGTAGTCGGAAACGCAGATATAGACAACGTCGGGAACCGTCCCGGCCACCTGTTGACAGCTCCACCCGGGGGGACATTCGTCCTGGCAATTCTGTGAGCAAACACTTTCGCCCAGATGCTGCACGCACCACCCGGACTGGCAGTCAGCGTTCTCGTCGCAAGGGTCGAGGAAACAGCCTTCGCCCGGATCGCATTGGGGACCGATGGAGTCGGCAACAACTTCCGGGGCGACTTCGAAGACGAACTCATCGGGCGGGGCCACCACTTCAACCAGTTCGGACGTCACGATGTCTACAATCAGGTCGCCTGCAACTGACACGTCGCCAACATCGCTTTCCGTGTCCCCGGAGACAACTGGCGAACTGGTTCCACTGCAAGCCAAAAGTGCGGTGCACAAGCAGAAGACGGGAAGGCATCTGAGCATTGCAATCTCCTTGGCCGGTAAGTTCGGCGCCGGGGGCCATTATGTCAGATGCAGGGATGGGCTGCAATGTGGTGGAGGGTGATGCAATGTTGACCCCTCGGCTGACGAAGGGGGCATAGTCGGGTGGCGCCCCTGCCGGGGCTCTTGAGGATGGGCATGGTCTGAGGGGCGGCTCTCAGGGCTGCAGAATGCAAGTTTCCCCATCACACCCATACAGCCCGAGAAGCGAATCATAAGGACAGCAGTTGCCCTGGCAAGAATTGTCGACGCACTCACATGCGGCAGCTTCGACTTCGCCCTGGCACTTGGAATAGTCCGGGCACTCTTCGGCCTCACCCCACATGCGGCACTCATCTAAACCGTCGACAACATCTACGCAGGTGCGAATCTGATTGACGAGGCAGGCGGTAGTACCCAGTTGGCACTGGTGGACCGGAGCGGTGTGCTGACAGCCCAACCCATCACCGCACGAATCCGCCGTGCAGGGATTGTCATCGTTACAATCGTCGCTGGTGACGAAGATCCAGCAACTAGCTTCGCCGGGAACCGGCGTCACTTCGGAGCAGTCCTGCAGCGCCCCTAGATGACAACGACTCTCGCCCGCTTGACAACTGGTGCCCGCCGGCCTGCCGCACTGTCCCCGGTAACAGGCGGTCCCCGTGGTACATGGATCATCATCGGTGCAGAATGCGCCCTCATCGTACCTACCCTGGCCGGTGCAGCACTCACTCCCGGGGATGCACTGCTGCCCGGTGGAATAGACCAATCTCACTTCAACGTAGTCCAGAGCAATCACCGGCTTTTCCGGCGTCGCCCCCCACGCCTCAATGGGTGCAATGTCCAGGTAGAGCTTGCCATCGGGGGCCACCCAACGGTCGAGAGTCGCGGCCTGGCAATAGGTGTGTCCCTCGCAGTCAAATTCGGCACCCATTTCCCTGGTCCGAGATGCCGGAGTCTCGGGGGTTGCACCTTCCACTATTCCCAGTGAGTACCAGGGATCCGGCGTGCGCAGGAATCCCTTCATTTCATAGCCCTCGACCAGTTCACCATCCTGACGTCCGGTTCCCAGGGTATGCGAAGTGCCGCCAGCCAACACGGTCACCCCAATTGACTCCAGCACTCCAGCTTCGAAAAGCAGGTGGGTGGGCAGCGCTTGCCCCCCGGCAAGGTCAAAGGCAGCCACAAGGTGGGGTCTGGCATGAGCGGGAGCATAGAGGTGGGGACCGGCCGGATAGTCGGTGCCACCTTCATCTCCGGGTTCTCCACCCAGGGCGATTAAAGCCATGCCAGGTTCATGATAGGCAACGGACGGTCTTCGCTTGCCCTCCTTGAAAGCCACTGCGGGGTCAACCTCCAGCCATTGCTGTCCGTCAAACTCCCGTAAGGAATAGGCGCCGTCGCCCTTTGCACCTAAGTGAACTGCCACTCCCCTGGCCCGGTCGAAAACTGCGTCGATGGCATCAGGCAAGAAGTCGACTTCATTGGACGGAATTCCAGCATCCAGGAAAGTCCAATTCAAGCCATCGAACTCGTAGGTTCCAACCCCCGTCTTCGGGCCGCCGTAGGAGCCCCGATCCGCAACAATCATCACACCTCGCTCAGGGTCGTAGGTTGCCGCCACGGGGCGTGCAGGAATCCCCTCCAGCCCCTCAAACCGATGCCAGACCTCTCCATCCCAAATCCATGTGAGTTCATCCCGAACGAGAACGCTGAAATCGCGCTGCGCATCCCAGACGAAGCCCTGGAGGCCGCTCGTTCCCTCCTGTGTGGGAGCACCTTCGATTGCCGGCAATTCATTCCACGATTCGCCATCGAAAACCCACTGGATGCAACCCACCGCCTCCCCGTGCACCGAGACGTAGTGCATGACACCTGAGACTCCGTCATAGGCGAGGGTCAGGTTCCCCCCCGGTGGATCGGGATACTCTGCCGACCATTCGTGATGGAGAGTATGCCCGTCCCATTCCCAGGTACTACCGACAAACTCCTTATACCCGTTCGTATATCTGTGGTAGCTCAGATGTCCCACCACCGTACCATCTTCGGGGAAGTATGACAGAGCGTGGCGACCTGGAGCTCTGGGCCCTCTGTCCCAGTCAAAGAACTCCGACCAGTTGTCCTCCTGCCAGACCATCACGCTGGTGTCCTTCAGAACGACCATGGAGTTGTCGAACGCGCTATGAATAGCGCCACGAACGGATGACAATTCAAAATCTCCATAGTCCCACTCTTCCGCCGTCCAAACACCGTTGCTCCAAGAGTAGAATTCGTCTGTGCCGGCTGAGAAGATCACAAACCGGTCCCTATTCGACTCCCAGGAGACCGTCCAACTGGCCTCGCTGGAATCCATACCGGAGTCAACTTCGACCTCATCGGCTCCCTCAGATTCTATCTCCAGCCAATCATCCCCGGTCCATTCATAGACGAGAACCGGACCAGGGTCCCCAAAATCGGCGTCAATACCGAAAAGCAACAATCGATTGCCTGCAGGTTCATAGTGCAAACGGGGCATTTGTACTGGTGGAGGGATGACCATGGGGGATAGTTCCTCCCAACTTTCCCCGTCCCATAGCCAGGTGTCGTTCAAATCGAACTCATCCATATACTTGTCGTTGGCACCGCCAAACAAGATGACCTTCCGCCGGGCAGGGTCATACGCCAGGGCCGGCGCCGCGCGCGGCGCCGGCTGGACTTCCAGGGACTCATTGAACCAGTTCGCACCATCATATCGCCAGGTTCCCTCGCTGAGTCCCTCATCGCCCTTGGTGCCACCAAAGAGAATTGTCTCGTGGTTGTCCCAATCGTATGCGAGCCCGATATGGCTTGCCGCAGGAGGGAAAGCCTGGGACGCTGTTTTCACGAAATTGGTGCCATTCCATTCCATCACCTGCGGCAGTTGGAAGACTGATGGATGCACGGTTTGGACGTTGCCCCGCAACGGATCCATCCAAGTATGCACCTCACCCGTTCCCTCATCAGTTGGAGGATGCTCCACCTGATTCCAGGCATGGTGCCGCCAACCCGGATGGAGCTGATTGGCTGCCACCTTTTCGTCGCCGGCCTTGCCTGCCCCGTCTAGCACTTCCTGGTCAAGCACTTCGAATCCCTGGGTGGCGAGTCGCACCAGACCTTCCTTCCCATGGACATCGTGCTCATAGAGGGTGTGTGGATTGGCAGTCGTATCGCCGGCTACCTTGCCGTTGAGGGTGGCCACCCACTCGACGGTATCGATGGGGAAAGGCGTCGATTCGTTCCCCGCCTCGTCGACTTGCGAAATGCAGATGGCAGGCAGATCAAACCAGAGTGGTATTCCGTACGAGCCATCACCGAGCTGCCCCGCCGTAACAGTCACGACATCTTCGGCACATCCAGCCACGCCATCCTTGAACTGCGGCTTGTAGAGAACAACGTGCGCGGATGTTTCAGGAAAAGCTCCACCATCCGGACAGAATTCCCATTCGTTTACCCCCACAAGCGGGTCGCCGCAACCACGCACCTCGATCTCGGGCAGGTAGTTGGATTCGAGGGAACCCCAAGGATTGCGATAGAGTCGCAGGCCAGGCTGGAAGTCGAGACTCATGGTCGCCGGTACCTGAGTATCAACGTAGAAGACATGAGATGGTGAGAGGGTCTCTTCTTGTCCGTTTCCGGCTACATCCTTAAACTTCGCGGTGAGAGTCCATTCACCCTGCAATTCGTCAGCCGAAGAGAGCCCTGCAACTGGACCCAACTTCAGCAGATAGGTTGTCTGCTGAGCCTCTTTTTCCCCGTCATCCGCAACGAACTGAAGTTCCTCCCCGGAGCGACTGGCGGTGACGGTTGGGGCGGCAGCAAGGGTTTCATTTGCGGTCAGTAAAACCTGCACCGTTGTGCCATTGGTGATATGTGCAACGCTTTGCACCTTGCTCTTTGCAGGAGCGGTCAGCAGCAGCGACGAACTGGCGATTTGCGGAGCGGCAAAATCGAAGGTTGCCACTTCGTCGGCGCTCGTGGAAAAGGGGTTCCCGGCAGCGTCGGAAAGCTCGACAGAAAGATCGACTTTGCCCTGCAATTCGGTACCATCCAGGGTGCGTTCCAGGACCCAACAAGGAGGTTCTGCAGCGACACAGGCGAAGATGTCACCGGGCGGGTCCATAGAGAGGGCCATGGACCCTCCGCCGATGGCTACCGTGGGCGGCAAGTCACTGCCCTCGGTCTCAATGGCAGCGTAGAGAACAGTACTCTTAGCGAGTGGAGTTTCTGCGGCGAAAGGAGTGTCACCGGGGAGAGCCAAATCGACAAGCTCGGCCGAGGGGGCGACGGCATCGACCTTGATAATGGCGTTACCTTTACACGCGTCATCGTTGACATTGCCGACGAGGTCCGTGAGCGTAACCTTGGCCGTATACTCGGCCTCGCCGTCGCCCTCCTGCACAGTGTGCGAGAAGCGATAGTTGGATTTGGTGTCAAGGACTTCTATGAAGAAGTTAGAATAAGAAACCTCGCCGATCTTGACCTCCAACTCCGGTCCAGGTGTCAAAATGTCGCCTTCTCCCGGCTGAAGCAATGCTTCAAAGGGCGAAACCTGCAGCACAACCTCCTGCCCCAAAGGTGCACCCGAGTCGCCCAGATCAGGAATGATGGTGCACTGGGCATCGGGTGGCGTCGCATCGACGGTAACCAGCTTTCCACCGGCCTGGGCGACGGATGTGAGGTTTCCCTTTTCATCTTCGAGAAAGACTGACACCGGCCAACTACCTTCCAAGGTCTGCAGCTCTACTTCCTCAAATTCGTCCTTGAGGCGCAGTCTGGCACTACATCCGTAGGTGCCATCCTCCTTCTTCTTGCAACCATTCATGACTTCGTCGCCCCCCTCTGGATCGGGCTCGAACAGGATCGGGATGCCGGGCACCTCCAATTTGACGACCGTGCTTAGACTGGCAAGTTCCTGAGCTTCGATAGCGGTGAATTTCGCCCAAATCGTCTGGCTACCGCTGGTTGCCAGCATTGGATTCTCATCGACGCCAATGACAACGTCCTCGATGGTCAGGGCAAATGAATCAAGCAGCGGCGGCTTGGAATCAACACCTATCTTCAACTCACAGGTTTCCTCCGTGGTATTGCCGGCAACGTCCTGGAGAGAGAGTGCAAAGTCCCACTCGGTAGCGTCATCGCCCTCTTGCACGGTACGGGTAAAGGTGAAGAGTGTGGCGTTTGGAGGCGGCTCTATCAGCTTCCAGACACCCTGAAGGTTGGCCGGAATTTGTGGCGCGTTTCCCTGGAGCGGTTCGTTGGTCTGAACCTGCACCTGGACGACATCATTCAATTTGGCGTCGGAATGGGACAACGTGCAGTCGGCCGTGGGTGCGGTGAAGTCAAGGGTAACGAGGTCGGTTACCAGATCGGCATCGTAGAACGATACATCTGTTACAACCGCCTCGTTTCCGGCGAGGTCGAGCAGCCGGATCTGCAGTGGCCAGGAACCGTCGGCGAGGTCACCGCCGTCCTCGGGTATGTCTAGAATGAATGTCTGGCTTTCACCGGGGGAGCCGTCATCGAGGGACAACGGCTTGTCTTTGCCCGCAACGGAGAGGGCGACCTTCGGGTAGTCTTCGGCCAGCCCATCATCGTCAGTAGCGGTGAGGGTGAGTTGCAACTTCGTACCACCATTAAGGACGAGCAACTTCATGCCTTCGGAGTCGAAGATCTGCGGGGTGGATTGTACCAGCAATGAATCCACTGTCGGATTCGATGGGTCGACCTCGGCCGAAGCCTCGCAAAGAGCCTTGGACGCGACGTTCCCCTGGAGGTCTGTGATGCCTTCTAGCTGGACGGAGAACGGACCAACGGGCAGGTTACTACCCGCCGTCTGCCACTGATGGGTCAGCCCGTCCCCCGAATCGCTGGAAGCTTCCGAAAAGCCCGGCATTTCACCGTCGGGGAACAGCACCGGGGGGGCGGGGTCGGCAACTTCCTCGGTAAATGTCACAGTGTAAACGAACTGGGATTCCGGAGTCCCTTTGCCCGGTGCCAGTTGGCAGAAAGTGGCCAGTGGCGATTTAAAATCGAATCGCACCGGGTCTGGCAGAAGTTCCTCCATGGGATTCCCGGCAGCATCAGCCCAACGCACCGAGAGATCGGCCTGAATATCCAGACCAGCTCCCTCCAGACTGACAAAATCGAGGGCAGAGACCTGATAGGTGTAGACGAAAGCGTGCTGCCCTGATGAACCGTCATAGTTGGGGCTCAGAGCTACGCTCCCCAGCAGATTCCCACCCACCCTGACTTCGGGACAGCCAGGGCAATCTGCCTCATCAAGGTCCACGGGATTATCTTCGGTGATGACGAATTCAAAAGTGAGCAACCCATTTCCACTCGCCAGCGCACCCGGTCCGAAGAGCTTTGGATAGGAAACCGTCTCCGGGTCAGAAATCCGCGGTGCTGTCGCATCTACGGTCAACTCCAGGAGTATTCCGTCCTTGTCCTTGACGTCTTCATACTCCGTCTGGTTGCCCACCAGGTCTTTCGCTTGCACTTTGAAGGTGTACGGCTTGGCGACACCCGGATCGGATGTCGCGGTGAAGACCCAGCGATAGGTGTTGGATTGACCAATCTGCTGCCCCGGTTCAAAGGTGAGTCCCTTCCCTGGTTCCGCCAACAACCCGGGGTTCTCGGGAAAGTCCTGGAGCCCCTCAGCGAAGGTCACTGTGAGGAGAGCCGAGTCGCCGGCCTTGATAGATGTGGGACTCAAACTTGCCAGCTCCGGCGTCGGTGCGCGGCTATCTAGAATGACGGTCAATTCGTAGACGGGAGACTCATATCCGTAGCGGTCAAGGAGCTTGACGAAGAGAGTGTATGGTCCATCCGGGGGATTCTCGGCGCCGCCGGAAAGGTCCAATCCCTGCACCTCACAGTCCTGCCGATTCATGTCATCGTCAGGAACTGGTTCGCAGTTCATGGATGAATCTGAGTCATCCATCTCATACAGCACCGCCTCGGAGAAGGCAGATGTTTGAGAGAGAATGATACCCACGGCACCAGCCAGCCTGGCACGAAAGCTGACATTGCGAAGTTGCTCCAATGAAATCGGGGAAAAAGGGCTATCCGGAATGGGAAAGGTCGCCAGTACGGCCTGCTCGGCACCAACCAATGACAACTCTAAATCAACAGAAGTGGTTTCCGACTTGGTGATCTTAATGGGGACTTCTACCGTGACATCGTCCCCGGCGTGAAAGTCAAATGGCTCGCTGATGCCATAGAGAATAATTGGCTGTGAAGAACTCGAGCTATCACGTACTTCGACGATGACCACCCGGTCGGTGCCATGGGGGACATCAAGGGGAACGGTAAGAGGCGATTCGGGGGCATAGGGCTTGGGACCGGCTGAACTAAGCGTTACTCCGGCTTCATCCGGGTTGGGGCGCTCTTCCACTCGCAACCAGAGGTAGACGGTATTGACCGGCTTCAGCACTCCCCAATCCAAGGATAGACTGAGTTTCCCAGGGTCGGGAGCACAGGCAGAAGCAAGTATCAGAAGGATGGGAAGGAAGGTCAGGCAGCGGGATCCCGGCATTTGTTCACCTCGCGTCAAGTACGCGTCACGCACCTTTCACACAGCAACAGTAGTGCAACGTGGATACTCATTAATGCATATCACGCGGGGCGATTCGGGGGCAATGGTCGGGGCTCAATTCCGAGTACCCATCCAGACTACCAGTTGCAGCGATAGGAGCTGAAGCTGCCATCCCGCTGCCAACTGAACTTGTCGAAGGACCAGACCTGGTTGCCAACGTTGGGAACCGTAACCTGACTATATTGACGGCCATCGTTATCGCATCCAATTGGATAGCCTACGCCATACATCCAGCCCGAATGTGACCCATTGCCTGATCCAGAGGCCGCGGCGAGACAGGTGCTGTCGCCCGTTGCAATCCAACACATTGTCTTGCACTGCTCATCAGGCTGACCGTGCCATACCGGCCGTAGTGTCGTGGTATCGTCGACGCCGCAATTGGCCTTGATAGTGATGGCTTGATCGGGAACCGAAAACCACATTCTGTTGCAGGTATCGCCGGACCATTCTTTGCACTGAATCTTAAAGCCCTGGCGGCTCACAATCTTGGTAGTGTTCCCGGGGACCAGCTTGCCATCCATCTGGCAATCGGCGTTGCAGCCATCGCCGTCCACCTGGTTGCCGTCGTCGCACTCTTCGCCAGCTTCCAAATCACCGTTTCCACAGCAGGGAGCAAAGACTTCATGGAGACAGCCATCGACGGGGTCACAACTATCGTTGGTGCAATAGTCATCATCGTCGCAATCGAGGGCCGGACCAGGGATACATGCACCCGCGACGCACTCGTCGCCATCGGTGCAAAGTGAATCGTCAGAGCACTCAGGTCCTGAAAGCGGAGCATTGATACAGCCCGAATTCACGTTGCAGGTATCCTCAGTACAGACATTGCCGTCGTCACAGTCGGGGGCGGGGCCACCCTGGCATGAACTGTCGGAGCAAGTGTCATCGGTAGTGCAAGCATCGCCATCATTGCAGGGCACCTGGTTCCCAGTATTGACGCAGCCAATCGCCGGATTGCATGAATCATCGGTGCAGAGATTGTCGTCGTCGCAACTGAGGGGGGGGCCGCTGACACAATTGCCACCACCACACTTATCGCCAACGGTACAGGCATTCCCATCTTCGCAGCCAATCGTATTCTCGAAGTGAATACACCCTTCAGCCAAGTCACATGCATCGTTAGTGCAAGGGTTATCGTCGTCGCAGTCGAGCTGCCCACCACCCGTACACCACCCTTTGGCGCAGGCATCGTTGACAGTGCAAGCATTGCTATCATCGCAATCTACGACATTGGGCACGAAGGTGCAGCCACTCTCAACATCGCACGAGTCGTTGGTGCAGAGGTTGCCATCATCGCAGACGAGCTCCCCGGCACCGACACATTCGCCCAGGTGGCAATGGTCACCTTGTGAACAGACATCCCCGTCATCACAGGGCACCTGATTGAGCAGATGTATGCACCCCTGAATGGGGTCACAGGAGTCGTTGGTACAAACATTATCGTCGTCGCAGCTTCCTTCCATGGTAGCGACGCACTGACCGTTGGCACAGTGGTCATCAACGGTACAGGCATCGCCGTCGTCACAATCGCCAGCATTGGGTGTGAAGGTGCATCCCGCAGCCGGAGAACAACCGTCGTCCGTACACGGATTATCGTCATTGCAAGCCAGCGCATCGCCACCAATGCACAGTCCGTCATCGCACTGGTCTTTCATGGTACAGACGTTGCCGTCAGAGCAGAACTCGATATTGGGTGTATTGAGGCAACCAATAGCCGAATCACAGGTGTCGTCGGTGCAGATATTGCCGTCATTGCAATTGACAAGGTCCGTACCAACACAGGTGCCGTCCGCGCAGACTTCGCCAAAGGTGCAACTGTCGGCATCGTTGCACGGCGCACCTTCACCGGACGACACGAAAGTGCAGATTCCCGTCGCTGGGTCACAGGCCGATGCGAGGCAGGGGGCATCAATGCCCTCGGGCGCGGGGCACTCAACTCCGGTCCCCTCATCAACTCTGCAAACATATGGCAAGGCCGAGGTATCGCAGATGAGCGTTCCGTTGCATATGTCCCCATCCTCCAACTCAGCACAATCGGCATCGATCTGGCAATCACAGACAACCGCTTCGCCGCCACAGATTCCATTGGAACAGTGGTCACCCAGGGTGCAGGGGTTACCGTCGTCGCAGTCGCCGCCCATGGGGGGAAATTCACAGCCGCCGTTTTCGGTGCAGACATTCTCCGTGCAGGGGTTCTGATCATCGCACATAACTGGCTCTCCTACACAGCTACCAGCCTCACAATGGTCAGCTACTGTACAGGCATTTCCGTCAGTACAATCGCCCACCTCCAGGATGTCGTTGACACAACCTTGTGCTCCAGTGCACTTGTCCTCCGTACACTGGTTCCCATCATCGCAAAGATTGATGAAATCGCCTGCTACGAGGTCAGGCTCATCTGCATCCCCGTCGCAATCGTCGTCGAGACCGTTGCAAAGTTCGGGTGCGGCATTTGCGGCATCACAGTCGGATAGCCCTTCTTCCAGGCAGACTCGCTGCCCGAGGCAAACTCCAAACTCGTTTTCAATGGTGCACTCCGTGGCCAGAGCCACGGCAACGGAGGAATCAGTGCAAGGGCACTCGCCAGCATCGGCAACGCACTGCAATGTGCCGACCCCATCGACGGTGACTGTCGTCAGACATGAGAAACCCCATGGGCAATCGCCGTCCACGGCACAGGCGCCGCCGCAGAAGTTCCCGCCGGGCCCGTAGTCGACACAAGCATCTTCAGCCCCTCCGGTGGAAACACAATCACCGCTATCCATACAGGGTCGACAGAGATTGGCGAAACTCGAGACACAGACGAAGACGAGGTCCGCCCCTCCTGTGTCCGCCTGGTTGCAAGACCATCCGGGAGGACACTCGTCCTGGCAAGTCTGGGTGCAAACACCCTGCCCCAGATGTTGCACGCACCACCCCGAAAGACAATCCTCGTTGGACTCGCACTCATCAAGGAAGCAGCCCTCACCCGCCTCGCACTGCGGTCCAGGAAGGTCGGGGGTGATTTCGAAGAACCAGAGGTCCTCTATGTCCGTTGATGATGCCGCATCCGCAGTCTCAGGCCCTACGGTTAAATCGGGCGTGAGCTGCACATCGGCGGTCCCACTACTATCTTCTTCCAGCGTCGAATCCACGGTGAGTACTGTCCCGCCGGGATTTGAGCAGGAAACAACCAGCAAGCAGAGTATCAGGGTAATCCATTTCATTTGCATTTCCTCGCACAAGCAATGGCGATAGGTATCATACGGATGATGGCACGCCCGTGCACGTGGCGCAACCGCGTAGAGGTGGAGGCCCACCAGCTATTTCTTGGCGTGGGCCACGAAGACAGGCACAAAGACCAGGGCTTCAGGGTTGGTGGCCAGGGCGCGTAGGCTGGTGAAGCAAGCCTCCATGCCATCATCCCAGGCACCGGCCTCCCGCAACAGGCGCTCCCGAAAATCAAAGGCCAGTGAGAGCAGTGCCGCAGCCGGTACTTCCTTTGAGGTTACGGGCAGAACCACCAGGCCCGGATTGCTGAATCCGGCGCGCAATAGCAAGGCCGGCAACTCGCGCCCCACCCGACGATTGGCCCCCATATCGATCTTGATAGCCTGGACCGTCTCCATCATTCTCGCGTAGCCCTTCGGTTCGGGGTGAACGACCATGCCCCCATCGTCGACATCTATGAGGACTGCGGTTCCCCCGGGGGAGAGTACGCGGTGAATCTCACCAACCGCTTCGTCGGGAGCTAGAAGATGCTGTAGAACGAGCCTTGAGAATGAAAAATCCTGGCTCGCTTCCTGAAGTGGAAGGGCAAGAGCATTGCCCAATTTGAATCGGCAATTCTCCACCCCCGCTGACTCGCGTGCTCCCTCCGCTCTCTTAGTCATGACCGGATTGGGGTCGATGCCCAGGACTTCCGTTTCTGGTAGGTGCTTCGCCACCGCGATTGCCAACCCTCCGGCGCCACAGCCGACGTCGAGGACTCGCTGCTTATCCTGCAGACCGAGAGATCGAAGAAGCGCGACCTCCTTGTCTACCATCACCGAGGCCTGTCGGTCGAGGCGGGCCAACTCGTCAACATCGCCGACTTTGCGATGGTAGGAATCAGCGGTGCCGGCATCACCCCGCACTGGCATGTGTCGAGCAATTATCTCATTTGCAGTGGCGAGACGGTGAGCCAGTACTTTGCAAAGACGGTGCGCCACGTCGAAACCCACCTGAGGAGCCTGGTTGGCGAGCCTTTGCAGCAAGTCTGGAGGAAGCGGCATTACCACTGCCTCTTCAAGTACTGTGAGGTGGGCCTCACGCCCCGGATAGGTGATGGGGGGAATATCTCCAAAGAGGTCGCCAGCGCCCAAAACGGCGATGTAGTGAGGGTCGTCACCAGCCACAACGTGGGTACCAATCCTCCCCGACGTCACGATGCCTGCGAGTGGTTGGCTATCAACGTCTGCGGGAATGCGCTCCCCGGCGGCGAAGGTGCGGGGGGGTGACTTGCCCAGTGCAGCGGTCAGCTCCTCCGAAGGGACTCCAGGGAAGAGACGACTTTGAGAATCCCGAGGTTCGCCGCCCGGGCCTGCGGCGAGTACGGCCCAAAGCGTACGGCGGCCGAGAGTGGTGAAATCTGGGGTTGCAAAATCGGGGAAGACGGCGGCAAGGCTATGAGCCGTAGCGCCCTTGTCATCCAGGCCATCATCTACGAAGCGCTGGAAGGGGCTGCCAACCGATTCAAGGTAGGAACCATCGATGGCACAGAGAATGAGCGCCGTGGAAATACGTCCGTCCGCCGTTGAGAAAGGGGACGTATAGGGTCGATATCCGAGGCTGTAGTACGTGTTCAGCAGAGTTGACTCGCAGCCGTGGAGGTCAGCGACCACACCAGTGCGAACATTGTCTCGCATCTGGGCCAGGACGAGGAGCGAAGCGATGGTCCGCCCACGCAGGCTTGGCTCCACCATGAGCCGGGAAGAGTAAGTAACACGGTCACCACCCAGCGTGGCGGCCACTGCTTCAAGTCGCAGACTCTTGGCGCGACCCGAGGGAAAGAGGGTATCCCCTAGAAGGTTGGTGCGCAGACAACCGACAATCTCCCCCTCTCGGTCTACCGCCAGAAGATGACTTGCCTGCTGGTCGAGAGGATCCTTCAGCCACCCTCGCTTGCGGTCAAGGTATTGGCTATGGGGCAATCGGTCGCGCAAGTGAGTCGCATAGCGGAAGGCCCAGAGTCCTTCTAATTCAGCGTCATCTGCCGGGGGTCGAACACGAACAAACACGCGGTCTCCTTCTCCATGTTGCACGTCAGGGAGCCATCATACTGCGAAATTGGATCTCCCTCAATTTAGCCGCAGGACGGGGGTGAGTGGTTGCATCAGGTTGCTTCCCACCGCCCGGCAGACCTTCTTCCAGAGGCTGGCGACAACTACTTTACGGTTGCAAAGAGTACCCACGTATGGCAACCCTGCTTGGGGGTGCAACCAGCCAAAGGAGGTCCCATGGAAATCCGCTACAGTGACCTGCGGGTACGACCGGTGCCCGAGCATCGCAGCAGGGTTTGCCTCATCTACACTGGTGGTACCATGGGCTCTGTACCCACCGATTCCTCCAGTCCAACGAGTCCGAATCTGCGCCCTGCATCCCTCGTCGAGCTTCTCTCTTCAGTACCCCAGTTGGGTCAATCAGAGGGCATTGAGTTGGGGCTGGTCAGCTTCGAGCAGCCGGTAGATTCATCGGCCATTGGAAAGAGTCATTGGCTGGCCATGGCCTGCGCCATAGAGGAGCACTACGAGGATTTCGACGGTTTCGTCATACTTCATGGCACCGATACCATGGCTTACAGCGCGGCCGCGCTTTCCTTTATCCTTAACAACCTGGCCAAGCCGGTGGTCCTCACCGGTTCGCAACTCCCCATTCAAGATCGCCGAGGGGACGCAGTGATGAACCTGCTGGCCGCGGTCCATATCGCCGGCTACAAATCCACTGGATTGCCCCTGGTGCCCGAAGTCACGCTCTGCTTCATGGACCGCTTGCTGCGAGGCAACCGGGCAACCAAGGTCTCAGCGTCGTCCTGGCAGGGTTTCGACAGTCCCAACTATCCGTGGCTGGGTACCATCGGGGAGAGCATTCACATACGAAAGAAGAGAATTCGTCAGGCTCCCGACAATCGCCAACGACCGTTCTATATCGAGCGGGATTTGGCTGATGACGTCCGAGTCATCCTGGTCCATCCAGGCCTCTCTCCGGCGCAGTTGGAGCAGGATCTGATGTCGGCAGGCATCGGGGGCGCCGTGCTTATGACTTATGGGGCAGGCAGTTGTCCCTCTTCACCTGACTTTCTCGGCCCAATTCGGGCAGCAATTCGCGGCGAAAGCCCCTTCACGCAGCCGCTGCCCCTGGTGAACATCACTCAATGCCTGGAGGGAACTGTGGAGATGCGGCGCTACGAGGCTAGTGCCGGGTTACTGGAAGCGGGGGTCGCTTCCGGCGACGACATGACGCTGGAAGCGGCGTTGGCGAAGATGTACTGGGCTCTGGGCAGGTTCAAGGGTAGGGACATCCGCTCTCAGTTACAGAGGAATCGTTGCGGGGAGAAGAGCCAGAGCCTTCTCGACCTCAGCTTCTCTCCTGGCCGGGCAATGGAAGAAGAGAATGCGTCTCCTGCCATCGAGCCCCCCGCGGAGGCAGTGCCCGGACGATACTCGCCAGAGCGGTTGAAGTCGGCCTCCCTCAGAGTGCTTGGGCTCGGTCTGGTGCCTCGAGTGGGGGCGGTAGATTGCGGCGTACGCATCTTCATCAATCGGCCCGGAGCAAGTGAGAAGACCAACCCCAAAAGCGCCTACTTCGCTGGGGAGTTCTCAGCCAACCAGATTTCTCAGGACGGCACCTTGCTGGCCACCGTTTCAAGGAGCGCCAGAGCGGTAGTCGATGCTGGGCCGGTGGCAGTCTCACTGGTGGGAGTGAATGCAGATGTCTGGTGCCGGTCCATCCATCTGGCACTCTATCTGGAAGCTGAGTAGCAGCCGACCATCAGTCGAATATGACGGTCTTGTTTCCCGACACAAAGACGCGGTCTTCCAGAACCCACCGCAAGGCTCGGGCGAGCACCATCTTCTCTATGTCCCGACCTGCGGCAGCCATGTTGCGGGCCGTAAATCGGTGGTCAACGTGCTGGATATCCTGGGCGATTATCGGGCCGGCATCCAACTCGCTGGTGACGAAATGCGCGGTCGCCCCGATCATCTTAACGCCCCGCTTATAGGCTTGACGGTAGGGCCGAGCACCGGTGAACGCGGGCAGAAACGAATGGTGAATATTCACAATGCGGCCAGCGTAGTCAGCCACAAAGGTTTCGCTCAGGATGCGCATGTACTTGGCAAGGACAACGTAGTCGGGAGAGAGCTTCTCCAGCCGATTTCGGATATCGGCCTCATGCTCCTCATGTGTGCGGTCCGCGCTAGGGGCAAGATGGAAGGGAACTCCAAACGACTCACTGAGCCCCCGCAAGTCGGGTCGACTGCCAACCACTGCAACGACCTCTGCCGGCAGGTCCTTGTGCGCGGCCCGCAAGAGCAACTCCCCCAAACAGTGGGGCTCCCGGGTGACCAGTACAACGATGCGCTTCTTGCCTGAATCGGTAAGGTCAATCTTCGCCCCTGGGGGAAGCAGAGCGCTCATCTCCTCGCGCAACGCGTCGCCATCCACCTCGCCTTCAAAGCCAGTGCGCATGAAAAAGCGACCGGTCTCTGGCTCAACAAACTCGTGGTTTGAAACAATGTTGCATTCCCATCGATAGAGCACGCCGGTTACCTTGTGAACCAGGCCGGTGGCATCGGGACAGGAGATTCGAAGTAGTTTCGACCGAGGGCGCTTGACCATCTTGTTCTCCACTGACGAGTACTGCCTCATGTTAGACGGCATGTGGCCGGGTGTACAGTTTGTGTTGTCATGACGAGGCAATTGCGCAGTACGCCCGTTGAGTGACAGCGACCGCAGTTCCCGGGTGTCATCCTGAACGCAGTGAAGGATCTCTGTGCACCAGCAATGCCAGGGCGCTGTTGCCATTAGTCTCTTGTGTGGGAGAGGGCAAGAGTTCTATCTGCCCAGAAAGACTCAGCGTCCAGGAAGGAATGCTGCTCAACGTCCACCCCCTTCAGGCCTGCGTTGTATGGAAAGCCAAATAACAGGAGAGAAGGGGGCAGAGATGGCGAAGATTGCACATCGAGACCTGCTCGGATGGAACAGTGTAAGACGAATGCCAGATGCGGACGGCAAGACCGAAGTCTACAAGTGGTTTGGATTCAAGAATCACCTGCTCTGCGACACGACCTACCAAGCTTGAATGTCCTCTCTACATTGACCATGGCCTTAGCCCGACTCGATAACCAGCAAAAGGAGAAAGTGGCATCCATCGTGGCGGAAACCTGACAAGACACTGAAGACCGAGGGCCTTGCGCAGTCGAGGCGGTCCCCTTGCGCAGTGGGCTGTCGGAGGCGTCGGCTTCCTTGCGGGGGGCGCGGAACTTGACGGCGCCGAGACCGGAAGGGGCCCGGTGGGGGAAGCTCCCCCGTCGGGACGTGTGATCCGGAGCAAGGGGACTGGTGAGGCGGCAAGCGCAAGGGCCGAGCGCGGTGACTGGACTGAGTGGGTGGTGTGTAGTGGCGGCGTCAGGCCTCGGGCCGCGGCAAAGGAACAAGGCGAGAGGCGGTTGCTGGGGGCGCGGGTGGGGTGAACCGTGAAGAACTCACGGGTGGGACAGGGAGGCCCTTCGACTCCGCTCCGCTCCGCTCAGCGCGACACTTGAGGACTGTGGCAGGAGAGGAACAACGGGCGTACCGCGCAATTGCCTCCCGGCAATTGCGCTTACTTTCCATGGGGGCAAAACGTGTGTATATTGGAGTCCTAACCGGTAATTGGAGGGTGGCAAATGAGCAACTCTAGTCGATATCTGGCGTTGGTGCTTGGGGCATTATTGGTGCTGGGTCTGGCAGTGATGGCGTGCGATTCTGGGGAGGAGGATACGGTGGGGCCGCCGCTCCCTGCGTTAGAAACGCTGACTTTCAACATACAATCATTTCAGGGGGGTGGGAAAGCTGAAAAAGCAGAGGATCCGGCTCCT
>CAZFVN010000099.1:0-20470 GCA_964522395.1 uncultured Myxococcales bacterium
AGATATTCTTGGTGGCGCCGGTTGCCCCCTCTGCTCCTGCCAGCGGTTGGCCGGAGGCTCCCGCCGCTCCACCAGTTCCACCCGTAGCGACGTTCTCGTTCTGAGCGAAAGTGTTGGTTTGACCGAAGTCATTTTGCCAGTTGGCCGGACCACCGAAGAGAGCGATTCCAAGTGATGCCCCCCCGCAGCCTCCACCGCCACCGCCGCCTTCGCCGCCGCGGCCGCCGCGGCCGCCCTTGCCCGCCTTGTAATCAATCCAGTAGGACTGCGAGGTGCCTCCCACTCCGCCATCGCCCCCCAATCCACCCTGGCCGCCATAGCCGCCGGCCCCGCCGGGGCCACCGAAGCCACGTTGGATCAGGTTGCCAGCGATCATGGGAGCTGACTCAGCCTCCCCGGGGGCGCTATAAGCAACAAACGCGGCAACACTGCCGCCGCCCGCGGCCCCGCCGGTGCCGCCGCTTCCGCCGCAACCACCGGCTCCGGCGCCACCACCGGTAGCTCCGAGTTTGTAGCGATTGCCGGAATAGGCGCCAACGCCGGGAGGCATTTCGTTGCTCGAAGCACTGTCGATGCCTCCGGAAGACCCTCCAGCCCCGCCACCTTCACCAGCCGTACCGGTCTTGCCGAGGCTCCCCGATTGGCCCACCCAGGAACCGTTTGCATATTGGCCTAGCGACGCAGTGCACCCTCCCCCCTGGTTGCCGTCGGCGGCATCGCTGCCGTCGTGGCCGTCGCCGCCATCAAGTTTCTTGATTGACGAGGGATACCCAGCCTCTGTGGCGTGGCCACCGCAGCTTCCGGAAGACCCCGAATCAAGGGTCCACGTCCACCCGGGCGCGCCGTCGTGACCCGGTTGTGGTGGGTCGTACGAGGGTTGGTTGTACTGCGGGCAAACCACGCCCCCGCCGGGATTGCCATTGGCCCCCGAACACTGCGAATTCGTACCACCGGAGCCACCCGCCTGAGAGGAGTTGTTGCAGTTGCCGTTGTTGCACGAACCGGAGTTCGAGCCGTAGCCACCCTTGAGCGCAGCTCCACCTGCTGATTGCGCTCCGTAGCCGTTGCTCCCCTGTAATCCTGCACCGCCTGCACCACCAGTGCCACCAATGAGCCAGTTGTTGCGAATCTCGAGGGCTTCTCCGCCGTCGACCACGTAGAGGGCGAAGCTGCCGCCGCCAGGTTGACCGGCAGCTCCGTTGGCGCGGTCCGGTCCAACTACCGTGAAGCCACTCAAGATCGTCGTTTCACTGGAGATTCCTGACCCCGATACTGCGCCAGGAAGATCCCCGGGGCCCGGGGAGACGCCGCGGATTTCAGTGGTGAAGAGGATGATATTCCGGCTTAGGAAGTCGGGGGCGTAGCCACCGTGCAAACGGACGCCGGAGGTGAGCACGATGTTCTCCTCATAAACGCCTCCTGCCACCAGGACATAGGACTTGCCCGAACCAGCGAAGGCGGCCAACGCATCCGTCAGAGTCTGGAAAGGGTTGTCCATTGACCCGTCACCCGGCAGCGGGTTGGCAGCGCTGACAAAGAGCCCATCTCCAATGACGCCATCAATGCCGTCACAATTGGCATCTTCATAAGTAGCATCCGCGGCGGGGTAGGACGGGTCGTCGCCGTTGGCCGGGAAGACCAGGTCGGGCGAGTCCATTGTCATGTTCCCCTGAACCCGGCGGCACTCGCAACCGTCATCCAGAATCCCGTTGATGTCAATCCACTCAAAGGTATTATTGTCCACCACCTCTACGCTGCACTCGGCAACAACACAGGCTGGTGGGTTGAGGGTAGCGTCACATCCTCCGGTCGCGTGGTGAACCGTGACGGATACTTGGACAGTACAGTTGTTGCCACACACTCCACAGTTGTCGTCAGCGATGTAGATTCCGTTGGGATTCAGGAAACCCTCGTCAACCTCTCCGTCGCAATCATTGTCCACTCCATCGCAGACTTCGAGAATCACTCCCTCGGTGCTGCACTCCGTGAACATGTATGAGTTTTGCGAAGCAACGCAGGTTTGCTTGCCGGAACATTCGTCGACCGTACAAGAACGCACAAGCCCAACGGTATCTTGTCCGCAAGTGCAACTGAGAGAAGGGGGAATGCACTGTTGACCGCCACCATGCGGTGAACAGAGATAGCCGGCCGGGCATTCGTTGCCGTAAGGACTGGACGGGCTGCAATCCCGGGCACAGAAGGACTCTACCCCCGCGGTAACGCAATGGCTGGAGGGTACCAGACAATCGCTATCTGACGAACAAGGTTGGCACAAATTGTCTGGGAGAGCCATGCAGGCGATGCCTCCGCCAAAGAGGAAGAATCCCTCATCACATCCTTGCGCGACACAGGTGGGCGAATCGTTGATAAGCTGGCACTCTTGCTGAGCACTATTGGGAATCAGTTGAGCGCAGTCGTAGCCACATGCGCCACAGTGGTCGACATGTTGATAGAGGCCGTCTACGAGGAAGTCATCGTCGGGCAATCCGTCGCAATCGTTGTCGAGTCCATCGCACACTTCGGGAGTCGAACCTTGCGCGCTGCACTCCCAGCCACCTGCCTGGCAGAACCACTCACCGTTGCAGGCAATACCGTTGGTGCAGCCACTGGAGCCAGAGGGCGTGGCAGTGAAGTCCAGCGAGTCGTCGAGGCCATCAAGGAGGCCATCGCAATCGTTGTCCACCCCATCGCAACCTTCGGGCGCTGGGACCAAAGCTGAGCAGGACGACCATCCTGGATTGGGCATTTCAAGCTCGCAGGTTCGAAGCCCGATGCAGGTTCCCCACTGGTTCTCTGTTGTGCATGCGTCGACGGAACCATCAGCGATGCAAGCGCATGACCCCGAGAGTGGGAGGCACTGCCGGTCGTTGCCGCTGGCTGTGCAGACGAAACCGTCCGGACAGCAGTCCTGGGTTCCGTCTTCGCCCGTGCACGGGACCTGGGCCGTATCGTAAATACTCCCGGCACCGCAGTCGCGGCCGCAGAATCCCTGAAAGTCAGAATCGGGTATGCAGCGGTCTTTGGGGCCCTGACAGTCAGCATCTTCAACGCACAAACTGCAGAGATTGGTCTGAGGCACGGGCAGACAAGCGACGCCGATGAAGTCGAAGTATCCGTCATCGCAGCTACCGACGGCACAACTGGGAAACTCGGGAAGTGCATCACAGATGGCTACACCGTTGGCAACCGGTGGACACTCGTAGTTGCACGCCCCGCAGTGCTCTTTGAGCAGGCCATATTTAGGGGCTGGAGGGTCACCGACCTGGAGGGCGAATCCTTCGTCAACTTCGCCGCTACAGTTGTTGTCCAGTCCATCGCAGGATTCGGCCATCGGCGTCGCGGCCGAGCAGAGCAGACCGGCTTCTCCGCCGCATACCTCGACCCCCGGGCAGGAGCCGAATTCGTTGTCTATGGTGCAGGGGAGTCCATTGGCGGTCAATTCGTCAACCATGCCGTCGCAATCATTGTCAATCCCGTCGCAAACTTCTTGTGAAGGAGTCGCGGCAGTGCAGTTCATCCAGCCGATACCCGGTTCGCACTCTTCAGTGCCAAAGCAGCTCCCAGAGCTATTGGCGATGACGCATGCCTTGGTTTGGCCGGCATTGCTTTCACCGCAGTCGCAGCTACTGTTCTCTGGCATACAGTAGAGGCCTTCTTCGAGTGGCTCGCAGGCGTATGCTGGTGGACAGATCTCGGAGAAGGGGCTGTCGGGAGCGCAGGAGCGGGTGCAGAATGTGCGAGGGTCGGTATCGCTCACTTGAACACAGGAAGAGAAGTCACCGAAGCAGTCGCTATCCGTGGAGCAGGGCTGGCAGAGGAATGCATCTTCGTCAAGGCAGGTGACGCCGTTGTAAAGTACGTAGCCCGGTTCACATTCGAGGATTACGCACGTTGCTTGCGCCGCAATCCACTGGCAATCTACTGCGGACGCGCCTTCGAATTTGGCCACACAGCTATTGCCACAGGTACCGCAATTGTCCACCGTCAGATAGTGCCCTTCCTCATCTTGAAAATCTTCGTCAATAAGTCCATCGCATTCGTCGTCGAGGCCGTTGCATGTTTCGGCCCCTGGGACGATTGCAGAGCAGACCCACCCAGCCGGACCCTGACAGGAGCGGGTGCCATCACAACTCCCGAACTCGTTCTCGTTGATGCATGGTTCCGGTTCCATATCCTCGTCGAACTGGCCATTGCAGTCATTATCCTTACCATCGCAGATTTCGTCCGCAGCAGGTTCAGCGGTGCAATCGACCCACCCCTGGTCGCCGTTACAGGTCTCCTGGCCGAAGCAGGTGCCGATCTCGTTGGTCACTTCGCAGCCCCTTACCTGTCCGGTGTTGTCGGGTCCGCAGTCGCAGGCCCCGTTGGTCGGCAGGCATTGCTGAGAGCTGGTGCCGTCCTGCTCGGTTTCCTGGCAGAGATAACCGGTGGGACATGGTTCCACAGCACAATCCCGTGCACAGAAGCTGCCCCCGCCGATACTTAGGCAGAGGTCACCGGCATCGCCGCAGTGCAAGTCAGTTTCGCACGGCAGGCAGAGACGAGCCTTGTCGAGGACACAAACCTCAATGAAGTCGGGGGAGGTCTGGGCGATGGATTTGCAGGCCCATCCTTCTGGGCAGCCCTCGGTGCACACCTTCGTGCAGTAGCCACCATCGGGGGATTCGAGACACCACCCGGAGAGGCATTGCAGGTTGTCGGTACAGGCCGATGCGAAGGGCTGATCGGTGATGGTAGCGCCGCCGTCAAAGAAGCCGTCAAACCAAGTACCATCACCCTGAGACCCGTCACTGGCCCGCAGATCGTAGTTACCGGAATCTGGAAAAGGGTCCTCTTCGCTACAAAGTCCGTTGACGCATTGCATTCCAGAAGGGCAGTCCTGGGCAAAGATGCAGGGGCAGCCAACACCCTGGCAGACGACGTCGGTCGTTACGGAAGGGGAACTGCAGGCTGAGCCGATGAGCAGTGCCAGAGCAAGTCCCCAAAGAGCGACCCTTATGCGTTGGTCGATAGAGTAGGATCCCGAGATATTCATGGTCGTGCCTCCCCTAGTAGACCTGGATGTTTTTAGATGCGCCCGTGGCCCCGGACTGTCCGGGATTGGCCGGCGATAGAGCTTGTCCGCCGTCCCCGCCACTGCCTCCCGTAGCGATGTTGCCCGCCACGGTGAACTCGTTTCCGGAGAAGTCGGCGACAGCCCCCTGCACGGCGGCAATCGCGACCGAGACTCCGCCGCTACCACCTCCACCTCCGCCTCCAGGGCCGCCATCACCTCCCCGTCCGCCCGGCCCACCGACGCCAGCGCACCACGCAGGCCATCCGGCGTCTCCGCCAAAGCCGCCCGGTCCACCCTTGCCGCTGGAACCACCGTTGCCGCCACGGCCACCCTTGCCGCCAGTGCTGCGGCCAATAACGTTGGACGTTACCGTGGCATGGGTACCGGAGAGTGTCTTGAGCAGCAGCACGGCAAATGTTGCGCCGCCGTTACCACCGGCTATTCCGCCGCTCCCGCCATTGCCGCCGGCGCCACCGCCACCACCGCTTCCACCCAGGTCACCGCGGGGGAAGCCGATGGAGCAATTACTTGATTTGGTATTGGTGATGTACGCTCCTGCGCTGCCCCCTCCGCCACCAGTGCCGCCGCTGCCGGAACTACCGCCAGTGGCGTCGACCGAAGTCCACTGGCCGTTGGCAATTGAGCCGAATCCGCCCGGGCTGCCATCGCCACCATTCCCACCGGAGCCGCCGCTGCCATCAGTGCCACCAAGGCCGACCATGCTGAAGCTGACAAAGCAGTCATACTTGCAGTGGTTGTAAGGTCCGCCTGCGTATGTCGCCCCATAGCCACCTAGCGGATATCCACACCCTGGTGCGGGTGCATCCGTGGTTTGCGGCGACTCTGCTCCCTCGGCCTCCATGCCGGCGCACCCGCTCTGGGCGCAGGCCGCGGCCTGGCATCCCGGGGCCGGACTACCACCGGCTCCGCCGACCTGGGAATGTCCAGAACACGATTTCTCGTTACAGCCGTTGCCATTGCAGGTGCCGCCGTTGACGCACTCGGCAGAGTGGAGCCCGGCCCCACCTGCGCCACCATCTTCGCCGGCTGCCCCAGGGGCACCGTCGGCCCCAGGCCCACCCTTTCCGGGAATGATATAATTGTTCACGAGATGAAGTTCCTTGGATGCGCCGTCAACGTAAACGGTAACAGAATCCTCACCAATCCCGGCCGCCGTGGCAGGCACGTCGTAGCCGACGATGGTCAGTCCGGCAATCACCGTGCGCTGGGTAATATTCTGGGCGTAGATTGCTCCTGGTAGCCAGCCTGGAGCATCGAAGTCAGGCGTTGGTCCCTGGACCACGGTGGGGAAGAGAACGATGTCACGATCGGTGAAGTCGGGACTATAGCCGCCGTGCAGCAGTGCACCATTGGCCAGGACTACCTGTTCCGGATAGACACCGACGCTCACCAGGATGTGGCTGTGAATGTTTGAGTTGAAGGCATTGACGGCAGTCTGGATGGTGCCGAAGGGAGCACCATATGAACCGTCACCACCCTGTTGCCCGGCGAGGACGAATATTGCCGTGGCAAGGTCGCCGTCGATTCCGTCGCAATTGCGGTCGGCATAGCTCGCCCCGGGGAGGGGGTAGGAGGGGAATGTGTCCGGAGAATCGATGGCGAGGCCAACGGTTGCCGGGCACTCGCAACCGTTTCCGGTCCAGCCGTCAAGGTCGACGTAGTCATATTCAGTTACACATCTCCCTTGCTGGCAAGACGACGCTTCACCGTATGGGACGCAGCCGGCATCGTTGAAGCAGAGAGGAGCGCAAGTACCTTCCACACACAGCCCACCCGGGCACTGGCCGTTGCCAGTGCAGAGCTTGCCGCACTGAAGGAACTCAGGCAGGCAGCTTGGGCCCGCCCCATTTCCAACACAGTCGGAGTCCTCGTGACAGGCAGTGCCGCCACCGACCAGACCCCCGGCACAAGCGCCAATGACGCAATCGGGTCCGCCCGGCAAATCGGCGTCGCAAGCGCCGTAAGCGTGCTGTTGCGAGAGGCTCCACTTCACCAGGCAGTTCTTGCCGCAGGAGCCGCAGTTGGCATCGGATGCGTACTCTCCGCCAACCAGGAACCCATCATCAACAACGCCGTCGCAGTCGTTGTCCTGACCATCGCACACTTCGACGTTGGCGGAGGTATCACAGTCGGTCCATGAGTAGAGGCCGCCTGGCGCCAGGCCGCAGCTAGAGAGTCCGAAGCAGGTCTGCTCGTCCCCTTCCACCGTACAAGGCCTGTTTAGACCGGCGTTATCGGCGCTGCATTTGCAAGTCAGACTCTGGGGATGACAGTGCATTTCCCCCGGCGGAAAGCCCTGGTCGTCGGTGCAGGAATAGCCGTCAGGGCAACATCCCTGGGCCCCCTCAACGCCTGAACAGCCTGGGAAGGGTGAATCGGCGTCACACCGCGACAGACAGAATTGACCATCATCGTCTCCTACATCGGTGCATGCGTGGCCGATTCCCGGGCAGTCGTTGTCAGTTACGCAGGGCTGACAGTTGGCAGCTTGAACGGCAAGACAGACCGAAGCAGTGCCGGTGGCGGGGAAGGGATAGAAGCCATCCTCGCATAGCTGCGGCACACAGACCGGTTCGCCGGCATGCTCTTCGCAACTCACTGCCCCAGGGCTGACCTGGCCGTTGGCCTCAGTCTGCAAATGGGCCAGTGCGTCCCGACAATCGAGCCCGCATAGGCCGCAATGCTCAAGCAGTAGAAAAGCACCGTCGTCGGTGAAGTCTTCGTCCACGCTACCATCACAATCGTCGTCAAGACCGTTACAAACTTCTTCACCAGCTTGCTGCGCTGTGCAGGTCCATTGGAATTGACCGGCAAACGCGGCGCAGACCCAATCACCGCTACACGCCTCGGAGACATTGAAGCAGCTCGGGTAGCCGGGGGCGGTTGAGGTGTCAATGGATCCGTCGAGTGCATCCACCAGACCATCACAATCGTTGTCAATGCCGTCGCAGACCTCCTCGGCAGGAATCAGTGCGTTGCATGGTTGCCAGCCCGCATCCTCGCCTTCTGCAACGCAAACCTCAACGCCATTGCACGTCCCCTCGGCGTTGGTTTGATGACAGGGTCTGATCTTGCCGGACGCGTCGCAGGAACAGTCGTTGCTCTCCCTGCGGCACTGGCCCTCATTGCAGAGGTAGCCGACAGGACAACACCCCTTCACGCCGTCCTCCCCAGAGCAGAAGCCGGGGTCGCCTTCTTCCCCAACTGAATAGGAACTGCCAGCACTACAGTCGCGGCCGCAAAAGCCACCGGCATTGTAAGCGAGGCATTCGTCCCCAGGACCAACGCAATCCACGTCGTCGTCGCAGGGGAGGCAGAGATTGGCTTGTGGAATGGGGAGACAAGCCTGCTCCTGATAGATGTAGTAGCCCGGCTGGCATGAAGTCACCTTGCAAAATGCAGTTCCGTCGATGCTGGCGCATGCAGTTTCGGTGGCTGCACCGCTCGGTTGGCAGGGAATGCCGCAGCCGCCGCAGTTCGCTGTAGTCACGTCATAGACGTATCCCGTCAGATTGCCCTCTTCGTCGAAGAGGTTGGTGGCAAAGGGCTGGTCGATGGACCCGTCACAGTCGTTATCTTTCCCGTCGCAGATCTCCAGTGAAGGCTCTGTTGCAGTACAGATGGAGCCGTTGATGCCCAGGCAGACCGTGCTCCCGACACAAACGCCGAAGTTGTTTTCCGCGGTGCAGGGGCCACCGGTGAGACCGTCATCAACAACGCCGTCACAGTCATTGTCGAAACCGTCGCAAAGCTCTTCCCCCGGGGTTTTGGCCGTGCATCCGGTCCAGCCTTCTTCCGGGTCGCAAGTGGCAACACCGTAGCAGAGGCCAAATTCATTGGCCGATTGACACGGCTTCACCTGCCCCGACGAGAGTTCAGAACAGTCGCAAGTACTATTGACCGGAACACATTGCTCGATAGTTTCCCCGTCAAGCAGAAGTTCTGAGCAGAGGTATCCGGTGGGACAGTCAACTTCATATTCGTTATCAGGGCCACAATCACGGCCGCAAAAGGTCTGCGTATCGGCCGGATTCATCTGCAAACAGCGATCGTTGGCCCCGACGCAAGCTTCGTCACCGGTACAAGGCTCACACAGGTGATGGATGGGGGGCAGGCAGAGCGAACCTTGCGCCAGAACGAAGCCGGGCTCGCATGAAATCAATTCGCATGCAGCGGGTGATTCCTCGGTGTTGCAGATGATTTCGCTGGCATGAGCGAACTTGCCAACGCAGCTCAGGCCGCAACCGCCGCAGTGCTCCAACAACCCAAAGAAGCCGTCGCTGCTTTTAAAGTCCTCGTCCGTGTCGCCATCGCAATCGTTGTCGAGACTGTCACAGGTCTCGGGAGCGGGAATGGGGGCGGTGCATGATTCGCCCATGGCGGGGATGCAAACACGTTGGCCGGAGCACTCTCCAAACTCGTTTTGCACCGTGCAGGGGCCGAGATCTACCTGTTCGTCTACAAAGCCATCGCAATCGTTGTCCTTATCGTCGCAAACCTCGGCCTCCGGTTCGGCCGCATCGCATCCAGTCATGGAGCCGTCATCCTGGCAAAGCTGTTGCCCTGGACAGGAACCGAACTCATTGGTTACCTCACAGGCGAACGCTTTGCCCGCGTTGTCAGGGGTGCACTGGCAGTGGCCGTTGGTCGGTATGCACTGCAGCGCGGTGGAGCCCTCGACACTGGTAGCGGCGATGCACTCGTAGCCGTTGGGGCAAGCTAGATTGCTGCAGTCACGCCCACAACTCAAGATGCCGCCGATGTCAAGGCAGAGGTTGGCGTTGCCCGTGCAACTCACGTCGGTCATGCAGGGCTGGCAGAGGCGATCCAAGGGCGGGAAGCAGAGGAAGGAGACGAGGGACCCCTCCTGGCTGATGCCGCGGCATTCCCAGTCTTTTGGACAGTCGTCGATACACTCTTCACTGCAGACATTGACTCCGCTCGTGATCTCCAGGCAGACACCCGAGATACAATCCTCATCTGCTTCGCAAGGGGCCTGGAAGGTGCCCGGTTCGATAATGACGTCCAACGAGATGTCAGCGGCCAGGCCGTCAGGGAGATCCGTGGTGTCGCTCTCCGTCTCACCGGCGCGGCACCAACCGTTGTAGCAGATTTCATTGTGGCCGCACTCAATGTTGCTGGTACATTCGCATATCCCGTTGGTCTCACAAAAGATGTTGAAGGAGGCATTCGATCTATCCTTGTCGCTGCAGCTTGCCAGCAGCAAAGATGAAAGTAATCCAAGGAGCGATGCGACGCGAATCGAATTCGGTGAAAGAGCCATGTGGAAACCTCTCGTCTCAGGCGAAGCTACTCGCCCTTTAGCCTGCCTGAATCCCCTTACAAGTTACGTCCCTCGCTACCTGACTTCAACTACCCTAGAACAACCGATCTGTATCGATATGATGGGACTCTATTTTGTTGTACAGCGCGCGTCGGCTGATACCCAGAACTTTTGCGGCCTTCTGCTTGTTTCCCTCGGTTCTTCGCAGAGCCATAATAACCGCCTGCTTCTCCAACTCTTTCAGGTTGACGGTTTCCATTGTCGAGATGGGCGTGGAAGCGTATGCGCTATCCTGGAAGACCTCCGGTTTGGTACGCAAAGACTCGGTGGTAATCACACCGTCATCAGCGAAGACCGCACTCGTGGTCACCACGGATTGGAGTTCTCTGACATTCCCCGGCCAGTGATAGGACATGAGAATCTGCATCGCTTGCATTGACATGGTAGGGCGTGGAAGCTCCGATTTGGCCGAGAATTGGTCGAGGAAGTGATTGACAAGAAGGGGCACGTCTTCCTTGCGCTCTCGCAGCGAGGGTACCCGCACCGACACCACGTCGAGGCGAAAATAGAGGTCCTGGCGGAAGGCGCCTGCCTTAACCATCGCCTTTAGATTGCGGTTGGTCGCAGCCAGGATACGAACATCCACGATGTGGACGCCCTCTGCCCCCAGTGGGGCAACTTCGCCTTCCTGCAGGACGCGCAACAGCTTGGCCTGCATAGTCAGGCTCATGTCCCCAACTTCGTCGAGAAAGAGTGTGCCCTCATGGGCCTGGTCGAAGAGTCCCTTGCGGGTTCGGCGGGCATCGGTGAAGGCCCCCTCTTCATGGCCGAAAAGCTCCGACTCAAGGAGGGCATCGGGTAGGGCGGCACAGTTGATTGACAGGTATTGCTGCTTGCGGCGAGGGCCGGAGAAGTGGAGTGCTCTGGCCACCAGTTCCTTACCCGACCCGCTCTCACCGGTAATCAGGACGGGGACATGGGTCTGGCAGACCCTCTGCATTATCGCAAAGAGCGCCTCAACTGCGCGCGAGCGGCCGATGATGTTCTGGAATCTGTAGCGCTCTTCCAACTGCTCCTGCCGGCGGTCCAATTCTTCGGTCTTCTGCTCGATTACGGCCTCCTGGAAACGGACCTTCTCCTCCAGCCTCTCGTTGAGTCTCTTGACCTCCTCCTGACTCTTCTCCAGCGCCTCCACCGTTTCTCGATATCGGGCCAGAAGCTGTGCGTTCTGAATGGCAATTGAGGCTTGTTCCGCGAAGGCCGTCAGCATCTCAATGACAGACTCAGAGAAGACGCCGGGCTTGAATCTGTTGTCGAGATAGATTGCCCCGACAGTTTCCCCTTTGCCGACGATGGGTAAGCACATGACGCTGCGAATTCGCAATGCCATTACACTTTCTTTGGAGCGGAAATCATCAGCCTCAATGGCATCTTCCAAGCGAATCAGTTCGCCCTCGGCGAGTACTCTGCGGGCGATGGTTGTGCTGAACTTGGTGCGGCTCCGGCGGATAACCTCGCGGTCCATGTTGCGGGCGACGACAACATCAAGCCCGTCGCTGGCAGCGAGGAGCACGAAGCCACGCTCCGCACCAGAGAGATTGACTACCACGTCGATGAGTGTCTCCAGCAGTTTCTCGAGGTCGTGCTGCGCCACCAACCGTTCATTCATCCGGATGAGCTCGGCCATCCAGCGGTGTCGGCGATGGAGTCGTGAGCTGCTGTGGGCAACCGGGGCAATGGTGTGCGCCAACTGCGCAACCTTCGAGGAGACGCCAGCGAAGTCTGAGAGCGCCAGCTTGCGGTCGGCGCGATTGAAGAAGCCGTTGTGGAACTCCTCTGGAACAAGCCGCTTCAGAGCGGTGAGGGAGCGTTCGGCCTGAGCGAGGACTCCCGCAGCACGCTCCGCATCGCCGATGGTCGTCAAGGCTTGAGTGAGTAGCGCATTCACCCGGAATTCAAGCTCCGGCGTACCGAATTCATCCAACAGTTCAGCCGCCGTGTCAAGGAGCTCCATGGCATGGCCGGCATCCCCCGACAGATTTCGTCGAAGCAGTGCGGTTGCCGTCGCCGCGATGGCCCGCAGCCGATGGTTATCGAGCTGCGTCTCCCCAGCCTTGGCAATTGTCTCCTCGCCGAGTTTGACGCCCCCCTCGAAGTCCTCGGAAGCGACGTGCCATTCAACCGAGTCGATGTCGCACTCCAGAACTTCGTCGATGGCTTCCGCATCGGCGAAAACAGCGCGGGCCTCAGTAAAGAGGGCGCCCGCCTCATCGAAACGACTCTGCTGGGTAAGGATCTCGCCCAGCAACATGCGGTTCAGGCCGCACGCCAGTCCAAGTCCCAGGCGGTCGGCCATTTCAACGGAGCGCTCCGCCAGATCCTGCGCCTTGTGCAACATCCCCAGATAGCGATGGATGTTGCCGAGGTTGTTGTAAACACGGGAAAGCACAGCCTGATTGTCCGCCTGCCATGCCATGGCAAGGGCCTCCTCGTACCGGGTGATCGCTTCGCCGTAACGCGCAGCTTCCTGAAGGACTACGCTCAGGTTCATGGTGGCGATGTTGATTCTCTCCAGGTCACCGCACCGGCGTGCTGTGTCGAGGCTCCGCTGGTACGACTCCGTGGCGGCCTCATAATCCTTGAGCTTATGGTAAGCGATGCCCACCGCATTGGCTGCGAAAGACTGGTCAGAACCGCTACCCGCAGTTACCAGCACCGACTCAGAAGTCTCCAGGTACTTGGCACCTTGTTGCAGCTTCCCTTCGTAGACTCGCACGAGACCGACCATTGCCGCGCAAAGGGCGAAATCACGGGTTGCGGCGTCGAGGGCCAGCATACCCCGTTCGCCCGTCTTGCGGGATTGTGCGTGGCGCCCCGAGTAGAAGTGGACTCGAGCCATCAATGCCAGCGCCGCACCACGCTGCAACGAATTCTCATCGGCGGAGAGAGGTTCAAGGAGCATTCGAGAATCGTCGTAAAGGCCCCGGTGGAAATAGAGTTCAGCAAGTTGAACGGCGATGGCTTCCCGCGTAGCGGATTCGTCGATTTCGTCGAGCAGGGGAACAAGCGCTTCACAGCCAGCCTCGTAACGACCCCAAAGCCGATAGGCAGCGGCGGTACGGGCAGCAACTTCGGTCAGGTCGACACCAGTGGCACGCGCCACCTCGATGAGCTCGAGAGCCAGTTCGAATCGGCTCTCGGCCAGTTCTCCATCAGCGCCCGTCAACGCATTGGCACGAGCCCGCTCCTTGTCGCCAGCGCGCAGTGCGTGCACCGCGATGGTGCTCTGCTGCAGGCGCCGATTTACTGGGTCGTTTTCCAGGGCATCAGCAATTCTGCGGTGCAGCTTCTTCAGTTCTTTCGCGGGCCGGGAATTAGCGGCCAGGTTTCTTAACGTGGTGCCTTCAACCACAGGTAAGGAGCGTTCCCCTATCTGGACGAAGGTCAGGATTCCGCGCTCTGCCAAGGTCGCCACAATCTGGTCCACCTGCCAGATCTCCAACTCTGCAAGTTGCGCAAGCAAAGGGAAGGGCTGAGGTCGAAATAGGATTGCCAGGACGGTGAGCAGTTTTCGCTCCGGTTTACCGAAATTGTCCCAGGCATTCTGGACATATTGTTCAACAGAAGTCGGGATGCCAGAAGGTGGCAATCGATCCCGGCGGTAGACGAGGCCCGCTGGGGTGTGCTCCAAGGCCTCGTGGTCGCGTACGAAGAGAGCGAATTCCTGTAGGAGGCGGGGGTTTCCTCCACACAATGACGCGGCCTCATCACGTAAGCTCTCCGGGACTTCCACCACCCCTAGCGCTAATTGCAAGAAGCGCGAGGCGTCTTCCGTGGAAAACGAGTCTAGTTCGAGGTCGAGGCGGCCCCGGGCGGGAAGTCGAGACGGTAGGTCGTCGGTCAGGCCGGCGGCAACCACTACCGCGAGTCGATAGGGCGGCAAATCCTCGGCACGAGCGTAAGCTTGTGCGTTTAGAACGGCTGCGAAGAAGACTGCACTGTGTTCATCCAGGCTCGGACCATCATCGACGAGAAAGAGCAGCGTCCGATTGGCGGAGTAATCGAGAGTCTGCTGTACGCGACGTTGCACCACGTGCTCAATTCGCTCGGAAGGGAGTGCCTGTTCACCATCTTCAGCGAGCTTCTCGATGCGTGAAGAGAGCGCGCCAAATGCGCCTTGTGCGTGGGACGCATCCCCCGAAATAACACGGATCCCTGAGAGCTGCATTCGTCGCTTCAGTTCCCCCAGGAAGCGGCTCTTGCCGATGCCTGGCCCGCCCCTTACAACGAGGAATGACCGCGCCTCGGAGGTGCCGGCCAATGCTTCTCGGATGCCGGCGCGGGCAGCAGCGAGAGCGTCGCTCCGACCGATCCAGGGGCCACCGACGCCGGCTTCGGCAGTGATTTCGTCGGGTGTGAGAGCAGATAGCGCGTCGCCCGCCTGGCGTGAGATTGAACCGAGGCACTCTCTGATCGTTGGAACGCGGTCAGGGATTTCGCGGGCGGTCATACCCCGCAGGACTTTAGGCCACCATTCAGGAACCTCCTTGGAGGTAGGAAATTCCATCTCCCCACGCGTTTGGAAATCGACCAGCCCCGTCGTTCCGTCGGCGACGAAGGGCAGCTTGCCGTACGTCGATTGGTAGAACATGATGCCGGTAGAGTAAATGTCGGTGTAAGTGCCAGGGACGCCCCCGTCAAGCCACTCTGGAGCCATGTATGAGAAGGTGCCACGGGCAGTCATGGAGGAACGTGGAATGGCCATTGCGAGGCCAAAATCGAGCACCTTGGCAGTGAGCTTTCCGTCCTCTGGGTCCCTCAGTACCAGGACATTCATGGGCTTTACATCGCAGTGAAGATAACCCTGTCCGTGAATATACTGTAAAGCTCGAAGTATCTGACCAAAAACGTCTAGTTTAATAGAGAACGCTGCACTGGAAAGAGCCTCGTCAGCGGGCTGCCCGGCGACATATTCACAGGTGTAGAAGTAGACGTCGCGCTCGCGGTCTCGGTCAAAATTGTAGACCCGCGCGATGTGAGGGTGAACCATCAGTGAGAGGGTCTCGAATTCTCGTTTGAACCAATCAACCGTCTCTCGGTCCTTGAGGGTCTTAATGGCCACGAGCACATCATCGGCAGCGGTGTCTCTAGCCAGGTAGACATCGCCCATTCCGCCACTTCCGAGGAGTCGCTGGAGGTGGTATCTGCGACTGAGGGTTTCGCCTGTGAGAAACTCTTTCTTTGCCATGCGCTTCCTCAGCAACTGGGGGTCAATGCTGAACCTTGATTTGTCTGACCCTGAGCCGGTCAATATACTCCTCAAGACGCTCATTCAGATCTGCTAGCGTCGGCTCCCGGCCCAGCTCCGTCTTTATACGCGCCAGAATAATGTCCATGCTCTGCCTTGGGTTAGGGCGGACCCCGTCCAGTTCATGGCCTCGGTCGACTATGCGCCACTTGCCTTCCTGAACTTCGAGAGTATAAATGAGACGGAATTTCCCCTTCTCCTGCACGACCACCGCGTGGCTCTCATCACCCTCGGTCTGGGTTACTGTCCCGAGGCTCTCGCCGAAGTGTTTGTCGAGGTACTTTTCGGTAGAGTCGATGAGCTTGCGCTGCCAGATGTCGCGCATCGTGGCTTGCTCCTCAGGCTGGCCGCGGGTGTAGATGTCACCAATCATCTCTCCGCATTTGGCATCGAGATCAATGAGCATCATGGCGTCCTTCCAGTCGCCTTTCTCTGCTAGGGTGTGAAAGCGCTTGACTGTTTCCACAGGGGTGAGTTCAGAACTCTTGCTGCAGCCGGAAATGAGTAAGGTGAAGCAGCATGACCATAGAGCGAGTGTGCGTATTCTTCTCATGGGAACAAGGCTAACACATGGGATAATGAAACGAAAGGGGGATGGAAGCCAACTGCGCAACTGACCGGGCGAAGTGGCGGCGGAAAGAGCGAAGGGAATGTTCGCTTCAAAAACTCCGCCCGGTCCGGGGCCGAAGGTTACCTCGGTGGACGCTTAGCCTGGTTAAGCAGCGTCCTGAGGTACTCTTCGAGTGTTGCGCAGTCTTTCATGCTTCCACCCCCCCATTCGTATGGTATGGGCGAATCAAGTGAACTGCTGATCCAAAGCTAGATCGGGATCAAATCCCCGTCAAAAATCCGATCCACTATTTACACAACGCGTACTCCTCCACGCTTCCTGCGGCCGTTCGAGTGGTTCGAACTGAGCCAGGGTCGCGTAGCACCCTGGCAGCGGGAAGAGGTCGCTTTGCTTCCGGAGAGCCCCTCGGACTGCGGCTTAACGCCGGTCCCGAGGCGTACTCCTCCACGCTTCCTGCGGCCTATTTGACTAGAACGCGGCCGCGTAGGTACGCCAGGTTGAGATCATTGAAGAAGAATGGGGTCAGCAACATGTTGATATCGATAGAGTCGTTGCCGGAGCCGGGGCCAGATTCCATGAGATTGGGACCTTCGGTTGCTATGTGAGCACCTTTGGAGCCTGTGGGGGTGGTGATGAAGGAGGCCTGGGTGGTGCTGCCGAAGAGTCCGCCGGGCGGCGGGCCTTTGGCAACGAGGCCCAGGCTATGGCCGGTTTCGTGGGTATTGAGAGCCGCGAGGCCGGTAGCGAGAATGTCCATCGTGGTATCGAGTGTTACGCGGCGGGATTTTTCAGATGGGGACAATTCCTCGGCCGGATAGGTGAAATCGATTACCCGCTGGTCTCCCTCCATTTCGCCGATGGCGACTCCGCCCATGGGAGGCAGAATCCCGGCCAGGGCCACTTCCGCCAGTGCGTAAAGACTCGGGTCCGACTCAATGGCCTCGTAGAAGAAGCGCATGAGTGAGGTGGTGAAGCAGCCGTAGCCGAATTTGGCGTTGTTCTCGTTGTGAGTGTTGTTGACGTCGACGCTCTCGGACATGCCGACCCAGGACTGCGACAGGTCGCCGCCCCCAAACCCCATCATTGAGAATGACTTTTTACTCTCGTCACCGAGCAGGTACTGGTAAGCAAAAGTGGCCGGGTCGGGGGCCCCTGGTTCCCCCTCGATGAAGAATCGAACGGGAACAGAGCCGGGGCCCGATTCCCCAGTTGGGGAGAGGAAGAAGGGGACGTGCGACTTGGTTCGAATGCGTTGGAGAAGCTGGCGGGCGAGACACTCGCTGCCGCCTACCGCACCGTCACATTCGAAGGCCGCGAATTCGGGCGTTGGATTGGCCGTGCCCAGGCCAACTAGCCAGAGATCTTCCAGGAAATCGTCGATACCATTTGGTATCTCGTCGGAGTTCACTTCGAACTTCCCATCGGCAATCTCCACCAACGCAATGGAGTAGTGGTCCCGGTGGTAGACCAGTAACCAGGGGTCTTCGAGGTCAAAGGGGTGAAGCAGGTTAGACCTGACCGCGGTGGCCACGGTCAAGTGCGCTTCGCTATCCTTACCGCAGGGGTCAAAAAGAGTGGCAACCAAGGTCAACTCGTCGGCCTCGGGCAGGGCCATGGTCTCGGCAATCTGGACGAACATCTGGTTGCCATCCGACTGAAGGGCATCCCGAGCCTCGACCATTTGGACCAACTCGCCGTCGACTTGATAGGCAAGTTGAGCCAACTCCAGCGGACATCCACAAGGACAGTCTGTGGTCATATTGATAACGAAATCCCAGGTGGGTAGGAGCAGGTGGAATTCTTCTTCGTCACCCCCATTGTTCGTGAAGGTCGTCGACCCATTCATGGATGCGGGAATCTCGTTTACTGTGAGGGTCAGGCTTGGAGGCGAGCAACCGCACACCTGTGAATCGACTTTTGTGCCTCCATCTATCCAGTCGTGGAGGTCGAGGGGGGGGCCAATCTCGCCGAGCGGGTCGCTGCAGGTCTGGTGCCCTTCGGATCCAGGGTCTGCCTGGTTGAAGTCCAGCACATCCTCCACCCCGTCCGCCTTGCTGCTATCAGTCAGCAGAACATCGGCCCCTGCGGCGTCAATTGGCGAGTCGAGAGAATGGGGACTGGCGCAGCCGCCAGCAGTTAGCCAGATTGTCCCCAGTACCAACCAAATGCGCATCTCAACCTCCGGGGCGATAGGGGCAGTGACAAAGTAGCCTTCCACCCTCGGCGGGTCAAGGGTTGCGTAACATCGAGGTCCGGGTGTCGCTGTCCCTTTGCAATCCATCAGAAGATCAAAGACAATGGCTCAAAACGGGGTTCTCATGCGCGCTACTTTTCTCTTTGCTATCTTCCTGTTGGTGACCGCCTGTCAGCCCCGTTGGCAGACGTTGGTTCCGGGACAGGAGGAGCGGTTTGCGAAGCTTGTGGAGCCCGCAGCAGGGGAATTGCGAGAGGATTGGGAATGGCACAACGCCTGGGTTGACGAAACCGGGGTGACAGTAACATACGGACCGCTGGGAGAGCCGCCGGTATCATGTCGGGAGGCCCCTGTTTGCGTGCGTCTGGCCCATCCGAGCCGGGGGGTCACCGGCGATGTCTCTGCCGGTGAATTTGTCGTTCAGAAGCAGGCTCGGGGTGAAGGTGAGGCCATTCTTGACGACGGTAGTCTAGTGGACGGTTTGGCCGACCGACTGGAGGCGGAGGACGGATTCTGGCAGAGCCGTCTCGTCTGGGGAATGGTCCTGGTGGAAGGTGGACTCGCCCTTTTGCTCCTTCTCGCCTTCGCAGCAATGACATTCCGGCAGGTCAAATGGCGAATTGCGGCTGCTGTGGCCGGTATCACAGCGTTTTCATTCGGGCTTAGATGGTTGCTTGTCCCCGTGGGTCCTTTTCATGAGAATCACCACGCTCTGCTCAATGTTCACAACGTGGTGACCGGTGGTCCTCCCTTTCATCACGTGACCTCCGCTCACTACGTACTTATGCAGTGGTTCGTGGGAGTTGTTGCAGGGGAAGAGGGTACTTTCTACTTCCTGGCGGCTCTGTTGGGGGCACTGGCGGTGCCTCTCTGGGGCATGGTTGCCCGAAGATTGGCCGATGACAACCTGGTGGGTTGGATTGCGGCGGCAGGGGTCGCAATACTGCCCCTGGCGGTACGGATGTCGCCTACGGCGACGCCCTTCGTCCTTGCGGTAATGCTCCTTCCCGCGGCCGCTCTGGCGTTGGCTTGCGCGCTTGACAATCTGCAGCAACCGTTGGGCTGGATTGCGCTGGTACTGGCAGCCCTTTTGTTAGCGCTACTGGCGCAGAGCCGCATATTGACAGTTTTAATGGCACCGGTTTCTTTGCTGTTGGCCGTGGCAATTGCGAAGCGCTTCGCCAGATGGCAGATTGTGGCTCTGCTGGGGAGCACTCTCCTGGCCACGCTCCTGGTCGCGCCGCATGTGCTGGAGATTCTGGAGGTTGCCAGAGGTCGGGCGCAGGATGCCCGCTATATCGGCATAGGTAGTCTGTCCGAATCCTGGTTGGCGCTGCGCATGTTGCCTTTCAGGCCGGACTACGTTTCGCCCACGCTTCTGCCCCTGGCCCTGGTCGGGTGTGCGTGGCTGTGGCGGCGCGATTTGCGGCGGGGGCTGATTGCCGTGACAGGGCTCTTGTGGCTGCTGTTGGTCTCCGGCCTCGTTTCCACGTGCACCAGTCTACATCTGGCGCTGGAGCTACCGCTACTGGTAACCCTGAGTGCCTTTTCAGCGATGGGAATCGTGGCCGTTGCGAGGTTGCTTCCAGGAAAGGTGACGGCATGGGGGGCGACTGCGATTCTGATCATTACGTCGCTTCTGCCCTGGTCGGTCTTTTCGCTGGCACCACCGGAGACGCAAGAGTATCGGTTCATTACCCAGGAGGTCTTCGGCTATCTGGATGTAAATGACGACACTCTGCTCTATGTAGCACCGGAGCGGGAAGGCGGGCGCGAGGTAATACCCCTTGCCTGGTGGCAGCGCCAGTTACCCGGCGTGCTGGTACGTTCGTGGGTTGACGGTGAGGAGGTGCCCGCTGGGGCATTCGTCTACCTGGGTCTCTCGGAAATACCGGTTGCGGAAGAGAGCTGTGGCGTAGACTCGACCTCGGCTCGTCCGCGCGGTGGGATGGAGGTCGCGGTGCGTAGGGTTGAATTGCCTGAGGCACGTTTCCTCTGTGGCAAACTGACGGAGTCCTCTTTGACCTTGTATCGGC
>CAZFVN010000100.1:0-20392 GCA_964522395.1 uncultured Myxococcales bacterium
AGATTGGCTGAGGAGGGTCCTCAATTAATTTGGTGATACACGGTTGACAACCACACGGAGGCGGTTCAAACTACTTCAACTACGGCTGCGGTGATTCGCCTCATGGTGGCGGTGGCGGTGGGGGATACTCGGGCTGTGGTGGCGGTGGTAACAACTGCAATGGTGCCGGGGGTGGAGCAGGGTCGTACAACAATGGCTCCAACCAGTCCAATAGCGCAAAGGCAAATTCCGGTCATGGTAAGGTGACAATCGTCCGGCAGTAGATGCAATCAGTCCGATAACATATTGGCATCCTCCAGGGTGGAAGATGGACTCAAAAGCAACAGTCAGATGGTACCGCACATTGGACCGAAGCTACGCTTGGGCCGTGGGTCACGCCAACTTACTTACGGCATTGGGACTGCTGGTTCTAACCCTCGCACACATCATCCAGAATCTCTATTTCATCTCCCTGGACCAGGTGTTTCTCTTCAGCGACGGTTACGCGCTGCGGGCCGCTGAAGTCCATTGGGAGCTGAAGGAAGGTGGGCTGGCCGCCTACCCCAGGTTCCCATTTCCACCACTCGTCTTGCTGGTTACCAACGTCTTCTTCGCCCTCTTCGGCATTTCCCTGGATGTTGCTCGCTGGAGCCAGCAGCTTTTCACACTCATCCTGATTCCGTCGGTCTTCTACATTGGCTATCGTGTAGCGGGGCGCACTGCGGGCCTGCTGGCCGCGCTGGTAGCCGCTTCCTCCCCCCTTATGCTCAACACTTCTCGAGGGTACTTTCTCGACTACGGTCAGACCGCGCTAACCGCCCTGGCATTCGCCCTGCTGCTAGCATCTGAGCACTTCTCAAGACGCTCTCTTGCTGTCAGCCTGGGAGTTGTGGTGGGGCTGGCGATGTTGGCTAAATGGTCCGCCATTATCTTCCTGGCGTTCCCGCTGGCCTTTCTTCTGGCTCCCTCCCTGTGGGGAATCCTGGGCACCGTGAGGGGCCGTCTGCTCCTTGGGTGGAGCATATTCTACCTCCTCGCTACCGCTGGCCTGGCCTTCCTTTTCATCAATGCGAGGCTGAACGCAGCCGACACTCCAACAGGCCTCATGGATTATCTGCTCTACGTGCTGCTCCCTGCCGCTACATTCCTGGCTGGAATCTGGGGGATCGAGAGGAAGTCCGAGCCCCCCCCGGAAGAGGGCTCACCACTCTCGCGCACCATCAACTTCCTGCTGACCATGACAATCGCTTTTCTCCTCTTTGCTGCCTGGGCCATATGGTCCGCCGACTTTTTCATCGCTAAAGTCATCATCAATGCCAATCCCATTACCAGTTCATCCAATGTTTCCAAGGGCTTGCTGGTGGTCCTATCCAGTCACACCGCTTTTGCGTTGCCCCTTCTGCTGGGAGGATTCGCAGTTACTTTGCTCCTCGGTGACCGTTCCCTTGCGAAGCTCGTCTGGCCAATGAATTTGCTCTTCGTCCTAGTTATCTTCCTTTGGCTTGGAGCCCATCCCGCACCTCGATACTCACTTGCTCTAGTCGTTTGCAGCGCGGTGGTAATTGCCCGCTTTGCGGTGACGTCAGGCAAGCCCTGGGTCAGGCGAGGGGCCACCGGCTTCGTTGTTCTACTCTCGACCCTCAGTCTATTGGGCTGGGTTGTTCCGAAACTGCCGCTGACTCAGGTCTCCCGGGACCACTGGGAACTACTTCTCCACCACCACAACTTCGGCATGGCCATTCTGGCACCTGAACGGCCTATCCCCGCCCTCACCTGGCGCGACCGGAAGAATCGGCCTGCCTGGGGAACCGAGCCGGCACCACAGGACCTACGGCTCTACGAAATGGTACAACAGGACATGGCCAATGCGGCTAAGGAATTCGCCAATTGGGATTCCTCCAGGATTCTCGCCGTCAACCAGCTCAATCTCGTAGACATCGAAGGCTGGTTCGTCCCTTCAGTGAGTCCCAAGGATATGCTTCTAGAGCAGGCCATGGAGCTCCATCGAACTACCGCATCCCTGACTCTCGGTGACAAGATATTGGCTATGACCATTGGCGAAATGACCGGTACCGCGCGGGCCGACGCGGTCTTTGAAGGCACCAACGTCCCCGAGCATCTCCTGGTAGTCAAGGCACACCAATTCGTCGTACTCCACGACAGACGCATGGATTTGAACCCGGTTTCCAAAGCCCTCACGGAGCAGTTTGGCCACCCCCCTGTGCATTCCTCCTCATGGCTATCGGAGTTAGGTTACAGGGTTACTCTCTGGCAGTTCCCCTCATCCATGACCGATTCAGGCAAAAGGCATCTCCCTCTACTCAGAAAGTTGGCGGCCCCGCTGCGCACGCGAGAAGTCCACCGCTCTTATCAGGGCCCACTATAGACTCTGCACAACCCTCATGCCGGCTGGATACCCGTAGGACACATACTGGTCATATCCATAGACATAAACTCCAACCGGACTGTTCGCATGGACTCGATGGACTCCGTCTTCGATCTCCGTGCGATAGCTCTTCCACCCCTCTAGCGAAAAGGTCTCAAATGACCATTCGGGAACCGGCTCACATTGTGACTCAATCTGCTCGGGATCAGTCTCGGGGCAATCGAACCACACAGTCGCGTCGGCGGGAGCGACAATTGTGACGTAGTCAAGCTCGTACTTGCCAGGGGCCAGAAAAACATAGTCTTCGAGGAACTGCCCAGCGGGCACAAGCAGAATGAAGGCGGGGTCGCCGATGCCTGCGTCGCCAGGCTGAGGTACACCAGTAGTGTTTGGGTCCGGAGCATGCTCCCCGGCGATGAACTGGCCGACCAAGATGGGGCTCGTGGACGAAACCACGAAGGCCTCGGAAGACTCGAACTCGTACCACTCCCCGGCGTCCAGGGGCGGAATAACTGTCACCGGTGGATTCGTCGTCACGCTCGTCCCATCCTCGGTAGCTAGAACCCGATAGACGTCCGACTCCTGGTTCCGGGGCCAGGTCTTCACGGCCGGGTATACATGGCCCCATGCTCCCACCGGCACAAGTTGCTGCTCAAGATGATCAGCGCAACAAGTATTGTATCCGACCGCGGTACAGTCGCTATTGTCTCCGCAGGGCTGTTGCAAGTTCCATTCACAGCTTCCCACCTCACTGCCAGGCTCAATGAGGCAATGGTTGGTATTGGGTGCGTTTGACGCCTCGCTGCCACCGAAGACTGCCACCCTCTGTGTTGCCAGGATGTGGGAGCCGGTAAGGTCCCCGCCGATGACATCAGTCTCGACGTTGAGGACGTCAAACTGGTCCATTTCGACAAGCATCGTTCCTCCGGGCGACAACGCATCCAGAGAATCCCCTGTATACTGGTTGACCCCCTTTAGTGTTGCGGCCGTTACCTGCACGGACACTTGCGTCGCCCCCGGCTCAACTGCCACAACGGTCAGAAATGACCTGAGCTGCTCAAAGGTCTGCTCTCGGGTCATCACCCAGTACTCCTGCCCGTTCGCGCTCGTCGGGAGCAGTAAAGAAGCATCGTTGGAGAAGACATCGGCATTTTCGAGAGGATTGAACTGGTAGACAGCCAACGGAACCGAGGAAACAAGACGGTAGGCCAGGGGGGCAAGAACGGTACCATCAGCATCTCTGCGCGGCAGATTGTAGACGCGCAATTCTCCGGGAAGGAGCGGGGCCTCAGTCAATGGCAAGCCGTTCATACCGAGAGCCGGTCCCTGCGAGTTGTATATCTCTATCTTCGCAGCGTGCTCAGGGTTCGGGTTGGACACGACCACGGCAAACTGTGATCCAGCCGCATCGTAGTAACCACTTCGCCCGCCCGAAACGAAGGCATTGTCAAGATCTACAGGCCAAAACTCGCACCCGAGGTACCCCGGATCTTCTGAGGTTGATTTGCAGAGGTCAACGCACTTCCCGCCAGCACAGACCAGGCCCAGTCCCTCCGGGAGGCAATCACTATCCTCATTGCACGCCTCGCCACTCTGGTCGGGCTGGTCGACCTGGTCTATCCCGTCCATCTTCGTCGCATCAGGTCCGCTGGAAGAGTCCACCAGGTCACTCGCGATCAGCTCCACAACATCTGCGGCATCAATATCTGACGGGGGCTGGCTTCCGTCGGGCGGGGGCTGGCTGCCGTCAGGCGGGGGCTGGCTGCCGTCCGTCTTGGAGTCACCTCGGTTCGAAGTCACATCTGACGACCGAGAGTCAGCAATGGAGTTGGAATCCGGGCTGCTCACAGAGGGGGAGTCAGCAGCAACGTTGCCACTCGGGTCCGTCGAGCAGGAAGAGAAGCCTGCCAGAAGGAATGTAAGAGCCAGGTAGACGGAGAATCGGCTTGGGACGTTGTTCATAGTTCCCTCTCAGCTTAACTGCTTATTACAACAATACACGTATTGTACAGTTCGCACAACGCCATCCTTGACCCCTTGAACCCAGGGGATGTACGCTACACTCAAATGGATTCTCCGAACTCTGGAGGCGGAAGCATTTTGGAGGTGGAAAAGTGATGATGCAGGTCAGGTGCGCTTTGCTAATCTTGTGTGGATTTGCCCTTGGATGCTCCAATTCGCCGGCCGCTGAATGCGCTCAGGCAGACGCTCAGGAGGTTGCTCAAACCGCCCCTGACTCTGTGCCATGTGACTGCACTGAGGGAAGCGGCGCTGATCAGAAATGCTATCTGGGGCCAGTTGATATCGTGGTTGGGGACCTGCCCCCCGAGGCCGCTTCTTCCAACGATGGGATAACGGTCTCTGATGCCTTTTCCGATGGCGGAAACATCTATCCTCTCGAGATTGTCGTCGGTGATAGCTGGTACAGCGATGGCTGGGGTGGCGAAACGTGGTCTCCCGACATCTGGTACAGCGATACCTGGAACGACGATAGCTGGTTAGTGGAAATCTCCTACGGCGACATTTGGTACAACGAAAGCTGGTATGAAGGTGGCTGGTACAGTGACAACGTTGGCGGCTGTTGTGGCCCCGCCGACCCCTGTGATTGGGCCAATGACGGGTGGTGTGACTGCGGCGGCAACTACAAATGGGACATGCACGATTGCCAGGGATGGGCGAACGACGTCTACGCCATTGAGGATGTATACTGCGACGATGGATGCTCCTACTATGACGTCAGTGATGCCCTCTACAACTGCTGCAGCGAATGGGACCCGTGCAACTGGTCCAACGACGGCATGTGCGACTGCAAGGGAATGTTCGGCTGGGATTATCTGGATTGCAACTAGCGCAGAGCTCCAGGTTAATACATAGGTAAGAGACTTCCTATTTGGTTGCCTCCTTGGGGACGTCAGCGGCGGCCTCTTCTGAAGCCGGCTTCTCGACGGCGAAGAAGAGTTCGTGGAGCAGCTCTTCCGCCGGGGTCGTGCGGGGGTCGTCAAAGGTTGTCATCGAAGGTGGTCCAGCGATTGTGAGACCTTGCTGGCCAATCCATTTTGCCAGCTCCGAATAGGCCTTTGCCACCTGATCGGGTGGGCCTTGCTCCACTCGTACAGCAATACTGCGCGCCGGTACCTGCCTGAAGGTGAAAGTATCGGATGCCGGCTTTTTGTCAGGCACCATAACCGGGATGAGAATTGCAGTTTCGTAGTCTTCCGGCTTTTCTGCGCTCATAGGGTCCTTGATATACTCCATGGTCGGCGGGCCCCACGGGTCGATGCCGTTCATGCCAAGCCATCCGAAGAGCATGCCGATAGTTCTACCGAGGGTCTCGTAGGGACCCTTATGCATGGCTACGGCCATTGTCATCTCGTGCTGGGTTCGCACTACCGCCTCACCGAGCTTCGCCTGCGCCGGCCGCGCGAACGTCTCATCAGGTACCTCTTCCCAAACTGCTGAAACGTATTCGTCCCACATCAACTCCTTGCCATCCATACTCATACTGCTTCGGGCCATGACCTTCATGCCATCCAGGTCCGTGTACTCCAGGACATCAATTGTCATCGCTCCCTTCTTCCCAGCAAAATGGCCCACGTAGGAGCTTTGCGCCAGCAGCCCGGTGGCCTTATCGAAAGCGAGTGTGATGGGCATTGGTGCATCCTTAGAGCTAACCGTAACCCTGTCCACCGCTTGCTCCTTCACCATTCCTTCTCCGGCATACTCCAGTTCGATTCCCTCGCTGAGCAGCGGATATAGTTCGTTCACTCGAAAGGACCAAAGTGTTTCTGGATAGGAGGCCAATTCCTCAGGCTGACAATCCTTGACGATGGTGTTGAATCGATTCCAACATTCCTTGCCAGCATATCCCATGGTCATGGAACCGCCTTCGAGATCCATCCGCATCTTGTCCGGATGTTTCCATGCCGTGTCCATCTGAAAGGGCATGCCAAAGAAGACTCCCTTGGTCTTCATGGTGAATGAGTTGCAACGCTTCTCCAGAAGCTCCTGGCCGCCCATGGCAGCCACGGCCCGTGCTACGATCTCCCGCGCCTTATTGCCCTCTTGCTCCACCGCCGACGGTTTGACAGGGGTGTCGGGTTTGGTAGCCACCGCGGCGACATCAGTTGGCTTCTCTGCTGCCGCAGCAGCGTCAGTTGGCTTGTCCGTTGGTGCGGCATCCGGCGCCTGCTCCGGTGCAGCTTTCTCGACTGTAGGCGACTCCTTCTTCTCAGCCTCCTGGGCAGCCTCACCCTGCTTCCCTTCTTCCGGGACTTCTTCTTTTGCCTTCTCCTGGCAACCTGAGATCACAAGTGTGAAGACCACCAACATAAGATACGCTGCAAAACGCCTCATCTCTGACCCCCTGTAGTTTGGTGCAAAGACTATGTCTGATATCGTCTCGCCAGCAATCTAGCATTTCGGGTTGGGGGTGCCAAGGGTGGTGTGGGTAGGCAAAACCGATCCCACACTAGCCTCCACCAACAACTCCATGCTAGCCTCCCCTACAATGGCAATGGCATCACTTACCTTCCTGCTTCTACTCGGTTCCTGCTACGCGGCTGGGCTACTTTGGTTTTGCGTTGTCTCTATTGGTGAACGTGAGTGGCGAGCTGCCCGTGTATCCTTAGCACTGGCCTTACTGGGCTCCATACCGCTGCTGGGAGCCGCTGCGCTGCCGGAGGACATGCGACTGGTCGCAGCAACGGTGGTTCTAGGGTGCCTACTCCTGGGGCTGGTCGCCTTCTTCCTGCCAGTCGGCCGCGACCACCTTCCCTCGGGCGACCTCTCCAACCGAGTTGACGAGCGGGACATCCAGTTTGCCCGTGCTCGCCTCAAACCGGGATCCCCAGAATTCGATGCCTATTATAGAATGAGACCAGGAAAGCAAGCCGTCGATGACGAGGTGCGAAGATTGCCGGGGCTCCTGTCCAATCGGGCAAGCCTGGCTGACCCGGAAGTATTCCTTGAGGCTCAAGCACTCTTCGCCGCTTCCGACGCGCTAAGGGACAAAGTAGATGGAACGGTGGCGGAGGTACCGGAAAGATGGTCCCCCGAGGTCGCGACCGCGGAATTGACCGCTCTTGCCAAAAGAGCGGGAGCCGTCGATGCCGGGACGACGGCCCTCAACCAGAATCACGTATACAGCCACATTGGCCGCGGCACGGGAGTTTGGGGCGATGCCATTGACCTGCCTCATGGATACGCCATCGCATTCACGGTTGAAATGGACCACCGCACGATGAAGCAGGCCCCCAAAGCCCCGGTCGTCGCCGAGTCTGGGCGGCAATACCTGGCTGCCGCACAAATTGCGGTGGAAGTTGCGGCGGCTATCCGAGCGCGTGGCTATTCGGCCCGCGCCCACATCGATGGCAATTACCGTGTCATAGCACCGCTCGTCGGCCGTAGCGCTGGCCTCGGAGGGATCGGTCGCATGGGCATTCTCATGACGCATCGTCTGGGGCCCAGGGTTCGGCTTGGCGTCGTCACTACTGAGTTGCCGCTATCCACTCCTGAGCAAGTCGAAGAGACCTCCATCATCGACGCCTGCACCCTCTGCCGCAAATGCGCTGACTGCTGCCCGGGCAACGCCATACCGGCGGGTTCCCGAACACCCGCTGATACATCGGGTCTTCGCTGGGCCATCAACTCCGATGCTTGTTTCCATATCTGGAACGAGATTGGCACCGACTGCGGCCGTTGCATGGCGGTCTGCCCATACTCCCATCCAGATAGCGCTACCCACAATCTAGTGCGCTGGGCTATGCGCCGGTCTGGAGTAGCGCGGCGGTTTCTCATCAAGCTCGATGACCTGTTCTACGGGAAGAACAGGTAGTGGGTGCTAAAGGTTTGACGTTGGCTCATCGCGCGTCTTGACCCCCACCGTCCGGGCGCGCTACACTGGCTGTTCGTGATCGTACGGAGGGGTCTTGAGCACAGACCAGAACCAGGTCGACGGGGCACCGGAAGTTGGACAGAAAGTCACTCTGATCCGCTCGCTGGGCTGCTTTGATGCCACCATGATCGGGGTCGGTGCCATGATCGGCGCCGGTATCTTCGTGCTCACTGGTATGGCCGCAGGTGAAGCAGGTCCGGCATCGATTCTGGCATTTGCTTTGAACGGCATCGTCACCATGTTCACCGCGGCAACCTACGCCGAACTCTCCTCGAAGATCCCAGAATCTGGCGGCGGATACTCTTTTGTAAAGAAGGCCTTTCCGGGGCTTTTCGGGTTCCTCTCCGGCTGGATGCTCTGGTTCGCCTACATTGTTGCCTGCTGCCTTTACGCACTTGGCTTCGCAGGTTACCTATGGGAAGTCCTGGAGCGCTACGCCCCGTCCATCGCCACGGGTATGCTTGGAATAATGGGCACCCAGGTTGTGATTCTCATCTTCATGGCCTCGATTCTTGGCTTCTTCGTCTGGCTTAACTTTCGAGGTACTGGAGTTACCGGGACCGCTGAGTCAGTAATGACTCTGGCCAAGATCGTCGTTCTCCTCATCTTCGTTGCCTTCGGACTCAAAGCGGTAGTTGCCGCGCCCGCAGAGGCAGCAGCCAACTTCAACCCCTTCTTCCCGAAGGGCTTTGGTGGTGTCCTGGTAGCGATGGGGCTCACCTTCATTGCGTTTGAGGGCTATGATCTGATTGCCACTGTGGCTGAGGAGATTAAGGACCCTACCAAGAACATTCCCCGGGCCACCTACATTTCCGTAGCGGTATCGGTGGCAATCTATCTGATGATCCTATTCGTCTGCATCGCTGCGGTAAGCTCTCCAGGTATGACCTCATGGGAGTTCCTGGGCGAGTATCAGGAAACCGCCATTGTCATGGCCGCAGACAACTTCATGCCCGGCGTAGGCGTGGTCATGATCGTCATCGGCGGACTGCTCTCCACGATGTCTGCCCTCAATGCGACAGTTCTGGCATCGAGTCGGGTAGCCTTTACCCTGGGTCGGGATCGCTGGCTGCCCGCGGCCATGGCCAATATTCATCCCAGGAACCGCACCCCCCACATCGCCATCTTGGCCACCGGCGTCATCGTCTTGCTAATGGGCCTCTCGTTACCTATCCAGGTGGTTGGATCGGCGGCAAGCCTACTCTTCCTACTCGTCTTCGCAGCCGTTAACCTGGCCGCAATCCGAATTCGAAATATGCACCCCGAGTTGTCGGGAGGATACCGGGCGCCGTTCTTCCCATGGCTGCCAATCCTCGGCATTCTCTCCAACATCTCGTTAGCTGTCTACCAGTTCACCTTCAACCCTCAGGCCTGGTACGTGGCCATCGGGTGGATCGTTGCTGGTGCCGTACTCTACCAGTTCTACCTGAAGGGCAAAGCTGCTGAGGCCGCCCCCCGAACCGCGGTTCCAGCGGTCCAGCCCCTTCCTCCCGCTTCAGACTTCCGGGTCATGATTCCGCTGGCCAATCCAGACAACATCCCCAGCTTGTTGAAACTCGCCATCCCCATGGCAAAGCGACGTGGCGGAGACGTTATCGTCACCAATATCATTACGGTCCCGGGCCAGCTTCCACTGCAAGAGGGTATGGAGTACGTCGACAAGCGCAGCAAGCCGCTCTTCGAAATAGCTGACCGCGTTGCCGCAGAGCTGGATTTCAAATTACACAAGGATCTTCGCATTGCGCACAAGGTGGAAAACGGTATTCTCTCCGCCGCGGAAGAATATGCGGTCGATCAAGTAATGATGGGGTGGAAGGGATTCTCCACCAAGAAGGAGCGCATTTTTGGAGAGGCCACCGACCGCCTCCTGCAGTCCCTGCGAGCAGACGTTGCCGTAGTGCGATTCAGAGGCAACCCACCTTATAAGAAGATTCTATTGCCCACGTCCGGGGGCCCCCACGCAGAGTTTGCCGCAGAGCTCATTGAGCCAATGGTTCATGATGCGGGTAGCCAGGTAACCTCCTGCTTCATTGTTCCCAAGAACGCTGATGAATCCACCACTGACCGCGCCCGCAAATGGATGGACCGTACGACCCGTCACGCGCAACTCGGAAAGATTGAGAAGACGGTAGTGAGGTCCAGTAACGTGGTCTCCGGAATCGTCAAGGAAGGTCGTAATCACGATCTCATCGTGCTAGGGGCATCGAATCGCAAGCTCTTCTCCTATCTCATGTTTGGCGAGATTCCTGAGGCCGTGGCAGAGATCGCTGAACCGACGGTGATGTTGGTACGCCGGGTCACCGGACCCGTGCTGCCGTGGTTTGACCGGCGGTTGTCTGGTCGACGTCGGAGGTAGCGGATGACGTAGTGTCTTGGAAATGACGGGTGCCGGGGCATCTTGGAAATGACGGGTGACGTTGTGTTGTCCTCCTTCGCCTCCCCTGTTGTTGCGCCCGGAACGATCATGTATACCCACATCTACACTTGACATCTACACCTGACCTTCCTAAGCTCGAATCAGGAGGTCTCGATATGAGCGACCACATTCACACCGTAAACGCCTTGAAGATCCGTAATCAGTTTGGCGAAGTACTCGAGATGCTCGAGAGCAACGGGCAACCTATAATGGTTAGCAAGGGACGCAAAGTCCGGGCGGTGCTAATCACCCCCGAGGACTTCAAGGCGCGCTTCGTTGACCGCCTGGCGGACGATGCTCGTCAGCGTAGATTGGAAGAACTGCATGCCGTTCGCGAGCCAGTAGCGAGCGGCGACGCTCTGGACCGGGCACTTCGAGAACTGCGCGGTGAACTGCGATGACTTTCGTCCTTGATGCCTCGGTTGCGTTGCGGTGGCTCCTGGCCTCCGACCCTGAGCCCGATGCGGACGCAGTGATGGAACGAGTGATCGCAGAGCCGAAGCAGTTTGCGGTTCCTGAGTTGTTTCCCTTCGAGTGCTTCTCCGTCCTTGCCAGGCTCCATCGCAACGCTGAGAAGGCATGGCGTGTGGGCATAGAGCCGGTGCTCAATTCAGGTGTCCAACGGCAACCCTTCACCGACAAACTGGCCTCCGCCGCCCTACCCTTCGTCAAACGTGGACTCACTGGCTACGACGCCAGCTACGCGGCGCTGGCGGCTCTCACCAAAGGGACCTGGCTCACCTATGACAAGCAGGCCCACCAGCGGATCAAGAACGATGGGGTCTCTTTCCTGCTGGGATCGGGTCTGCCCGCAGATTGGTAGTCGTCCGTAGTCAGGTAGGGCAACCGGCGAGAGAGCGCTAATGACCGACTATCCTTCCAGGCACTTCTCTAGCGCCCCGGCACATACCCCAGCCAGGGCCTCGCTCTCGCAATCGGGGGCAGATTGGTCGTCGCACAGATCAGCTACGCAAGCATCAACAGTCCCCCAGAGGCCCTGGGCTTGGACGGTGCCATACGCGACGCAACTCTTCTCGCACAACTCGACACCATCACAACCGTCGAGACAGTCTGAAATCTCGGCGCAGGTTTGATCGCTGTGGGCGCAGGCCAGGAGCTCTTCCCCGCAGGCATCCCAACCCTGCGCAAGGCACTCCTCGTCTTCCTCTTCGCACTCGAAGTAGCCGGCCAATTCAAGACAATCGGCGAACAGACTCCATATCTGATTTGCCTCCCATGAGCCTTCCGTGAAGCAGGCAGAAGAGCATTCAAAACCATCCTCTCCAGACGGACAACCGACGAGGCAGAGATACATGTCGACACATAGCGCATCTCCGTGCAGACAAGGGTAGGAGTACTCATCGATGCACATGTTGAAGGCCTCGGTCAGACATTCCTGGTCATCTTCTGCGCAATCGAAGTAGCCCGATTGGTCTAGGCAGTTGATCAGGTCGGGATAGCCCCAGGAAGGTGGCCCATTATCTACACAGGCCTGTGCACAATAGGAGTCGCCTTCGTCGCAAGAATCAAGACAGTCGAAGACACATTGGCAATCGCACTCCGGGGGGACTTCGCAGATTCCGTCCTCACATGTGATTGCCTCGGAGTCACACTCATCACAAGGGCAAGTGCCGCAATCCCCACCACAACCGTCGTCGCCGCATTGCTTCCCTGCACAGTCGACCAGACAAGGTTCGCCGCATTTCCCGTCACCACACACCAACCCCTCGGGGCAACCTTCTGTTTCAAGGTCTCCATTACCGCAGAAACCTCCCGCCCCATCAGAACCACACTCCTTGTCGACACAATTCGCTGTGTAGCAACTGCCGTCGACGCAATTGGCTTCCTCCGGGCAAGATCCGCAGGAACCCCCGCACCCGTTGTCACCGCATACGCCGCCATGGCAACTGGGGACACAGGTGAATTCCGCTGCGTCCATTGGTACCAAAGCGTCTGCCGCTGCTAAGTCTGCACGGTCAGAAATGTCGAGAAGCGAATCGTCGTACACAACATCTCTGTCCGCCTCGCCGCTGCAAGAGATTAGAAGCAAAGACAAAACAGCGCCTAGAACTGCACTCTTCGAGGTCCCCATGACTAATCTCCAAGTCTGTTCAAGCGAAGGTATGAAGATATATTAACGAAAAGAGGTACATTATGAAAGATCTTTGGGGGAAGGCGAAGTCGGTGATGGACGGGTGACGTGGTGTTTGTGTTCGGAATGGGATTAATTGTGGTCCAGGGCCCGCCGGGATCTGGACCACAATTCTGTTCACAAACACCGCGTCGAACCACGCCCGCAGGTCCCACCACAGGATTGCCCACGCTACCCCGCCGAAATGAGGGCCCGATTCTCTCATGGCATCAAACCTTCCCCTGGCTATAATGGACGCGCTGACACTGTCTTGATTGTGGGGAGGGGAACATGCGAACACACACTCTTGTCATCCTGATTCTTCTTTGTCTTTCCTGCGGTGGCGTGAAGCGCGAATTGGTCGATTCCAGCAGTCAGCAGGGCATCGATTCGTCCGCAAGCGACGTCACACACCAAGATGATGTCTCTGGAGGAATCGAGGATGTGCTGGGGGCAGACCAGGCTCCAGAACCGGTGGCTGATGAGACCCTACCCGAGTCCTTCCTGGAGCAGCAAATCGCCTGGGAGGAATGCCCGCTCTACGAGGCTTACGAGGGGGAAGGGATGGCGGAGTGCACCTCCATCAGCGTACCTCTCTACTATGACGATATCGGCGGCGAGCAGGGTCAGGTGCGGGTAAAGCGGCTGCCGGCTTTGCAACCTGCCACGCGACAACTCTATATCCTGCAGGGTGGGCCCGGGTTGTCGGGCACGGCTACCATGGGCGGGTTGATGGCGAAGGTGCAAGAGAGTGCTCCGGATATCGAAGTGATCACCCTCGATCATCGAGGCACGGGCGGGTCAATGGTGCTTAGTTGCCCCAACGAACAGTCCGAAGATTCGCCCGCCGGAACTGCCATCGCCCAGGACGAGTGGGAGGCCTGTGCAGCGTATGCAGATCAGACCCACCCGCTCGACGCGATAACCGCTTCAAACTCTGCTCGGGATGTCGCGATAACGGTGGAGTTGTTGCGGCAGGAGGAGTTGTCGGTCTTCGTCTACGGTGTATCGTACGGCAGTTTCTGGGCCCACCGCTACGCCCGCATCTTCCCCAACCAGGCCGACGGAGTCATTCTCGACTCGTTGATCCCGCCCACCGGTTTCCGCAACGACATCCGCGATCAGGTGGAGAACGATGTCACTCACGACATCTTCGACCTCTGCGACGGGGACAAGGCCTGCTTAGGCATCACCGGCGGCAACACCTGGGAACTGGCCAATCTGGCCTTCCAGGCTTTCAGGGACGGTGACTTGTGCCCTGACCTGGAGACCATGGGGATCAAATACACCTCGCTTCAGTACCTGACCAATCAACTGGGACTCTGGTACTGGCTTGGCCGAGGTTTGATACCTTCCATCTTCCACCGATTGGCGCGCTGTTCACCTGAGGACGTGGTGACGCTCTACAATCTTGCCGTCACTGTGCTGGCCCCTCGAAACAGCGTGCTCGCCTCTGAGCACTACTCGTTGGTGGCAGGGCGACATCTGATGCTGTCGGAACTGGTCTTCTTCCCCGATGATTCGCTGACCCTCGAGGAGATTGCGGCCTACGAAGAGGAGCTCCTGTCCAGTCGTTACCTCGCCTATTCCAATGCTTCTCAGATCGACATATGGCCCACTTCCCCCACTGACGAATATTGGGGCGAATGGGCTCCGGAATCTGTCCCACTTCTGGTTCTTCACGGGAAACTCGACTACATGACCCCTTACGCTGAACTAGGTGAAATGCCGGACAATTTCACGGGGCCGAACCAGCACATCATCATCTTCCCCACCGTACGCCACGGTGCGTTTATGGAATCTCCGGTGGATACGGACTATGAAGATCATTGCGGCTTTTTAATCGTCATGGATTGGCTGGCTGACCCCACCTCGCCTCCTGACACCTCCTGCGTCGACGACGTGCTCGACATCGATTTCGTGGGCGACCCGGAATATGTGGAAGCGTTCACCGGATTGCCCGATGCCTACGCCGACAACCAGATGACTCTGGACTGCCCGGTTCCAGACGGCCTGCTCGCCCCCAACCAGCCGTCACGGGTGGTCTTCTCGTTCGTGGGCAAGATTGGTAGCTTTGAGGAGGGCCTGACCATCGGCTTACCGGACTTCGACTTCACGCTGCACGGGGAAGAAATTGAGACCGCCGAGTTGGTCTATGCGGTGGAGAATCTGGCGAACGGGGTGGAGTGGGTCTTTATCCAGATAGTTGGGCAGCAGGAGTTCATTTCGGAGGGGCACTCGAAGTATCTCTTCTCCCGCGTCATTATGCGCAAATCAAATCTAAGCGACCTTAAGGCAAGCGGTGAAACCGTGCTCTCTGTGAACAAGAGCGGCCCTGGCCAGAATGTCTTCTATACCCTTTCTGACGTTGAGCAGAAGGGGGACGCATCCAAGGCCTGTCCCGTCGCGGTCGCGACACCTGACGATCTATTCAGTTCGCTTCACTTCTGTTTCAAAGACGATGAGGCAATTGGTTTCGGCGGGTGGCTGCGGGTGGCTGGCCATATCAATGTCACAGACGACCCAGAGGCCATTGAGGACGGAGGCTGGGCCAACGGCGAATGTGCCTGCTACCAGGGGTCTGGCTACATCTCTTGCGACGACTTCGATGCCATGTAGAGTGACGGGACTACTTCACCGTTACAGATTTGGTCGCCGAACCACCACCGGTTGAGTTGACGGTGACGACATCGCCGTCGGGGCGCCCGATGTTGGTTACCTTGACCTGATAGCGTTTCTTCTTGGAGGAGAAGCTCATACCGTAGGAATAGGGAACGCCTCCTACCGTGAACAAAACCGTAAGGGCGACATCGGGCTGCAGGGAGCTGGTGGCTCGCACATCCAACTTGGATTTGCTCTTGGTGTACTTGGCCAGGGAAACTGCCACAACCTCATCGGGGACACAGGTACCATTGTCTTCGCTGATGCAGGCATCGGCAGCAGAATCACAGAATTCGTCGTTGCAGGGATCGCCGTCATCGGCGCAGACAACAGGCGTTCCAGCCTCGCAGCCACCGGCACCGCAAGTCTCCTCTCCATTGCAGAAGATTCCATCATCACAATCAACGGGCGGACCCTCGATGCACCCAAGTTCAGGGTCACACAGAGAGGTGGTGCAGGGGTCACCATCATCGGGGCAAGCCAAGGGCGTGCCAGCTTCGCAACCACCGGTGCCGCAAGTCTCTTCGCCATTGCAGGGGTCCCCATCGTCACAATCAGATGCATCTACGCAAGCAGCAGGAACAAAACATGGAACATCGGGGACGAAACCAGCTATCTTACGCGCATGGCTGACCTCTTCGAAGCCAGGACAGCCACTATCGGGGCAAACGTTTGACCGCCAACATCCCTCACTGCTATCAAAGACGAAATCCTCATTGCCACGAACGAGAATACCCTGGACTTCCATCGTCGCTGCGTCAAAAACGGGGGAGCCGCTGTTGCCGCCATAGTCATCAAGATTGGCCTCGAAGTAATTGGAAGCAATCCCCTTCACCTCAGCGCCACCCGCAATCTTCATGGGGATGGTGTAAGGGTGGCCAATGATGACCAGATCGGTGCCCATCGGTACCTCGCCGGAGCGACGAATGCAGAGCGGTGTGATTCCCACGACTGGATTCTGGAGAGTGTAAACCGCGTAGTCATTGGTCCCTTTGAGCTTCCTAACGACTTTGGCACCGCAGCGCAGCACTTCCGATTCAGGGATGGATGTGGGAGAATTGCCGCCAGCCGATTCGATGCGGAAACGGGGGACAAACGAAATGTCGGGGCAATCTCTTCTACCCAGGCAGTGACCCGCGGTGGCGACCCGATCTTCACCCACCAGGAACGCAGTGCAGTGACCAACAGTCGGCTGGTCACGGAAGGGTTCATCTGAGCAGAGACCGTCGCTGAACCAATCGGTAAATGGTACCGTATCCAGGGTGCAAGTCCCGCCAACGCAGCTCAACTCAGAGTTATTGACTACGACAAAGACGGCCTCTGCTGCAGTCTGCTGGGCCGCGCTACCTTCGTAATACTCAATGCGGTCGTCATTGCCGTAGATGAGCGAAGCGTTGTCAGTCTCGACGCCCACTACAGCCTCTCGACCTTCTGGTGCACATGAGAGTGCCAAAAGACTTCCCATAGAGATGACCAAACAAAGCCCGTGCATTCAATTCACAGTTCCCTCTTGAGTTAGCAACTCCATTGATTTCCGCCCCTTCGTCCTGGTGCCTATTCGGAGTAGGTTTCACCAACCTACGCATTCCGAGGCCAATGTCAACTGCCGTCTTTTCTAGACGAGAGGCACCCTCGTCTAGAGCGGCTTTCGCCACGACGACTTCCCGTCTAGTCACTTCCCGGACAATCTCCGCCCACAACACCCTTGACTTGCCCCCCTGAATAGGGCTATTCGATCCTAGATTTGGACAGCTAATCTTGGAGGGTAGCTATGGGTTTGGAATGGATCCCGCGAGACAACGAGTTGAAGAACCACTCCATTGGTGGAGAGCAGTTCTGGGGCACCCACGATGATGCACCGTGCTGCGTCTATGAAAAGGTACCGGTGCGGAGCCCGGAAGGGGAAGTCGTAGATGGGTTGTACACGGCAGTTATCACGCTCAACAATCCACGGCAGTACAACTCCTACACAACCGATATGGTCAAGGGAGTAGCAGCCGCGTTCACCGCCGCCTCTAGCGACCGCAGTGTAGTTGCGGCGGTCTTTACGGGGGCCGGCGACAAGGCATTTTGTACCGGCGGCAACACCAAGGAATACTCGGAGTTCTACTCCCGTCGGCCCAATGAATATGGCGAGTACATGGACCTCTTCAACGCCATGGTTGATGCCATTTTGAACTGCAAGAAGCCGACCCTTTGCCGGGTCAACGGCATGCGCGTAGCGGGCGGCCAGGAGATCGGCATGGCCTGCGACCTGACGCTGACGTCGGACCTCGCTATTTTCGGCCAGGCCGGACCGAAGCACGGCTCCGCTCCCGACGGTGGAAGCACCGACTTCCTGCCGTGGTTCCTGAGCATGGAAGATGCGCTATTCAACTGTGTTTCCTGCGAACTCTGGTCCGCTTACACCATGAAGATGAAGGGTCTGGTAACGAAGGTTGCTCCGGTCCTGAAAGTGGACGGCGAATTCGTGCGTAACCCATTGATCATCACCGACAAGTACGTCGACGATGGCGAGATTGTATATGGGGAGTTCAAAACCGGTGCCGCGGCCAAGGAAGCGCGTGCCATTATCAAGAGCAACCCCACCGATTTCGAACTCCTGGACAAAGAAATCGACAAGGTCATCTGGCGCTTCACCAACCTCTTCCCCGGCTGCTTGATCAAGAGCATTGACGGCATCCGTGCCAAGAAGAAATTCTTCTGGGATCAGATGAAGTTGGCCAACCGCCACTGGCTCTCTGCCAACATGAATGGCGAGGCCTACCTGGGCTTCACTGCGTTCAACACGAAGAAACTCACTGGCAAGGACGTCATCGACTTTATCAAGTACCGTCAGCTTATTGCCGCCGGTGCCTTGATGGATGAGGAGTTCTTCGCCGAAGTCCTGCCCAAGCCGCTGGAAGGCTAACACCAGTTCCGAACTACTAGTCAGATAGGCTACGGTCGCTCTGCTTCCGGAGAGCCCCTCGGACTGCGACTCCACGTCGGTCCCGAGGCGTACTCCTCCACGCTCCCTTCGCTCTCAGATTGCTCTGCTTCCAGGGAGCCCCTCGGACGTCACCTACTTCGTGGTTCGCAATTGCCAGAGTCGCGTAGCACTCTGGCAGTGGCAAAGAGTCCCGAGGCGTGCCCCTTCACGCTCCCGTCGCCATTGTCAGATCGCTCTGCTTCCGGGGAGCCCTGCGGGCCAGTTGATACGGTGGTGTGCAATGCGCCACAGTCGCGCAGCACTGTGGCAGAATGGAAATCCCTACACGCTCCAGTCGCCGCCGAAGTTGTTGCGAGTTTCGAAACGGTTTTCTAGAATAGTCCTGCGCTTATTAAATAGTCTAAAAGGCTGCTCATGATGCTGTCGAAACTATGTTCTTTCTGGAGTTCTCTTGGCCCGGGGGTCTTGTTGGCAGCGACTAGTGTTGGGGCGAGCCATTTGGTTTTGGGGCCACGGGCCGGGATGTTGTATGGCCCTACCCTGCTGTGGCTGGTGCTGGTCTCTCATCTGATCAAATATCCGGCCTTCGATTTGGGCCCTCGCTACTCCATGGCCACTGGTGAAAGTCTGTTGGGAGGCTATGCGAGAGTTCCCGGGCCATTTCGTTGGCCGCTGGTTCTCTTTGCCCTCTTCACCGTTGCCCAGGGTATCGGTGTAGCGGTGGCCGTGGTGAGTATTGCGGCTTCGGTACTAGCCGTGAGTTTCACCGGTGAGTGGATGAGCTGGATCATCGAGCTTGGGCTGACGCCTCTGGCCTTCTGGGGCATCATCATTGCGACCGCGTCCTTTGTGCTGTTGGCCGTTGGGCGCTATCCGGGGATGGACCTTATCAACCGTATCATGATGACGCTCCTGGTGGTGCTCACGGTGGTGGCCTTCTTGCTGAAACCGGCCCCGGCCTCAAGCTACATCCATCTGGTAATGCCCGTCTTACCGGCCGGCAGTCTGGTCCTCGCAGCCGCGCTCCTAGGCTGGATGCCTACGGGAATTGATGTGAGCATCTGGCATTCTATGTGGGCGCTGGAAAAGAGAGGTCGATGGGCCGAGTCTGCCCCCGATGGCGAGGAGGTGGATCCGGCATTCTACACCCGCAAAGCATCGATGGACCTGCGAGTTGGATATGGTATCAGCATCGGGCTCGGGGTGATCTTCTGTCTGTTGGGTACCTATCTCTCTGCAGAAGGTAAACCGCCAGACGGAGCCCATGTGGCCGCGGCCATTGCGGATGTCTATCTGGACATTCTTGGTCCTTGGGCTTTTCCAATGTTCATGGTGGCGGCCTTTTGCGCCATGTTCTCTACTTGCTATATTGTCATGGATGGCTTTCCGCGATCGCTGGCGGAGGCACTGCGTTTGCTCTTGCCTTCCCGCCGGGACAAAGGACCGTGGACCGCCCCCTACTGGGCTCTTCTCACGGTGGTCTGGTTGGCAGTGATCCCCATTCTCATTCTCTTCCCGAAACCGGTGCTACTGACGAAGACAGCAGCAGTGCTTGGGTTCCTCGTTGCTCCGTTTTACTACGCACTGAACGTCTACTGCGCCTCCCGCTTCATTCCCGCGGGGCCGCTACGCCCCACCCCCATCCGCCTCGCCGGGGCGTGGGCTGGTGCCGCGGCTATGCTGGTCGCTTCGGGGTTGTTTTTGTGGGTGATGTTGGGGTAACTCGTTTGGCGCAGCAAAGACACGGCCCATCTCTCGAGTCCCCTATCCGACCTGCTACGCAGGCATTTTCTCTCGCACGCGAACGACTCGGCCTATTGCTCTAGAGCCCTATCCGACCTGCTCCGCAGGCCACCTTTCCCACGGGAAAGGCCTATTTGGGTGACCATGCGAGTATTGCTTGGATGGGGTTGCCGAGCATGTGATCGGGTGGCGAGTACCCCATCAACATCAGCTCGGGTGGCAAGATGTGGAGCGCTTTCCCGTGGGAAAGC
>CAZFVN010000101.1:0-20328 GCA_964522395.1 uncultured Myxococcales bacterium
AACCTGTCCTGAATACTCGCCCTGGAACTTGGTAAGAGATGGTAAACAACGACATTGTGGATTCGCCAGTAACTGCTGTTCCTCACCTGATGCAATCTGCGTTGATGGCGAGTGTTGTGTTCCCGATTGCGCTAATATCAAATGCGGAGGAGATGGCTGTGGTGGTTCTTGTGGTGAGTGCGGCTACTTCCTTGAGATCTGTGTTGACGGGAACTGTGTCTGCCAACCTGACTGCACCGGGAAGGAGTGTGGAATCGACGGTTGTGATGGGCAATGTGGGGAGTGCGAAGACCTGGCGGGATGTACCGATGGTCAGTGTACTTGCCTCTTTGATTCCTGCAGTGAGGAATGCTGCCCAGCGGACCAGGTCTGCGACCAGGGGCAGTGCTGCACGCCGGATTGTACCGACAAGGACTGCGGTGATGATGGGTGTGGCGGAGGTTGTGGCGAGTGCTTGGAGTTCGCAAACTCATTTTGCGTTGCCGACAGTTTCAGTTGCGACTGTGAGCCAGATTGCAACGGAGTGGAGTGTGGTGACGACGGCTGTGAAGGCACTTGTGGGGGCTGTGGGGGGCAAGATGCGTGCGTCTCCGGGGATTGCGTATGCCAACCTGCCTGCATAGGCAAGGAATGCGGTGAGAACGGATGCGGCGGCAACTGCGGAACCTGCCTCATGGGCCAGGATTGCCTTGAAGACCAGTGCGTCGGCGATCCGTGCACCTGTTTCGAAAAGGACGAGTGCTGCGACGGATGCCATGCTGTTAATGAAGATTTGCCGTGCGACGACGAAAACACTGAAACGACCTCGTCATGGTGCAAGACCGGCGAATGCTGTAACTGCATCACGGGCTATTGTTGTGATGGATGCACCATTACGTTCGACCACGTCTACAATATCAACGATGATTGTCCTCCGGAAATCGGTGATCTCTACTACCCATTGGCCTTCTGCAACGAGTCCACCGCTGGGGAGCCAGAATGCAGCCCTGGCTATGACGAGGAGTGTCAGACCTTTCAATGGGGAGACAATTGCGGTTTGGCCGAGTCCGCGGGGTGTAGCTGCCCTTCCTTGGCCAACGGGGGCATGTTCTCCACTCCTCCGACTTATCCGTGTCAATTCCTCGCACTGTCATGCGAAGAGGGGCTGTGCTCACTTGCCGCAGGAGATCAGTGTGCGGGACAGATTGAAGGATTCTCTGGAAACAGTTATTGGGTGGATTGCGTACTATCAAATGTATGCTCGAAATGTCCTCACGGAAGTGAATCGTACGATAATGGCTTACGAATCAGATGTAAGGATTGGTGAGAGATCGTAAACATTGACAGGTACCGTTGGGGGGACAAACCAGTCACATGTGAGTTGGCAATATGTGGTAACTAGGGGGAGCGTCCTCCGCAAAAATGCGTCCGGCCGCGCCACTGACCCGGGCCGACCCGGAATCGCCGTCATGGACATCTGATGCAGGTTCCCGTCTTCCATTACGCCAGTTTTGAGCCACTTCATCACGTGACGTACGACCCGTTTGTCCCCGATTCGGTGTTCGAGCATACGGATCATCCAATCGTGGTCGATAGCATCGAAAAACCCACGGATGTCCCCATCGAGCACCCAGCTGACTTTCTTCACCACTATTCCAACCCAGACAGCATCCAGCGCTTGGTGCTGGTTACGTCCAGGCCGGAAGCCGTACGAGAAGCCAAGGAAATCCTGCTCGTAGACGGCGTTTAGCACCTCCACCGTTGCCCGCTGGACGATCTTGTCCTCCAGTGTCGGGATACCGATGGGACGCTGGCTACCATCCCCTTTGGGCACATAGGCCCGTCCCACAGGTTTCGCCCTGTATGCTCCTCGCCTCAGCCGGTCGGATAAGTCCTGGAGGTTGCCCTCCAAGGCCTTTCCGTACCGATGCCACGTGACCCCGTCGACTCCTGCCGCAGCTTTCGGTTTCAACTCCCCGTAAGCCTTGCACAGCCGTTCGACGTCGCACACGTGGTGCCATAGTGCTGTCATCTGTCCATCTTTGTACCTCCTTGCTGCCTGCCGTACTCGGTCGAGCGCCTGTTTCAGGGAGGCCCGCCGCTGTGTGCGGTCCCTGCTTTGCCCGTCCGAGTTCCCCTTAGCCAGCCCCCTTCCCTCCATGCTCTCCGCCTCTGGCTTTTGGTCCCGATCCGCTCCAGCAGCCTTCGACGTCTCCGTCTCATAGCTGACGTCACCAGCAGGACCTGTGCCAGTCTTGTTCGAGCACTTCCCAGGTACTATGGGGCTGTCCGACTTCCCCTCCCCGTACTTCATGGCTGTACCCCGTTTGGGTTTTCCATGCGGACCTCGGTGCAGTCGCTCCAAGGCCAGGCAGGGGATCTCCCGCATCCCGCGCAGAGAGTTTCCGTGCATGCATGGGGTCTCTGACCCCGCCGGGAGCATGTGCACCTCGCGCTTGCGGTGTTCATGCTGTTGCCTTCCGTGTGTCCGAAACACGTCGGCTCCCGGGAGCAATCGTTGTTTTCGAGGCTCAATACCCAGCCTGCACGTACCCCTGTCAACGCTTCAAGCCTGCCGTTGCCGACAACCATGCTATCTCGGGGCCGATGTGGTTCGCTAAACCTTCATCGTAGGACTCTTTCATTCCCAACTCTCTGCCGTTTTACGGCGCATCCCGGACACAACGAACGTGTCCGCCGGAGTAGACGCCGTAGTGGTGGACGCTGCCGTTGACGAAGTGGACGCCCCACGCGCCGATGTCGCCGTCCTCGACGGGCGACGACGACCAGTACCAAAAGCATTCTCCTTGCATTTCATCAGGCCAGTAACAACCACCTGCAGGACCGTCATTGCCGGGACAATACTCGCACAAATCCCCGTCGTTGCAAGTCGAATCCAAGCAGCCGCCCTCTTCCAGCTTGCATATCTCACTGCCCAGTTCGGTGGCCGGGCAACCGCGAATCAGGGACCGCAACTCACCGATGTTCGGCAGATGCCAGCCGCTGCCATCCAGTGAGAGACCGGCGCAATGCGACTTCGCATCGGACCAGGCCATTGTTCCGCCCGTGGGCGTGACCTGCCAGGTATGGCCAGAGGTCGGATCGGTCCACGTTTCCGGATACTCGCATAAGTAATAGTCGGTGCAAACCTCCCCCGCCTCACACGACCCGCAACTTTCGCCATACCCACCATCACCACATTCCTTTCCCGCGCATGGATCGAAACACTGCTGGTCGCCCCCGCAGTGCAAGCCAGCCTGGCAGGCGCAACTCCCACCGCACTCGTCGTCGCCGCACTCCTTGCCGCTGCATGCCGGAATGCAGATACATGTGCCCTCTGCACATAGAGCGTTATCCCCCTCACACTCGGGGTCGATGGTGCACTCGCCGCCGACTGCGACCTTCTTGCAGCCATTGTACAACCCGCTTTCCGGGTCGCAGGGGTGTTGCGGTTCGTCCGGTGCGCAAGAGGTCACCAGTGCATACAACATAACCGATATTCTGGTTAGACTCAGCATCTTCACCATCCCAACCCAACCGTTACACCACCACCGTTGGGCATCCACATCGGAGCAATCTGATAACCGGTCGGCTTTCCCGGCGAGGTTGCGAACTGGTAGATGCCCAAAGCAATTGCGGCCACGCCGGCGCCGGCAAAGCTCCAGCCCAGGATGGAGCGGGTGCGGATGTCGGTTTGCAGGTCACGCATTTCGCTGGAAAGGATTTTAGCGTCAGCACCCCAGGAGGTCTGCAAGGTGCTATCTTTGCTGGCGTAGTCGTCGGACAGCGACGAATAGCTGGCGCCGGCCCAGATGGCCGCACCGCCCAAAGCCGCCCCGCCCAATACGCCGACCCAGCCCCACAGCTTGTGGGAACTGCGCCGGTTTTCAACTCGGGCTCGCAAGAGGGCCGGGGTGTCCAGCCGCAACTCGAAGTTGTAACGCTGGCCGGCGCTGGCGGCAAACGTCCGCGTTGCGGTCACATAACCGGGCGTTTGACAGGTCAGTGTGTGTGTGCCATCGGCCAGGCCGCTCACTTCTGCCTTCTTGCGGCCCACCTCGTTGCCATCCAACTCGATAACTCCCTCGCCTGGCTCGCAGGTGACTGCAACAACGGCTCTTCGCATCAACGTAATCTTCACCTTCTTCAATTCGTCGTCGGTGACCATGACCACACTCTCGGCTGGGGTAAAACCCTTCTTCTCCACCCGCAACTTGTGGGGGCCGACCACGAGGTTCTTGAGTTTCTGGGGCAGCGTCCCCACATTGCGACCATCAACCGAAAGCTCACCACCGGCCGGCTCAGAAAAGACCATGAGGGAACCGACCATCTGAGACAGGATTATCTCCTGAGTGATACGCTCCTTCAGCGCCACAGCGACCTTCTTCGCCACCGGCCGGAAGGTCCGGTCCTTGTTAGTTACCTTGATGGTGTGCTCACCAACGGCCACGTTGGTCTTCACGCGGCCGGCTCCGGTTCTTTCGCCATCGATAAATATGTCGCTGTCGGATGGGGTGGCCGTGACTGAGATGATGCCGAAGTTGGCGTCCAGTTCAGCGTCCACGATGACGGTCTGGCCATCTTGCACCTCAACTTCTTCCGAGAAATCCCGGAACATGGGGTAGGTCACTTTGACCATATAGCGCCCGGAGCGCACCTTTTCCAGCTTCGTCGGAGTCTGCCCTTTGGACTCCATGTCCAGGGTTACCTTCGCACCGGTCAACTCGTCCCCGGCACCGCTGGCACGAATCTCCAGAGTGCCGAAGGCCGGCGGCAACGAAAACGTCTCCTTGATGTCCTCTCCGGCCTGGACAAAGAGGGTGGCTTCCAAGTCGTGGTGCAACGCGAAGCTCAGCTTGACCTTGTACGCTTTGCTCTCCATGCGCTGTTTGGAATAGGGGGTCTTGCCCTCTCGCACGTCATCAATGTAGATGTCGGCACCGGCGGGTTTGGAATCGATGCGGACCGCGCCGAAGTTGGGCTCCATGGTTACATTGGCCTTGCCAATGTCGTCGGCCGGGACCAGCACCCGTACAACCTTGTCCTTGTAGAAACGACGCTTGAGCACCACTGCATGCTCACCTTCCAGGACGTCCTCAAGGGTGACCGGCGTGGTTCTTCCAGTATCCTTGCCATCGAGAAAGACCTTGGCGCCCTCTTCGGGCGAAGATGTCACGTTGAGCAGACCCACCCCTGTGCCGCCGCCCCGCTCCACACGGGGCGACAGGGTCTGCTGCACGGTTTTGAGCTCCCCCTCCTCAACATATAGCTCGACTGATGACGGAAGATAGCCGTCCCGGAACATATCCAGCACGTGTTTTCCCGGCGACAACTGAATCACGGTGACGTTCTTGGAGGCCTCCAGCGCACCCGAGCCACCCCGGCCGCTGTCCATCTCCCAGCGGGCATCCCGGGGCTCCACGGAAAGCGCAATCTTCGCTCCCTTCTCCCCTTCCTCACGGTCTGCCTGCAGGCGTTTGACACCTTTGGGGTCCTGGAAACGAACCAAGCGGTTCACCAGCTTGCGCACAGCGTCCATCACCGCACGGTCAACATCACCGCCCACCACCGTGGACTTGGAAAATGCGGTAACACACCCCCGCTCCACCGACAGCAACTCCAGGATAAGCTGTTGCCCTTTGGGGGTCTCAACCAGCTTCACATTCAGCAAAGAATTGGCCGATACCTCCTCGCCCATCTTGCAGCGGGTCTTGTCGGACCTGTCCAGTTCGAAACTGGCCTTCCGGGCCACCCGGAGCTTCTCGCTTTCTTCCTCCGTCGCGACAAGTTCGAATTTGGCCATCCGGGACAGTTCGCCTCGAACGGACGTCAGCACGGCAGCCGCATTGGGCAGCGGGGTTTCATTGCCGTCCTCGGGCGGGTTGACGGCAATGCGCAACTCGGATTCGTAGAACTTTTCAACCGCCCGTCCCACGTCTTCCACCGTGCCGCCGCTGACCACCATCTGCCCCTGCCAGTCCCACAGAAACGCTTGGGGCAGCGTGTTGACTTTCCAGCCGTTCTGGATGAGTCCGAATTCGTCGCACACCACGTCGTCGGGACTCCAGTCAGGCTGCGGGCAAGTGCCAGGGTCGGCGGAAATGACCACCAGCCACAACCCCTTGTTGTGGTATTTCTCGTGCAGTTTGCGCCATTTGGGCACGGCCTTCATGCACGGCTTGCAGTACGCCGAGTAGAACTCCACGGCCAGCAATTTCACCCCGGCCTGGGATAGGATCCGGTGCACATCCAAGCCCTCCCCGGCCCGGGCAGAAACCGGTAGGAACAGAGCGAGAACCACCAACACCAACAGCCATTTTGTCATGCAAAAGCCTCCGCGTACGGATACTATCAAAACCTATGCAGAGCAGGAAGTCCTTTGTTGCCTGACCTATCCCCGAGTTTCATGGGGTCGGCTGCCCCCCCTGCGTCATGGAAGTTCGGGGTCCTGTTTGCAGCATAGGTATTCATCGAATTAGTAACACTCGCGGTATCAGAGAGGCACCGGGAGAATCCAGGCGAAACCAACTATGGCACATGGATTGCAATCCATCGTTGACACGCCTCCGTGGACGGGGCAAAGTGATCGTTACTCTGAAGGAGGAAGTCATGAATCGATTTAGAATGATGCTTGGTCTGATGATTGTGGGAACCCTGGCACTAACAGCTTGCAGTGCGGGCGTCACCGATTGCCGCGTCGCTTGCCCGAAACCAGCCTGGGTGGACATGCCCCCCGTTCTTGGAGGTGTTGGTTACAAGAAGGGTATTGACCCCGGCACCGCACGGACGCTTGCAGAAGATGATGCCCGCCATAAGATTGCCCGGGAGATCTCGGCGAAGGTTGCCGGACTTCTTGAGCAGAGCTTGCAGCAGGTTACCGGAGCGGAAGGCGAAATTACCGGACATAACTACGCTGAAGGAATCACGCGCACGCTGCATAAGCAGTATCTTTCGGGTTCGCGCGTTTCCCAGTACTGGGAAGACTGCTGCAACGGCGGGTACTATGCCCTGGTGACCATCGAGAAGGAAGCGCTGATGGCCGCGGCCAACGACCAGGCCAAAGCAGCCGCGAAGAAGCTCCTTGCCAATGCTGAGGCCAAACACGAAGAGCTCTCATCCAAATTTAATGAACTGCTTGAGAAGGAATTCGGGGAGTAATCTGATTTGGTGGAACGCTCCGCTCCTGTGATTGCGGCCCTTCTCTTTCTCGCATGCTCGTCGGCCCCAACCTACCATTCGGTTGCAGCCCCTCCGGCGTGGGTCTCGTACCCTACTGTTGAGGCTGGTAGACTCACCGCAATCGGCATTGTCGCCGCTCGGCCAACCTTGGAAACGACGCTGGACGATGCCTGCATTGCCGCCGGCGTTCTCCTTGAACGCTCGTTCTCTGCGCATGTCATATCGATAAGCGAAGTGAAGGCCTGGGAGTCGGGCCACTGGGATCGCTCGGAAACGGTAGTGGTCGCGCCAGAGCCAGGTAACGGCTTTGCCGCTGCGAAATCCTCCCAATTGGCCACCTGGCGAGACCCCGCCACCGGCGAAGGATACTGTCTAGTCGGGATGCCAGTTGAGGAAGCGACAGACCCGTGCCTCGCCATGGAGCGAATCTCCCAGCCTCCTGACGTTGCGACTAACCGGCCCCCCGTCTGGGTGGACTCTCCCCCCAACACCACGGGGGCCTTGACAGCCGTCGGTTACGCTCACGGCAGCGCATACACGGGGAATCTGCTGGAGGGCAGCATACGCGATGCGATGGGCGGCCTGGCGCGCACACTGGGCGACCGGGTTACTGGTGTTCTCGCTCAGGTTCGCGGAAAGGGCTCCAGAGCTACTATGGAAGAGCGCGTCCAATCCTCTGAGGCCTGGGTACAGGGCGCCAGAATGATCGCTTGGTGGAGAGATCATGCTCGCGGTGGGGCCTATGCACTCGTCTGCATGCCAACCGCGGGTGTCAAGCTTCACCTGGCGGCAGAATGGACGAGCGAATCGCCGACGGAAGCTGCCACCGCGCCCGATGTCAAGCACGAAGAGTTGTCCGTCAAACTCAAGACGCTACTAGACGCGTCACTGTGACGCCACGCGTGACACTGAGTCGGCCGGAGACAGTCAGCAGAGGACGGATTCCTAGACAGAATCATGCGTTGGATTCTGCGCAACAGGGTCCAGTAGATACCCTCGCTCCTGCAAGGAACCGTTCAACATCCATGGCGCCCTTTCCTGCAACGGACGGATTTGATAGTATCCACAGCCACGGAGGTCAATGCATGGCGAGATGGCTCTTACTCCTATTATTCTTCATGGCTGCCAGACCGGTCGTTGCCGGTGAGGAGCTCGACATCAAAGATTGGTTATCTCGCCCAGGAGTGAAGCTGGTGGCCGTGGAGTTCTACGCTTCCTGGTGCGGGCCGTGCAAGAAAGCTGTGCCACAGTGGAAGGCACTGCATGAGAAGTACCGGGACCAGGGCCTAAGATTGGTGGTGGTGTCCGTGCAGGATCCCGACGGGGCATGTATCAACCCAGGTTGGAATCCTGACGATGTCGTTTGCGATGCAGAGGGACGGTTGGCCGAGGCCTGGGCAGTAGGGGACCGCCTTCCGGCAGCCTTTCTCTGGTCGTGGCGGGGACCACTGTTGGTCCGCAAAGGACACATCAACGAAGTGGCCTAGGCTGTGAAGGCGGAGTTGACACGACTTCCCCGTGTAACGCTTGACCGAAAGATGGAAGAGGGCACCCGCGAACTGCTGCGCAGCGAACTGGCACGCTCAGGCAAGGTGGATGTGGTGGCCGGAGCGGACGAGGAAGAAGCGCTGGCAGAGATTAGGCGCACCTCCCACGACCTTGAATTCACCGACCGGTCTGCCTGCAGACTGGGGGAGCGACTGGCCGCAAACTCGCTACTCAAGGCATCATTGGTCCAGGCTGGCAGCGGGAAACGGTTGCTGGTTCAGGTCTTCAGCGCAGAGAGCGGCTGCCTCAATGCCAGCGCCGGGGTCTTTTGGAACGAGCAACGCCCAGAACTATCCGTAGCGGAGGTAGTGGCTGAGTTGGTGAACAACCTGAGGGCCGAGGTTGAAGTGCCGGGAGGCAGGGCCCTCGCGATCGTTACGGAGCGCGAGGTGGGCGAGAAGGAGGAACTCTGGAGTATGGAGGAATCCAGAGGGACAATCGTCGCCTTCGAAACGGAGCCGAAAGCTGCGGTAGTATTGCTCGACGGCAAGCTTCTCTGCATGGCAACACCCTGCTCCAAACTGGTGGCGCACGGTTCGCACAAAGTGGAATTTCAGATGGAGAGCTACCTGCCGGTCCGAGAGAGCGTGATTGTGGACGCTAAGACCCGGGGCGTAAAACGAAAACTGACGCCAGACTTCGGGTGGCTGTCAGTGGTGTCGGATCCTCCGGCGTTATCCGTGACGTTGGACGGCAAACCGTGGGGGACCTCGCCGGTAACGCGTCGAAGAATCACCTCCGGGCCGCACCGAGTATTGGTTTCGGACCCACGCTATTTCGATAAGGGTATGGATTTCGCGATCAAGCGCGGCGAACACGAGGAGATCACTGTTGAACTGGCCCGCCGGGAGGGAGGCCTCCGAATCCACGCGCAAGACAACGATGGAAATGATATCAGGGCGAACGTCCTTCTTGACGGTCGGAATGTGGGTAAAACCCCTTACGCAGCCAGACTGCTCGTGGGAGAACACCAGGTCACGGTCACTCTTAGCGAGAACACCTGGGACAAGACAGTCGTAGTGAAGGAGGCAGAAGTCGAGGAGCTTGTGGCCATCCTCGGCGTGAGCATAGTGATCGGGAGTGATTCGGGCCACCATCGTACGGACATTGACGATGTGACAACTTCTGTATCGCCGACTGTGGTGTCAGAGCCGTATGTTGGGAATGAACCGACCTTCGAGCCCATCATTCCTCCGCCAGCCGTTGAAGATGACGGACGCGGCCGCACTCCTTTCTACGGACGCTGGTGGTTTTGGACCACGGTGGGAGTAGTGGCTGCCGGAGCAGGCACCGGCCTCTATCTCATGATGGGTGATTCTGGGGCTGAATCCGCTCCCAAAGGCACCGTAAAATTCACCGTAAACTCTGCCGCTGCACATTCAGATTTCATATTCTACGAGTAGGGAGACGGCAAGTGATAGCCAAACATCTGATGAAGTCCGTGCCTTTAGCGGCGTTGCTGATGGGGAGCCTTCTGTGCACATGCGCCGACAGTGACGGCCTGGCCCCAGAAGGGCTTGACACCTTCAGCCAAAACGGCACCCTCTCGCTGAATCTCGACACGAGTCACTGGGCGCTGGATTTCCAGAAAGTGAACTCCTTTCGGCTGCGGGTTTATTCCAGTACACCATACTCCGAGGACGAAGAGCCGCTCTTCGACAGCTTGAAAATCCATGGCTGCGTTGAGGCTTCGGGAACCGACGTCCAGATCCAGGATCTCGAAGCCGGTTCGGACCGATTCGTCTTCTACGAAGGATTCTCTGATGGCGCGTGCATCGACCGCGCTGCAGTTGGCATCCGTGGCGGCATAAGCATTGAGGAGGAATCCAGCCTGCAGAAGATGGCCAAAGAGGTTTCTTGCGCTGACCACGCCGACTGCCAGGCCGCCGTGCATCCACTTGCCCAGTGTGCTAGTTCGTCCGGGGTCTGCGCCGTAAAAACACCGGTGTATATTCCCCTCTACGAAGTCGGCTCATTCAACGCTTTACCAGAGCCGCCAGGCGACCTGATGGTCGAAGCAAACAAGCAGTCGTGCTCGTCCGACAGCGACTGTGCCAGCGTCCACAAGGCCACTCTTTGCAATCAGGAGCTTGGCTATTGCACGTTTGAAGGGCTCTTTCCATTTACTCCTTCGCGTCCTCGGGCATTCCACACGGCGCATGTCGCCGGCGACGGCAGACTCATGATTGCTGGCGGCTTCAATCGGCGACGGGCAAGCGACGATACGTTCTTTGCCAGAGACCCGTTCTTCGAAGTGTTCAACCCATACACCGGACTCTTCGAAATCCCAACCGTGGAAGAGAACTACGGGGACCAGCGTGTTGGCCTCCACCGCTCACTGTTGATAGGAGGCGACCGCCTGGTTGTTACCGGCGGCGTCACTGAATTGATGCTGGGCTATGAAGTGAGTGATAACGTTACGATGCGCTGGCAGATTCCCCATGTGTTCACGAGCAATTGCCCTGATGGCGAATGCACCAATTTCTCTCGCAATATTCTTGCCGCGAATCTGACTTCAGGAAGCGTGGTGCAGGGAATGCTCCACACACGGTTGATCTTCCACCGCAATGGCTACGTCATGCGGGGGGCCGATGACTTCCTTCTCGTTTCCGGGGGTCTGACCTTCTCGGATGCCGCCAAGGTCTCGCCCTTCAATCAACACATTCTCTGTACCGCTTCCGATATTCTGGCCGATGACCCCGACATGAGTTGCGCAGCAAGCCTGAATTCGAACGACTTCCCGCCACGTTTCACCCACGCTGACGCCTGTCTTGTTGGCGGGGAGATGGGTAGCCCCTGTGATGAGTACCTGGTCTTTGGAGGCGTCAACGAAGGTGAGCCGCCCGGGGAGGTCTTCTCTTCCGATGCAGACCCGTTCAATAGACTTCTGGCTTTCTCCGACACCACCAGCTTAGCCAAGGCTCACCTCTCCGAATTAGCCCGCGTCGAAAGCACCTCGGACGAACCGTCCAAACTCTACACCTTTGGTGGCGTCGATGGCATCAACACCATGAACATGGCAGACGATGGACTGTTGGCGGTAGACTTCCCGGCCCCAGAGATGCCACCGGCCCAGCTCAACGTAAACTTGAACGAGAGCAACTATAGCATGATTCCTGGGGCTCTCGACCTGACGGCTCTCGAAAACGTAGAAGAGGCATATCGCCTTTTCCACACAGTATCGGTCCTGGAAAACGGCCGCATCATGCTCGCCGGTGGGTTGGGGGCAGACAGTATGCCCACCAAGACGGTGCTCCTCTTTGAAGAACCCCAATCCCATGCCCTAACATACACTTCCAAGATGAACATGCGTGAAGCTCGATTCGGGCATACCGCCACCGTGATCCAACACGGCCTGCTCAAGGGGGCCGTGCTGGTGGTTGGTGGTTTCAATATTGCAGATATGGAAACTGGCGCCATCACGTTTGCCAGTGGCGCGGAAATATACATTCCGTAATGGAGACCCAGATGTTTCTGATATGTCCGAGTTCAACGGATGGCCGAAGATCCCTCCAACCAATACGCCACGGTTAACTGAACTCATGATCGGGGATTACTACATGCTTCGAGTCAGGTTTCTTGCCTTCTTGATGGCTACCTCTCTTCTCGCTAGTTCATCTATCAGTGCGGCGCAAGAGCGTACAATTCTGGCAGTAATGGATATCCAGGACAATTCAGGTAAGTTGGAGTCCTCGGATGTGCGTACTGCAAATGACTTCCTACGCGGGCTCCTGTTGAAGTCTGGCCGCTTTGACGTAGTTGACAAGAGTCGTCACGAAGCGAAGCGGCGCGAGGTCATTGAAGAGCTTCGTCGTGAGTCTGGAGATAGTTGCTACGATGAGAGGTGCCGAATCCAACTGGGGAGGGAATTGGCTGCGGACACTCTCCTGGAATGCACCATCGGTGCGATGGGCACCACCTGCACCTTTACATGCGAACTTATTCCCCTTGAGAAAGGGACAGCCGAGTCCTCTGGAGTAGCGGAATTCATATGTGGTGCGAAAGGACTTGTGGGCGCCGTCCGCACCGTTTCTTCTCAGTTGACCGGAGCGGATGTCGATTCCGTCGGGAGCCCCCCGCAAAGAGGGGCTTTTGTGGAGCGGAACTTCGGCGAAGAAGCTAGTTCCTGGCAACCGATCGCCGATGTCGGCGTCGTGACTGCATTCGAAAGTCAGCCGGACGGAGCCACTGTCGTCGTTGACGGTCAGGTCCAATGCCAATCAACACCTTGCTCACGGACGCTGGTGCGCGGTCGCCATCACGTTTCCATGCTCCGCGAGAACTACGTCAAGGTTTCGCGGCAAATCGATGTGACCCCGGAGTCCAGGCGAATCGAGTTCAAGCTGGAGCCAGATTTTGGCTGGCTGACAATCCAATGCGCGGTACCGGGAGTCCAGGTTGAGATGGACGGGCAGCCAATCGGCAAGACTCCGCTCGCGAACTACCCTGCCGCACGGGGAGGGCATAGAATTGTACTCAAAGACCCGCGATTCCTGCTACGGGGCAAAGACGTCCAGATCGAACGGGGCGAGAATGAGGTCGTCGAACTCGAGGCTGTCCCGCGTCGAGGTGGACTTCGGATCGTCGCCACCGATAGTGATGGCAACGATCTTGCCGCCCAGGCCTTTGTGGATGGATTCGATCTGGGAGCAACGCCCGTAGTGGCCAAGGCTGTCGTCGGCTCCCATCGAATCGTTGTCGAGTATCTGGGCCGAAGATGGGAGGGGGAGGCAATCGTCGCTGAGAACAAGACCGCGGAAGTTCATGCGCGAATCAGCACCCGGCCTGCGCCCAATAGGAAAGTCGGTCGGCGAGTATCCGGGGAACCTCTCGATAGCTCTCTCTGGGGGCGTCGGGGTTCCAAGAAGCAGGTGGACCGCAAAAAAGATTTCGCCAAAGATGCCGTCAGCCTGAAGATCGCGCTGCAAATTGCCCTTGGGTTCGAGGCGTTGCTCGATGACCAACATGCAGACTCGGCCGGCCTTTTTCCAATTCGGATCGGTATTCTCCTGGATAATTGGTTTCAGTTCGCCCTCTTTGCGGACCTTGCGTTCGTGCTCAATCCCGACGCACCCGAATCGAATGGTGGGGGAGTCGACGCAGCGAGTACTTACTCTGGGCTATATGGTGGGTCCGTTGCGGTCTGGCTACCTACAGAAGATTCGAACCCCTCATTTTACGTAGAAGCGCTGATGGGAGTATCTCACGTGAACGACCGGTGCACTTCATGGAGCAAGTATGAGACCAACTGCGAGGCGTTTGAGCCTTGGAATCCGGGCGGCTCGAACACTTCCTGGGGGACGGGCATCCGGCTCGGAATGGGATTCAAGAGCTCCGGAGATCGAGGAGTGAGGTTTCTCGTTGGCGGCGCAGCCCGGTATCAGCCAGTCTTTGGGGCAAGCTTGGGGGCGTTCATTGGATTGCCAGTGTCCTGGTGAGAGAATCTTCCTGGCTCCGAAAGATGGGTTACAAATCACCTGACCAAACGGGAGCGGACAGAGGCAGGTGGCTGCGAGTCTTTCCCAAGACAGTTCCTCTGTGGTACGTTCGGCGTATGGACCTTCTGCTAACGGAGCGAGCGGCGTGCATCGTAGCCTCCATTCTGCCAGCCTAGCCGTACTCCTCATTCTGGCCCCATTGTCGGTCCCCTTGGCCCAGGAGCGTACTATTCTGGCAGTCATGGATATCCAGGACAATTCCGGGAAGTTGAAGTCGTCGGATGTGCGCACTTCCACGGACTTTCTACGCGGGTTGTTGTTGAAAGCGGACCGTTTCGAGGTAGTTGACAAGAGTCGCCAAGAGGAGAAGCGACGGGCAGTTATCGAGGAGTTGAAACTGGAGTCTGGCGATGGTTGCTATGACGACAAGTGTCGGGTGAAATTGGGGCGAGAACTCGCGGCGGACACTGCTCTGGTCTGCATCATTGGTGCGATAGGAGCTACCTGTACACTTACTTGCGAGTTGATCCCATTGGAGAAGGCCACGGCAGATGCCTCGGGTGTTGCCGAGTTTCAATGCGACGCCGACGGGCTGCTCGTTGGCCTCAAGAAAGTCGCAAGTCAATTAGCCGTTGGTTTGGACGAAACTTCTCCTGCTACCCGGAACGGGTCACACAATAAGGCAACCTCCTCTTACGACCAATTGATGGCCAAGGCGCGTGCTCTGGAACAAGAGAAGAAGGAACATGGACGGACTACTGCCAGAGCGCGCACAGAGCTGCCCGGGGATTGGAGTAAGGTTGGGCTTATCCTGTCGAAAGACTCTCTTCCGGTCGCGGACAAGATGGGCTTTGTGGAGCTCTTCCTATCCAAGCATCAGGAGGACAACCCTTACCGCAACAGGGCTCTGGCACTACTTGACGCCTTGCGTTCTGGGCGTGAACTTCCGGAGTTCAATGGGCCACCGCCGGTAGATTGGGTGCACTCAAAAGCGGCCGGGATAGGATTCATGCGTACAGAGGCAACGGTTACGCAGTTCATGAGTTGCATTGAGGCAGGTTACTGTTCCTCGAAACACTTCAATACCATCGTCGATTTTGAGTACTGCAACCTCGGATCGCCGAATCGAGAAGCTCATCCGGCTAATTGTGTGGACTGGCAAGGAGCGGCAGCATTTTGCGAGTGGGTTGGAGGTAGATTACCGACTGACAGCGAGTGGCGCTCGGAGGCGTCTGAAGCTGGAACACGGGAATACCCCTGGGGAGGGCTTGAACCGAGTTGCGCCTTGTGCATCATGTTCGATTCTGAAAAAGGCTGCGGGACCGAGCGCACTTGGCCAGTTTGCTCAAAGCCCGACGGCAATAGCGCAACCGGGCTTTGCGATATGTCTGGAAGTGTCGCTGAATGGACATCTACCCTCGAGGACGGCCAACGCATCTTATGCGGGGGCTCCTGGCAGTCAACCTGGTCGGAGGACCTGAGCGCTTCGTCAATTCGGCGAGTGGCGTTGGATTACTGGGGAAGCTCTATCGGGTTTCGCTGCGTTCGCTAGCAGGGACTTCCTCGGTTATTTCTGCTAGCGTCTCTCCATCGGATGCTATCACAAGTCGAAGTGGCTACTGCTCCTCTTCCTGCTCCCGGCCGCACCCGCTTTTGCGGGTGACGGCTTGATGTTCGCTTCTGGCTCTCCCGCCCAGTGGTGAAACTGCTTGCTGTTGAGTTCTATGCCTCCTGTGTGCCCGCCGTTCATGGAAGCGGTGCCCAAATGGAAGTCGCTCCATGAAAAACACCGAGACCGGGGCCTGCGGCTGGTCTTCGTGGCGGTGCAGGATCTGGTCCGAATAGGTCACGTCTTCCTCAAACGTTGCAGACTGGACAACTATGATGTGGGAACTTCTCAATCGCCCCTTCAGCCTTTCGCTTGACAGTCGATTTGTGCTAGATTCGACGCACGGAACTTCTGCAACAGCGGAGTAGGCGGCATGAATCGAGCCACTTCTTCAATAATCCTGACAGCCATTCTTCTACTGCTACCTTCATCCCATTCCGCTGCTCAGGAGCGATTCATCCTTGCAGTAATGGATATCCAGGACAATTCAGGTAAGTTGGAGTCCTCGGATGTGCGTACTGCAAATGACTTCCTACGCGGGCTCCTGTTGAAGTCTGGCCGCTTTGACGTAGTTGACAAGAGTCGTCACGAAGCGAAGCGGCGCGAGGTCATTGAAGAGCTTCGTCGTGAGTCTGGAGATAGTTGCTACGATGAGAGGTGCCGAATCCAACTGGGGAGGGAATTGGCTGCGGACACTCTCCTGGAATGCACCATCGGTGCGATGGGCACCACCTGCACCTTTACATGCGAACTTATTCCCCTTGAGAAAGGGACAGCCGAGTCCTCTGGAGTAGCGGAATTCATATGTGGTGCGAAAGGACTTGTGGGCGCCGTCCGCACCGTTTCTTCTCAGTTGACCGGAGCGGATGTCGATTCCGTCGGGAGCCCCCCGCAAAGAGGGGCTTTTGTGGAGCGGAACTTCGGCGAAGAAGCTAGTTCCTGGCAACCGATCGCCGATGTCGGCGTCGTGACTGCATTCGAAAGTCAGCCGGACGGAGCCACTGTCGTCGTTGACGGTCAGGTCCAATGCCAATCAACACCTTGCTCACGGACGCTGGTGCGCGGTCGCCATCACGTTTCCATGCTCCGCGAGAACTACGTCAAGGTTTCGCGGCAAATCGATGTGACCCCGGAGTCCAGGCGAATCGAGTTCAAGCTGGAGCCAGATTTTGGCTGGCTGACAATCCAATGCGCGGTACCGGGAGTCCAGGTTGAGATGGACGGGCAGCCAATCGGCAAGACTCCGCTCGCGAACTACCCTGCCGCACGGGGAGGGCATAGAATTGTACTCAAAGACCCGCGATTCCTGCTACGGGGCAAAGACGTCCAGATCGAACGGGGCGAGAATGAGGTCGTCGAACTCGAGGCTGTCCCGCGTCGAGGTGGACTTCGGATCGTCGCCACCGATAGTGATGGCAACGATCTTGCCGCCCAGGCCTTTGTGGATGGGTACGACCTGGGAGTAACGCCCGTAGTGGCCAAGACCGGCATCGGATTCCATCAAGTAGTAGTTAAGTACAAGGGCCAAGAATGGAAAAACGAGGCAACCGTTTCTGAGGATGAGACGATTGACGTGCGCGCTCAGTTCAGCCTCAGACAGATTACGTCTCCCTCTACTTCTCGGGGGTTGGAGCGATCGTGGTCCTATAGCCCAAACGTCGTTGCCGCAAGTCCCAAATCGTCAGTGTCTGCCTGGCCCTGGGTGACTCTTGCAGGTACCATCGGTCTTGCCGGTGGCGGTGGCGTTCTTTGGGCTATGGGTGATGCCAAGCTGGACGAACTAGCAGCTGGCAGAACCCAGGGCATGACGCAAAGCGCAGCCCGCCTCCTTGAAGATGATGCAAACTTGATGCAAGGCATGGCCATCGGATCATGGATGGCGGGCGGATTGACTGCCGTTGTCACCATTCTCCTAGTTGCGACCCCGGATGACAATGAGAGAGAGGCTATGAGGGTAGTTCCCAGCTTCATGCCGTCCCGGGCCGGGACTGTGTTTGGTCTGGGAGGTGTGTTCTGATGCTTGCGAGATGGCATCATCTGGGTGCGATGACGCTCTACGCGGCCCTATTTGCTGGATGCCAGGTTAATGATCTGGTGGACGAGGGGTGGCCCTGCGCTACGAACCGTCCATGCGAGACCGGGTGGAGTTGTCAGAGCGGATTGTGTGTCAAGGGAGACAGTGCGACTTGCACGCCAACCTGCGATGAGAATGTTGACGAATGTGGGGGGGACGATGGATGCGGCGGCATCTGCCCCTGCGATGGTAACGAGACTCCGAATCAGGCAGCAATGTCTATTTTCATTCCGGCTCCCGGAGACGAGCCGGTGGGACTCGCATTTGACGGTATTTGGTTGTGGTGTGGAGACATTGGGGACCATCTCGTCTACAAGCTTGAACCGGCAGACGGTAAGATTCTTGACTCTGCTGAACTGCCGGATGAAGGCGAACTTGTGGACCTAGCCTACGCCTATGGAGAAATCCTTGCCCTCATGGACAATAGAAGATTGTTCCGCCTAAGCGTGTTTGCCCCTGCCGTCGAGGTTGCGACTCTCGATTCCGCCGAGGGCATATCCTTTGACGGCCAGACCTACCTTCTGAGCAAGGAATCGTCAGTTCTCAAACGACGCAAGTTGAGCAACTTCGCTACGTTCATGGCATCTTCCATCACGAGCAACTGCGACTTTTTGGCCGCCAACGGGTCCCTCGTTTACAGGCACTGCGGGGTGACGGGCTCTCCTGGTAATTACGTCCATGTCGTCGAGTTACACGATGCGGTAAATGCAAGTTCCGCCAGTTTAGAGGGGAGCATTGAGTTCACTCTTGATTCGGGCTTGGCCACAGGTATTGAGGTGGCTTCGTTTGATGGGAAGTTAACAATGTGGGTCGTGGGTAGAGGCTACGGGCAACAATCCCGACACGTCACAGCGTTTTTGTTGCATTAGGAAGTGTTGGCCGTGTACGTACAAAGAAGGGGGAACAAATGAGAGGGATCGCACTGTCTACTTCGTCACTCATACTGGGGCTCATGGTCGCTCCATGTGGATGCCTGGACACGGAACCCAAACCAGTGATCGAGTCCATCGAAGTGCATGACGATAGCAACAGCGACGGCGTCCTCAGTCCCGGCGAGAAAGCGAAGATCCAAATCCTACTCCGAAATGGAGGAGAGGGCGATCTGGTTGGGCCCGATTTTGTGCTCTCAACTGATAGCGCATATGTTTCCGTGACGGGTGGCGATACGGGAAGCTGCGGAAATGTCTTGCAACCAGAGGCTAAGCGGCTGTGCGGCTCATCCACCGTCGAGGTGGCCCCGAATGCCCCTCCCGGAACGAACGTTCACTTCACCTTCCTGGTCACTGACGCCGAGTCTAGTAGTTGGACACTTGAATTCTCTCTCCCATTGCTCGCTACCGCAGCCAACCCCAAGATTGAAACGGTGGAGGTCATGGATGACGATAATGACGATGGCGTATTGAACCCCGGGGAGAAGGCGAAGCTCAGGCTCTTGCTCCGAAATGGTGGGGCCAGTGACCTCATGAGGCCAGACTTCGTGCTCTCGACAGATAGTGAATATGTTACAGTGTCCGGCGGCGACACGGGGAGTTGCGGAAATATCTTGCAACCTGAGGCCAAATGGTGGTGTGGTTCCTCCAGCGTCGAGGTGGCCCCGAATGTCCCTCCCGGGACGAACGTCCTATTCGTTTTCTTCGTGACGGACGACCAGTCAAACAGTTGGCCTCTCGAATTCTCTCTCCCGTTGCTCGCAACCGCGGCTAAGCCAGAGATTGATATGGTGGAGGTGCTGGAGGACGACAACGACGATGGGCTTTTGAACCCCGGCGAGAAGGTGAAGATCAGAGTACTCCTTCGCAATGGAGGGACAAGCACCCTCGTTGGGCCCAGTTTCGTGCTGTCCAGCGACAGTGCGTACGTCTCGGTGACAAGCAACGACACTGGTAGCTGCGGAAACAAGCTTGAACCGCAAGCCGTTTGGTTCTGCGGGTCGTCAACCATTTTGGTGGAAGCAAATGCCCCTGGTGCTGCCGAAGTCAGTTTTGAGTTCTCAATTACGGACAAGCAGTATAACGAATGGAATCTAGGTTTCTCCCTCCCCATACAGTAGTTTGGATGCAGGCGTTCGAGCCGTGACGATTGTAGCACCATCATGGTCTCCCTCGCCGTAGGGCTCCCAAATGGAAGGCCCTTGTCTTGCCCCGGCCTTGCAGACTAGCCGATGATGCTCCGGCCGTGATTCAATCGCCTCTTCGGCCTTTCGTTTGGCAGTCCCTTTATGCTAGATTCAGCTCACGGAACTTATGCAACCGCGGAGTAAGCAGGATGTATCGTAGCCTCCATTCACTCACCCTGACCATCCTCCTCGCCCTGGTTCCCCTTTCCCCTCTCGTTGCACAAGAGCGACGTATTCTGGCAGTCATGGACATTCAGGACAAATCTGGTCTGGAGGCGGCTGACCTTGCGGCTGCTGTTGACTACTTGCGCGGCTTGTTGGCGAGATCCGGTCGCTTTGAAATTGTGGACAAGGGACGCCAGGAGGCCAAACGGAAGTCGGTAAT
>CAZFVN010000102.1:0-20280 GCA_964522395.1 uncultured Myxococcales bacterium
CAAACACGGCTCTCCGATAGACCCGGTTGGTCTACGCGATCGAATGCCGAGCCAAACACCAGGCCAGGCGAAATCGCCTGGCTTTCGTGTTTAACACCCCAGAGAAACCCGCATATCTGCTGAATCTCAAAGGCTTTTCGCAAACACCCGATTCTCAGCCTCCAGCCCTCCCACCTACCATCACCACCCCGTCCACCCCCAATTCGCCCCCTTTCGGCCCACTTTCTCGGCCAAACTGCCAGAGAAAGAGCGATTCTCAGGCGACCCGCTGTTTGACAGAGGCGGAGAATCCAAGATACGAAAGCACCAGAGGAGAGGACCCGATGCACATCTTCGGCAAGCTACCACCCGATATCGAAATATCCCTCCAGGACCTCCTGCAACTCTGCGCAGGCCTGAAGGTGACTAGGTTATCGGCAGCTCGCTCAAAGACTCCGTACCCGAACAGCACGGACCTCGAGGCCGCACTCATCCCCCTACTCGAAGAGCACGGATTCCAGCACCACGTCCGCCTCGAGCATCCCCGCACCGGCGAAGGGTTCGAGTACGATTTCTGGCGTCCGGACGACCAGGTCGCCATGGAGATCATGGGCTACCGGGCCGACGATGAGGTCTACAAGGACATCCTCAAGTTCCACGTCCACGATCTCACCCGAGCCGGCGTCGTCTGGGTTCCCCGCTGGAAGTGGATCGGCGGCCGCCGCACCGAGACCAATTACCGCGCCACCATGAAGGCACTCGCCTTCGCCGACACCTTCATGAACATCGATGCCCTCGTCGCCGTGACGTACGACTGGGAGGATTCCTGGACCGGGCTTCGGGGCGGGACCTTCCTTGAGTACCGTCTGGCCATTACTACGGCGGCGGTGGAAGCGCGCTTTGAACACCATGGTCGTGGGTTGAGTAGTTGTCTTCATGGGTGGGCCTCCTCGGGGCTGGGTAATTGTCGTCGGGCAGGTCTGCGGCCAGGTCGACCAGCTCCACCTCGCCGGTGCCGGCGCGGTCGTCGATGATCACACGGCGGACGATGGCCTTGACCAGCCGTTGGCGGTTCTCGACGGAAAGGACGTCCCAGACATCGGTGAAGTCCCGCAGCATGGAGGCTACCCACGGACCGTCGACCTCGGCCTGTTCCAGGGCAACCAGCTTCCGCTTCGCAGCGCGGAGGGCCTCCTCGGTCTCGCTGAGATCCTGCCCCACGTGCTCGAGGTGATCCTGGAGCACCCGCCGGGACTTGCCGGTGGCGCTACGCAGGTCGTCTGATATCTGGCGGAACCGCCCTTCCCGGTCCCGCAGGCGGTCCAGCAGGTTCCGGTAGTTCTTCTGCAGGGACTCCCGCAACGTCGCCACCCGGGCAACCAACTCTGATTCCACGCGGGCAGCCATACCTGGGGTGCCCACGGCCTCCCGGATGCGCTCCACCACGAAATCCTCGATGGCCGGCGCGGGCAGGTTGGTCGCGGGGCAGGCCTCCCTCCCCTTCTTGTCGCGGTTCGAGCAACGGTAGTAGCGGTAACTCTTTCCTCGCCGCGACGTGCCGGCCGGCGACATCGCCCCTCCGCATTTGCAGCGCAGCAGCCCGGTCAGCAGGTACTCGGGATTGTATCCCTCCCGGTGAGCACAGTGGACCCAGTTGTCCAGCAGTCCCTAGACCCGCTCCCAGACGTCGCGGTCGACCAGGGGCTCGTGCTCGCCTTGGAACAGCTCCCCATGAGAAGGGATATAGCCAGCGTAGAGGGGATTGCGAAGGATGCGTAGCGCTCCGTTCTTATACCAGAGGCCGCCACCGCGGACGTTGCCGTTCTTGGCGCGGTGGACCTTCATCCTACAACCCTTGCGGTTCAGGATCCCACGCCAAACTCCTGCAGCTCTGCGCCGGCTCGTCAGACTCCATCGCCTTTCCACGGACCACCCGACATGCTCGCGACAAGGCTATCGAGGACCACATCCATGGCTGTATCGAAGTCCCAGGAGAGGCCAGGGCGAAGGAGCAGGCTCACGTCGTCACGGAAATCTGGTTGCTTCCGCTTCTGGGCCAGGTTCGCTTCGAACTGCGCGCGGGTGACGTTGCCCTTGACCCCGGTCATGTAGCGGTCGAAGCAGGTAAGAAGCGTCGCTGGATCGATGAGCCCCTGTTCCAAGGCATACCAGACGTCGAAGAGGTCACGCCCCTTCTTCCTTTGATAGAGCGCCCGCAGCTTGGTGCAAAGCAGCTCGTCGGTCGCGTAGGTCGACACGTCCGCCGTGCCGTTGAACCAGGGGCTCGCTACATGGAAGGGTACACGCTTGATGCCGAGCTCGTTGAAATGCTCGCGGGTGTTGATCTCGACCTTGAGCCGAAGTCTCAATGGTGGTGCGTCCTCGGACTCGAAACGATAGACAAGATTGACGCGCCCCTCCTTGAAGACACGACGGGGCTCCCCGAGCCATGGATCCAGTGCGGCACGCGCCCTATCAAGGGTCTCACCAATGGGTTCTGCCCGAACCTGGACCAGATCGATGTCTTCGGAGTATCTGGCCGGTGGAGTGACGTAGAGCTTGTACAGGGCGGTGCCACCGCGAAAGGCCAAGCTGTTCGCCACCTCCGGAACTGAGAAGAGATCGACGATGGCGCGACTGATTACGAGATCTTGCTCGACCTGGGCGTCAAGCCGCCATGGCGCCTGCGCTCTCCATGCTGTGATGTAATCCCTGGGGATCATTCGTCTGGCTCCACTTCAACGTTGACGATGAGTTTCCAGCGCGAATTGCGCTTTCCACCAGCGAGACTCGCCGCGCGTCGCAGCGGAGTGTAGCTCAGCGCGTTCTTCTGCACGAAAGGTCCGAGAGCCTCGGAGAGTTCGTCTTGACCGACCAGCTCCAGAAGATGGCCCAGGCGCTGCGACCAGCCAACGGGGCAGAGCCTTGCAGCGGCGAGTAACTTGTCAGCTGACATCTCCTCGGAAAGCTCGGACAAGACAGTGGCGACGTTACTCAGTCCGCCGGCGTGGTTGGGGTAGCCTACCAACTCCAGCGCAGTCACTTCCGGAGCCGAGTACCGCAACACTCCACGCGGTGTATTGACCGTGGTGACCGGCATCTTATCGAGGTCGCAGCGCGCGATGAACTCAACTCGAACCATCCCACACTCAATGGCATGACGATTCTTGCGCAGCATGACCTGGGTCGCCTGGGGCCTTTGGTGGGCCGCACCATGTCGCTCGGCCGCGCTCAGCAGACAGACGTAGTAGGGCTCACTCTTGAACCGCATAAGCTGATCGATGAAGTATTCCGCCGGTGGGCAACCGAGCCTTCTGTACTCGGGCGGAACGATGACATGAAAGCTGCGAATGGGCTCCGCGATCATCTCCTTGAGTTTCAGTCGGCGCAGTTGGGCGCGAACTGCCGGCGGACTACCACCGATCGCCTTGATCGCGTCGGCGGTGGTGAAGTGGTAGGACCCGCTCGCCGCCAAATCCCTGATGTACTCACTGGCACGCATACCGGTACGATTCTCCCCAATCAGAACGTCAGCAATCATGCACCCTCAGAATCGTCTCACGAGGCCGTTACGATTCTCAGCCAAGATAAGCAATAACGTTCTACTTTGCAAGTTTCGTATTCGCCCTCCCCCTGCTCCTTACTCGCCCCCGATGCCAACGATCGGTGTGGCCTGGCATGGCAGACGAAGCCACGGAACTACGCGCACCTTTCCGAGCGCACTGTGGGTAGAACCAATCGAGCATGGCAGACATGGGTGGGGCGTGGTCGCCTTGGGTGACGGCAGTGCCGAGAAAGGGATTCCCTCCAGAACCTCTTGACTAATCGCACGTAGATTGGTGACCTTGCCTCGTATAGACAGGCAATCCACCGTCGGAAGGAGGGAGACCGAAATGAGAAAGATAAGCACAATCATTGCAGCTACTATGGTCCTGGGACTTTGCGGCATCGCTACCGCTCAGCCGATGCTGGTGCCTACGGATCGAGGTGTCGAGGCCCTGGCCATGGAGTACTACCGGGTTGAAATGGACGTCACTGATGGGGTCGCCAACGCTGACGTCAAGATGGGCTTCCGGAATCACACCAGCCGCCAGTTGGAAGCCACCTTCATCTTCCCACTCCCGGATGGCGCTACAATCGGCGAGTTTCGCATGGAGATGAACGGCAAATGGGTAGAAGGCAAGGTGCTCGAAAAGAAAGAGGCCGAACGCATCTACACCACTATCGTCGCCCGCATGAAAGACCCCGGATTGCTCGAGCTTGTCGGCAAGAACCTGTTCCAGGCCAGGGTCTTCCCTGTGCCGGCCAACGGAGTACAGAGGATCGAACTGAGCTTCGCCACTTCGTTGCCCCAGGAGGGCGGCAACTTCTCGCTCACCTACCCCCTGAAGACCGCACGTAACTTCTGCAACACAGCCAAAGACTTCACCTTCAGTGTCGAGCTGCACTCTTCAGCCCCACTGAAATCCATTTACTCCCCGTCCCACAAGCTCTCTATCCGCAAGAAGGGGGACAACGACGCAGTGGTGGGATATGAGCAGCAAGGTGCCACATTCGCCGAGGACCTCAAGCTCTTCTACTCTGTGGACTACAACGACGTCGGGCTCTCCGTACTCTCCTACGCCAAAGAGGGCGAACCCGGTTTCTTCATGCTCCTGGCCGCTCCGGGCGCAAAGGATACGGCAGACGAGATCCCCGATAAGAAGCTGCTATTTGTCGTGGATACCTCCGGCAGCATGAACGGCGAGAAGATGGACCGCGTAAAGAGCGCCCTGACCTACGCCATCAAGCGACTCAAGGATGGTGACAAGTTCAACATCATCCGCTTCAGTACAGACGTCGAGCGGATGTTCGACTCGGCCCGCAAGGCCAATGCGGAGAACAAGGAGGAGGCTCTCAAGTTTGTCTCTGACATGGAGGCTTCCGGAGGCACGGCCATCGACGAAGCGCTGACCATCGGTACTGCTGCCATTACTGACCCGGAGACACTGGTCGTCTTCCTAACGGACGGCGAACCGACCATCGGTGAGACCGACATCAAGAAGATTGCCGCCAACGTGCAACTCACCAATCGACTCGGGGCCCGCATCTTCCCCTTTGGCGTCGGCGTTGACCTGAACACCGTGCTACTTGACCAATTGGCCCGCGACCATCGTGGCTCCCCCACCTATCTGGCACCGGACAAAGACATTGAGACCAGCCTGGCGACCTTCTATGACAAAATCAGCCACCCGGTGCTCTCCAATATCACGCTTTCAATGCCCGGTGCCAAAGTGTTTTCGGTGTTGCCAGGCAACATTCCCGACCTCTTTCGCGGCGAGCAGTTGGTCATCGTTGGCCGCTACCGGAAAGCTGGCGCCACCCTGATTCGTGTCGAGGGAACGTTGGGCGGCAAGAAGAAGAAATACGACTTCGAAACCAGGTTGCCCGAGAACAAGGTGAAGAAGGACTTCATCCCCCGACTGTGGGCAAAGCGTCAAGTCGGCGTCCTACTTGAACAGATTCGCATCGGCGGTGAGCAACGCGCTCAGGTTGACGAAGTAACTCAGCTCGCCACTCGCTACGGCATCGTCACCCCTTACACCAGCTACCTCGTTACCGAACCCGGAGACACCACCGGTCGCGACCCGCGCCCACCACGGCCAATGAGGCCTCCCCGGGATAGAAACCGGTCCGGGGGCCCAGGGGCCACCCGTACCAGCTCTGGCTTGGGCGGTGCGCCAGCAGCCACTCCCGCCATGCAGCCGGAAGAGGCCATCGCGGACATGGACGAACTGAAGAAGGAGAGCGGTGAGAAAGCCGTGGAGGTCGCGCGCAAGGTCAAGCGGATGAAGAACGCTCAGGTTGCCGGCGAGGACATGGGCAACGTCCGGATGGCTGCCGGTAAGACCTTCCGTTGGGAATCGGGCGGCTGGGTTGACGAGAAAGTCGCTGGGGCAAGCGGAACGCCAGTCCGCATCAAACCATACTCCAAGGCCTACTTCGAACTCGCTGCCTCATCTGATGACATCGCCCAAATCCTCGCGCTAGGCGAACGTGTCACGTTCCTCTTCAAAGGGATCATCGTTGAGATTGCGGATGGCGGCACCGAAACCCTTCCCGCCAGACTTCAGAAGCTGCTGTAACCCTCCCAATGCCCCCTCCCGGTATAGACAAGGTGGCGAACACGCTTTGCGTCAGGCCCGACAGAACGACCGCTGGTCCACGATGGATGAATCATATTCGTCAGATGTCGGTGGAGCCTATGGGCAAGCCATGGATTGCTCTCTACCTGACGCTTGCACCGTTCGTAGCCGTGGACTAGAATTGGCACAATAGCAGAGACGGGATGCAAGTAGTTGCGATGGCGGTGGGGGGGCGTCTGATGCGGAGGGACAGTTCAGCCGGTTCGATGGTTCTTCTTCTTTTTGTGATTGCGTCAGTAGGCTGCGGTCCCGAACCCGGTCGCTTGTCTCTATCTCTGGCATGGCGGGACGAGCCTTCCGGAATCGTCTATCTCTGGGTGCGGGTCGAGGCCAGAGAGGATGTGGCAGCGCCCGGTTCAGCACTGGCATCGGTCGGTCCACATGAATACGAGGTCGGCTCGAAGCTGAGCCTCTCGCTCGACGACGTACCGAACGGCGACAATCTGGTGGTAGTAGCCGAGGTACGGGAGGAACCCAACGCGGGCTTGCCAATCCTCTACTACGGAGTCAGTGCACCCTTCTCACTCGCCCCCGGCCAAGATGCTCACGTCGAGACCTTGCTCGAGCTGCACGAGCCCCGTTCAGACCAGCAGATTGCAACCGTGGAGTTGGTCTTTTCAGGGGTAAGTCCGGACATCGTAAACGTTGACAGCGCCCGCAATTCGACCGTACGTATCTTCGCAGCTTCGATCATCGGCGCGGTACTTGCCAACGACGCTTCCTTCTCTGCTGGTCTGACCTCCTTCGCATTCGACGGTACGGACGATCGAGCGAAGTGCACAGAGACGAATACAGATGGACTACTATGGCGGGACTGCCTGATCTCTGGCTGGGACCTGCTCGCCGAGCTCCCGGACGGCACCGCGGGTAATCGCACGGTTTACGTCCGTTTCATTGATACCCTGGGTTATGAGTCCCGAGTTTACAGCGCCACCGTGATGGTCGACTCACAGCCCCCATTTCTCGTCTCCACGGCGCTCTCCAATGAGGCTGCAGGCGCCGGTCAAAGTGCCGTTCTTTCGCTCTCTTTTCAAGAGCCTCTCTCTACTTCTACGCCACCAGTACTGAGCGTCCTATCTGCCTCCCTCGGGGGGGCCGAATTCCTCGGTCCCAAACAAGAACCGGGAACCGCCACCTATAGTTGGACCGCCACGGTTGCCAATGCCGAGGTGGATGATACGGACACCTACACGTTCTCTGTGGTTGCTACCGATGCGGTTGAGAATCCGAGTGTTCAACTGCCAGTGGAGGACGGTGACGGAAATGACCTTACGTTCCGTCAAGACGGCCACCCCCCGGAGCTGCTTGACGCCAACTCCATTGTCAAAGACCCTCCTGAATTTGGCCTGAACGACTGGGGAAAGCTCCTGACCTTTGACTTCGTCTTCGAAGAACTCAATCTCCCGGAGTGTCCCGGGGTCGGGTGCCCCGTGGTCCTACTCGGCGACCCGCCCGTGGTTGTGGGGGCAGTGTGGCCGCTCCCCGATGAGAGCGATTCGGGCGCCGGTAGAGAAGCCTTCCGATTCGAGTACGAATTCGATCCCGACCACTGGGGCCCAATCGATCGGGAGTTGCCAATCACAATTGCATGGCAGGATCTGATGAACAACGAGACGGTGGAGACCCTGGCGCAAGCCGTCGATGTCGATCTGATCGAGCCAACCGCTCTTAATTGCATCTTGACCCCTCCCCTTGCCAACAAAGACTCCGTCCTGCTCTACACCATTACAGCCTCCGAGCCCTTGTCCTTTTCGCCGGTGATTTCGGTCGTCGAAGGCCCCGACGGTCTCTTTTCGCAACCTCCCATCCCTTCGGCCGACGGACTGACCTTCTCCTGGCAGCAGCCGGTAAGTGGCCTGCCGGAAGGTAAGATAGCAGTGGCAGCCACGCTCGTTGACGAAGCGCTAAATGGCTCGCCCGGACCCGTCTGTCAACGTAGTGCGATGGTGGACAGCAGCGCACCGGTGCTCCTCCTGGGGACGGTGGCAACCGTTCCAGAGGTCTACTACGGCGGGGACCTTGGGCTTCCTGTAGCGGGTGACGAAGCCACTATAGTCGCGTCTTTCACTGTCTCAGCACCCGAGGGCTTTGCAGAGGGCTTCCCGAAGGTAGACCTGATGGCGGGCGGCACCATGCTGCCCTTTCTCGCCACGGACGCGATGGAGGAGTCACCGGGACACTTCTCGCTCATCTACCAGCTTCCAGTCTTAGAGTCCCTCCACAAGCCTCATGAGGGGTACTGGCCGGTTCGGGTGCAACTACGTGATCCCGCTGGCAATGACTACTTTGAGGAGGCGCTCGGTCAGGCGCAGGTGCGCCTCGACTTCACAGCTCCGGCGTTGCTCAATGCAAATCTCTTCCTCTCGCCGCCATCCGAGTCCCTACTGCAGTCAGTCTCATCAGTTACCAACGGTACCGGAGTTGAACTCATCTTCACCGTGGACGAGGAACTCGCGTCACCGCCACAAGTTGAGGCAAAGTTGAACGGCAACGTCATCGCGTTTGGCGTTCCGCAAGAGGCATCAGGGCATACCTACTCCTATGGTCTTGAGATCGATGGGTTGACGGATGCTGACGACGTGCAAGGGAAGTACACGGTCACGGCCCTTACTGAAGATCTCGCTGGCAACGAAGCTGCGCTTGAAGTGGACAAGATAATCCCCTTCCTCGTTGACAGTCAGATCCCCAGCGGGCTCTCCCTCTCCTCTCAAAGTGGTGTGCGTCTGGTACGCCATCCCTGGGGCTCCGAGGATGGTGGTCCCGGGTCGGTCTTTGCGGTGCGAGGTTGTGCCACGCCCGGCACCGTCCCTCAGCCATACCCGTGGTGCGATGGAGAGACATATAAGCAGGCAGTTGAGCCGGCGGCGACAGTGACCATCTACCAGGCAGTTGGCGAGAATGGAGAGTCAGTCTGCTCTGACATTCTGCTGGGCAAGGGGGTGGCTGGCAACGACGGTTCATTCGCCCTGAAGCTCCCAGGGGACGTGCAGGCGGTCTGCCTGGTACAAACCGATAGTGCCGGCAATTCGTCGACCGCCTCTCAGGTAGGAATGGTGGAGTGGGTGGCGGGCTTTCATGGCAAGAGTGAGGGCGATAGTGACACCAATAGCAGCGCGGCCGCAGGCATTGCAACATTCCAGGAAGATTGGTTCCCCCCTCCCTCGACGCTCTCTAGTGAAGGACTTTCGCAGGTTGGCCTGGACGGTCTTGCCATCCGCGGTGATGGTCTGACAACTGAGGTAGTTGCCAACGCAGGGTGGCGCGATTTGTCGGTGCGAATTTACCAACCTCCGTCTCACTCCCTGAAGAATGGCACCGCTTGTTTTGACCCCATGGCAGGCGGCGTGTTGATCTTCGGTAGCGACGATTCGACGTATGGTAATCAGACCTGGCTATGGGACGGCGTATCATGGACGCTTCTCACGCCAACATCCTCGCCATCGTCTCGTCGGGATAGCGTGATGGCTTGGGACGGCGGCCGCGGGAACGTGTTGCTTTTTGGTGGCAAAATGCAAGGGCCGGGCGGAGCTCCATATTCTCAGGAGACGTGGTCATGGGATGGATTGACCTGGCAGAAGCTCTACCCAGAGCAGAGCCCTCCACCCCGATCGGAGGCCAAAATGGCCTACGACCCGCTGCGCGACAAGCTACTGCTCTACGGTGGACAGGGGGACAGCGGCATCACTGCCGACTTCTGGTCATGGGACGGGGCGACCTGGAGCGAGGAGCCTGCCGGAGGACCCCCGCACGAGCTCCACGCGCTGTCGGGTATGGCATACAACCCCGCAGACGGCAGGGTCTACGTGCTCGGAAAGCACATCTCCGGTGAAGACGATGAAGGAGGGGACACTGCTGAACTGTGGGCTTGGGACGGGGCTTCCTGGTCGCTAGCCTGGACCGCTGATATGAGCCTGGCACCGGGTAGTTCCATGACCTGGCTACCCGACCCGGAAGGATTGCACGTTATGGGGAGCGACGGACCGCTCCGCTTTGACGGCAACGGATGGGAACCAAGCGCGACCGAAGGCATTGCCGCGGCCCAGACGTTCAATGGCCCGCTGGTCTATGACTACCATCGCGGCAGGCCGGTATTGGTGCGACACAATTCGGCGAGTTGTAGCTGCCTCGAAGTGGTAGAGTGGAGTGGCGGCAATTGGTACTCCATAGAGACCAATCTCCCTACCTACACGTCCGGCAACTTGCAAAGTGCTGCATATTCGGCAGTGGACGAAGGCATCGTATTCGCAGGCCTCAATTACACTGGGCAACTCGAGTATCTACTGGCCCACGGAGAGTGGAGTGAGTTCGGCTCGTACGCTAAGACCCATACCGTGGTGAGTTCATATCCCCTCGACTACATCAGCCGGATGGTATGCGAATCGAAGGGTTACGACTACGACGGCACCTTTCTTCCGAGAGTCGCATCCTACGGCTTGTACGGGGGGCCGGAGTTCTCAGACTGGGATCACTATGGCTTCTTGGAGATGGGCATTAGCTCTCCCGGTTGCGGCCTTCTGGCTCAGTTCCCGGCATCGGAACAGGCAACGGTTTTCCGGGGCGGCAGGCACGCTGCTCTCCTTGGCACCGCAGGATGCGGGTCCTACTTCCATAGTCACCAGCTTCTCTACCAGCCCAAGTCAGCACAAGTGGCCGCCTACGACACACTGCGAGAGCGGCTGGTCGTCCTCGGTTCACCACCGAGCACCTGGTTCTGGGATGGGGCATCCTGGGCCTGGCGCGAGGCAACTGGGGACGTTGAGCCAATCTCGTTTAGCAACAAGGCCTCCCTCGCTTACGACGAAGCTCGAGACCGAGTCGTTCTCCTGAGCGACTACGGTACGGCAGAGTTTGACGGGGAGACATGGCACGAGTTGTGGCTCCCTTCGGCCCTCAAGGATGGCAATTACACCATCGCCTATGATCCGGGTATCCACTCCACCCTTGCCCTGGGAGGAGATGGAATCAAGACGGCCAGCAGCGGGACCTACTATAAACCAGAGATCTGGCAATATGGACCGGCCAATCACCGCCCCCATCTGATGCTCTCAGTGGGTGCGGGAGCGGCCGGCACCCTCCACCCTACAACTCAGGATCCTGCTCCCAAAGAGTTGCTCTCAATCGACATCACGGGACGAGCGTCCGGAGAGTCGCACACGATGGGCAGCGGGCACTTTGATGGTTTGGCCAGAGCTGGTTACGAGGTCTACGTACACACTGCCAACGCAGAGCCGTGGCTACTCCTTCATGCCTCGCCTGGGACTTCGTCCCCCGATTTTGCCCTCCACCATTTAGCGTCCTGGACTGCTGCGGACGATGATAACGGGGCTAGTTCCATTGATCACTGGGCAGCACCCGACGCAAACATCGTCTTCGACATCACTTCGCTGTTCTCTACGGGCGCTTCGGCGAGTGCGGCGCGGGTCGAGGTGGATTTCTTCGAGGTCAAGCTTGTCTATGCCAGACAACCCTTATGCGATCCCGCAGACGTTTGTTGCGGCGCCGACGGGTACTGGGCCAACGGCATGCCTTGCGAGTCGCCCGAAGACCCCTGCATTGCCGGCAGTTTCTGCCGGGCGGGCAAGTGCGGCAAGATGGTTGGCTGCGGACAACTTTGCGTCGCCGGTGGTTGTGACGACGGTAATCCCTGCACCATTGACGAGTGCGTCCCAACGGAGGGTTGCGTCTACTCCCCGGTACCAGACCAATGTATGCCGGGCGATAGTCGTTGCAGAGGCCGCATCCTTGACTCCTGCGCGGCTTTTGGTGAAGGAACGACCTGTCTTCTCTGGGGCGACGGTGAGGAGTGTCCGGAGCACGCTGGGTGCGCAGAGGCGGAGCCTGGAATTGCTTCGTGCGACTGCCTCCATTCCTCCTGCGGAGACAACTGCTGCCCGGCAGACAACGGCCCCGTCGATTGGGTATGCGCCGATGGAGCCTGTTGTCAGCGTAGTTGTGGTGCCGGGCCTATGTGTTCCGGTGCTTTTTGCGGTGACGACGGTTGTGGCGGCAAGTGCGAATGCCCGCCCGGCCGCGCTTGCCAGTGGGGCGATGAGGGTGAATGCGTTAAGAAGCAGGGCGTTTGCGGCGCCGCTGGAGTTGTGTGTAGCGGTTGGTCTGCCTGCCAAAACGGAAACTGCGTCTCCACCAATTGCACAGAAAGCATTTGCGCTATCCCGGAGGGCGAATTCTTCATGGGCTGCAATCCGTGGAAGGCTTCCGAATGTACTGGACTCACCGGGCACATCGTCTGGCTGGATGCCTATTCCATTGATCAATACGAGGTAACTGTCGCGGACTACTCGGTATGCGTCGACGATGGGATCTGCACGGTCCCCATAGATGACGACCCCCGGTGTAATTGGGGAGAGGAAGAGCGCAACGACCACCCCGTGAACTCGGTCACCTGGAATCAGGCTCACGACTATTGCCAGTGGGCCAAAGGTCGACTCTGCAGCGAAGCCGAATGGGAGAAAGCCGCACGCGGTGCGGATGGCCGCGTCTACCCCTGGGGAGATAATTGGTACGACTGCTACAACGGCATTTCACCGTACTATGTCGCATTCGATGTAGATTCTACGGCCACAGAGCCGGTGGGGACGAAGGAGTCCGGGGTCAGTGCCTGGGGCTGCCACAATATGCCCAGCAACGTGTCCGAGTGGGTTTGGGACTACTATGACAATTACGCGTACTTCCGGCCGTGGGCAACGGAGCCGAATCCGCTGGGTCCCGCGGAGCCGACCAATGGTGACTACCGGGTCGTTCGTGGCGGCAGCCGCTTCACCGGCGACTGCAGTTATAATCCGTATTCTAACTGGCTCCTATCGGCCCAGACTGCTTTCAGGGGGCAACGGGGAGAACAAGACGCGCGGCCAGAAACCGGTTTCAGATGTTGCTACTGAGCGGATCACTTGACATCATCCGCGTCCCCCGCTTCCTCACTCCTCGGTGTCATATCTTGCCGGGAAAGGCCATACCCAACGCTACTCTCCCTTGATTTCGCCTCACCACGGCCCCAACTTAGGACAAAATAACGGCGACCACGCCCAGGAAACGGAGAACGCCATGAAGATTCAGACGGTCGGTACCATCGATGCCCCCGCCCCAGCAGTGTGGCGAGTCCTTGGGGAGCAGTTTGGAGAGGTCAGTAATTGGGCTGATGCAATTGTCGCCTCTTCCCTTGACCGTCCCCTCGGTGAGGGAGCTGTTCGAACCTGTGACCTGAAGGCGACCGGCCCCCTCCCCGCGGGTCAGGTCACTGAGGAGCTCACACATTTCAATTCGGGCGCTAAGGCCCTGACCTATGTCGTGCGTTCGGGTGTCCCCAAATTCATGCGCCACGTGGAAAACGCCTGGACGGTGGAAGCTATCGATGACAAACACTCGGTGGTGAAGAGCGATGTCACCCTGCGGATGGCGTGGTACATGCTGCCCATGGCTCCAATGATCAGGAAGCAGTTGGGAGGCACTTTGCAATGATTCATCTCCCAGCTCAAAACGACCGTAGAGGGATAGCGCAGTCCGTGGCAATCTCCGTCCCCTTCCAATTTCCTTCCCATTGACCCTGAGCATAGGTCGTGTATGGTGATCTCCTGAATTGTAGAATCAGGAGCGCGAGATGGGTTCAGCTAGAGCGAGTGAGAAGATGGTCGTGAACGTCCCCCGGGACGAGTTCTTCGAGATAATCACGGACTTCGAGAAACTGCCGGAGTTCATTCCAGAATTGGACAAGGTGGAGTTGCTGGGTACGTCTGGTAACGTGCGGACCGTGAAGTACTCGGTATCGCTTCTTGGGCGAGCCATCTCCTACACCCTCGAACTTACCAACCATGCCCCAGAGCAGGTCACCTGGAAGCTGCTCAAGGGCGATTTCATGAAGCAGAATCGCGGGCGCTGGCTCCTGGAAGAAATCGACGCCAATTCCACTGCCGTCACCTACGAGCTTGAAATGGTCTTCCCCATGCTGGTGCCCTCTGCGGTGGTAGCGAAGCTACAGCAAAACAGCTTGCCGAAGTTAATGACGCAATATAAAGCGAGAGCTGAATCACTCCACGGGTAGCCCCGGCAATACTCCTCGCCGACGGAGGAAGAAATGATGCGTTGGCTTTCTGCAATTGCAGCCCTGGCCCTATCCGGGCTGGCCGCTCGTCTTAGGGTCCCGGGCTTTGCTCGCGCGCTCCGCACCCCCGCGCTATGCGCAATGGCGCTGCTCATCACTCTCTCCGCCTCGTCCGCCAGTGCTGAGGAGCCTGCCTCTGAGTTGGCTCTATTAGAGAGTTTTCTGGCGCAGCCATCCCAGGCCCAACTACGTGTGGTGGCAGAAGTCCAATCTGAAGCGGATCTTGTTGTGGCACCATACATGGACAATCCCGTGCTCATGGTTCGGCAGGAACAGGGCATCGGGCCGGGGAGTGGATTCAGCACCTCTGTCATTGGCGCGGAGTTCACCTTCGACGTTGCCGGTAAGTACGACCTGCGGAAGGAATCCGCACGAGTCCGCTCCGAACTCCACAAGGTTGCTGTGCGCATCCAATTGCTACGAGGGACTTGCGCGCTAAGGCAAAAGGTACTCGAACTTGATCACTTGGAGGCTCGCCGCTCGGTACTGGAGCAATTCGAAGAGAGGTATGAGTGGCTCCTGGCGACGGTTACGGCGCTAGCCAAGGGCATGGAGAAGAGTCAATTTGATGTCGGCCGCGCCACCTGGCGACTAGATACCTATCGCGAGCGAATCGCAGAATTGCTGGCCGAGCGCTCTTCCCTGAGGAGTGAAGTCGCAGCCAGGATCGGCAATCCGGTCCCCGAAGGTCTTAAGTCAATGATACCGGAGACGCTCACCAACGTAGAAGAGCTCCTCACCCGTAGCGAGGCCAGTCACCCGGAGATGGTTGCTGCCCGGATCGTCGAACGGGCCGGGCAATCAGAAGAGAGGCTGGCCAAACGGTCTTGGATGCCCGACCTCGGAGCGTACGGTGCCTATCGTATCGACGCATTCGAGACCGGCCAGAAGCCGTTGCATGGTTACGAGTTCGGCTTGACGATGGCGCTTCCATTCTTCAAGAAAGGGGACGAGGAGCAGTCTCAGGCCAGGGCGGCAACGGCTGTGGCCCGGCTAGACTTGATGCGAAGGTGGCAGTCGATCCGCATCCAGATCAAGTCGTCACATGCAGCGGCGCTTGCCCGCGTGGAACTGCTGCGAAAAATCGCCAACCCTCACTCGGATAAAGAGGAAGGCATCTGGAAGGATGGAGTTCGGGCCTACAAAGAGGGTGTTGTGGTGCTGGGCGAGTTGGTGGAGATGTTGCAATCTGAAGAGTCCCGCGCCCTGGCTAGAGTGCGAATCCGATTTGAAGCGCGTGGGGCAATCCTGGCGACCTACTGCGCCGCGGGAATCTTCCCCGAGCAAGAAGTCAACGACCTTCTCTCCGGAGTTGAAGAATGAAGAGACTACGCCATTTGACGCTTGCGGCATCGCTGCTGATTCTCTCCACCTGCAACCATTCTAGTTCCACGTCGGCTGGGGGCGAGCACGCGGGACACGTGCACGGGTCACACCGGCAGGAAGAGGGCCACGACGATCATGAAGGGCATAGTCATGGACATGGCGAGGGGAATCTGAAACTGACGCTCTTCGATTCCGGTCACGAGCTCTTTGTAGAAATCGAGCCCCTCGCAGCCGGCAGACCATCGACCTATACCGCTCACGTCACCCGGCTGGAGGATAATCATCCGGCCCAGGAAGGATCCCTAACCGTCCGCTTCTCGAGCGCTGGCACAGTGCGTGCCGAGACCGTGGCAATGGCCCCTAGTCGGAGGGGCATCTTTGAGTTTCCGGCACCATCCCCTGCTGACCCCGGCACTTATGTTCTCGAGCTCGCTTACCAGGGTCATGGTGACCACGCCACCTGGCGTTCAACGGAGGAGGTCCCTGCTACTCCCATCCCGGCGGAGGGTGATTCCTCAGGCGAGGACATCTCCTTCACCAAGGAACAGCAGTGGGACATTCCGTTCAAGCAGGAGCTTGTGACCACCCGCCAGGTGGGCCAGACCTTCACCGTCTCTGCAACCATCGCCGCAGACCCGAAGGGCAGTAGAGCTCTTCTCTCGCCAGCCGCGGGTTACTTTGAGTGGAGCGAGTCTTTTCGGGGACACGGGGTTGGTACCCGTGTAACCAAAGGGCAGCGGTTAGCGGTACTTCGCCCGGAGGTGCCTGCGGAGCACTGGTCGAAACTCGAAGAGGATGTCTCCATCGCCCTGATCATACTGGAGAGCACCAGGGAAGAACTCAAACGGGTCCTGGAACTGGCGGGACGCGGATTGACCGAGGCGAAGGAAGTGTTGGCCGCTGAGGGCCTTGTGAAGAAAGCGGAGGTAGAGGAACGTCGGGCACGCAAGGAACGCTCACGATTGCAGAAACTGGTGGCTGACGGGCTCTTGCCGGGACGTCGACTGACTGAGGCCGAGTCCGCGGTTGACCGAGCGAACATCGAAAAGGAAAGTGCGCAGGCCGAGCAGTTGCGACTAGAGCAGTTGGTCAGCACTCGCCTGCTGGAGGGGCAGGACCGGATCGCGGCGCAGGCCGCTGTGGACAAGGCCCTGGCCGCGTACGAAGCCGCCTTAGGGAGGCTAGCAGAGAAGAAGGGGACAAGTGCGAGAGAGCTTCCCATTGAGGCCCCCCTATCCGGAGTTGTGACGGAAGTTCTCACTTCCCATGGACATCAGGTCTCCATCGGTTCCCCGTTGGCTCACATTGTGTCAGATGAGACGGTGTTGTTGCAGGTGGAAGTTTCGATGTTCGACCTCGATAGCCTCGATGATATTGCCCACTTGTGGCTCCACCGTCCTGGGGATGAGACGCCCCGCAGCCTCGACGACTTCGGCGTTCAGCGGGTGACCGATGCCCTGGTCTTTGATCCCGACCGGCTGACCGCGACAATCTCCTTCCGCCTCGATAACGAGAGCCTCTTTCGCATTGGCGAATTCGTCGAAGTCCAGGTCATGTTGAAGGCCTCGGAGGTTCACCCGGTTGTCCGCCGATCCGCCATCGTGGAGATAAACACCGTCCCCCATGTGTTCGTTGCACTGTCTGGGGAAGGATATTCCCGCCGTCGAGTCACCCCGGGGCAAAGCTTCGGAGACCTCGTCGCAATTCGCTCAGGCCTGCGGAGTGGTGAGTGGGCGGTAACCATGGGCGGATTCGACCTTTACGTCACCTCTTTGACCGGCTCGCTCCAGTCACACCAGCACTAAGGAAGATATGTGGGATCGACTGATACGCTGGGCCCTCTTGAATCGCGTAGCCGTATTGGCCGCTGCGATCCTTGTTACAGCTTACGGGTTCTACGAAACTACCCGGATGCCGGTGGATGTGCTGCCCGACATCACAGCACCCACGGTGACGGTCATCACCGAGGCCCACGGTATGGCTCCCCAGGAGGTGGAAACCCTCGTCACAATCCCTCTGGAGACCGCGCTGAACGGTACTCCCGGCCTCCGCCGTCTGCGTAGCTCGTCAGGTATCGGGCTTTCCATAATCTGGGCCGAATTCGATTGGTCTACACCGCCCTACCACGCCCGACAGGTTGTCGCTGAGCGTATTCAAATGACCCAGGACTCGCTCCCACCGGAAGTCTCCAACCCGATGCTGGCGCCCATTACGTCGGTGATGGGAGAGATCATGTTCATCGGGTTACTGGCCGACCAGGGAATTGACCCCAAGACGGTTCGTGATCTTGCTGAATGGACCGTACGCCGTCGCCTTCTCAGCATACCCGGCATTGCTCAGGTGATGCCGATTGGCGGCGAACTGACGCAATACGAAATCATTTTGAAGCCTAGCTCCATGCGCCGCGCCCATATTGGCCACAAACAGGTGCTCGATGCCCTCGCCTCTTCCTCTCAAAACGCACCTGGCGGTTTCCTGGTCAGCGGCTACCACGAATATCTCATTCGCGGTCAGGGGCGAGCTGAGAGCCTCGATGACCTCGGAGAGATTACTGTGGGTGAACGAGGGGGCGCTCCGATCCTGCTGCGCCACATCGCCGAGATCCTCCCTGGGGCCGCCATCGCTCGTGGCACAGCCGCAATTGACGGTGAGCCCGCCGTCGTTCTTGCCATCCAGAAGCAACCTGCAGCGGATACGCTGGCACTGACCGCGGCGGTGGACGAAGTCCTGGCTGAACTTGGCGCGACGCTGCCCGATGGTATCGAACTCTACAGTAAGGGATTTCGTCAGGCTGCATTTATCGAAGTTGCAATCTCCAACGTTACCCGCCACATCGTCGAAAGCGCGGTTCTCGTCTTGCTCGTCCTGACGCTCTTCCTCTTCAACTGGCGAACAACCTTCATTTCACTGGTCACCCTACCCCTCTCCATCCTTGCCGCATTGCTCGCTCTCCACTGGCTTGGGCAATCTATCAACACCATGACTCTGGGCGGAATAGCCATCTCCATTGGAGCGCTTGTTGACGATGCGATCATCGATGTCGAGAACGTCTATCGGCGCCTGCGTCAACGGGCCTCCCTCTCTCCCGAGATCCGGCCGCCGCTGTTGGAGACTATCTTCAAAGCCTCCTCAGAGATTAGGAAGTCAATTGTCTACGCCACTGCGATTATCATTGTTGTATTCCTGCCCTTGTTCTTCTTCAGTGGTCTCGAAGGGCGACTCTTGCGGCCGCTGGGGACCGCTTATGTGGTGGCGCTTGTCTCCTCGTTGCTCGTTGCCGTAACGCTGACCCCGGCGCTTTGCCATCTCCTGCTCCGTAATGTCCCGGCCCCGGAGCAACGTCGCGAGAGTCCGATGATCCGTCTCGTCCAGTGGGTCTATTCTCCATTCCTCAAGGGGGCCACCCGTTTCCCGGGTACGGTTGCGATTCTGGCGATTTTGGTCTCGGTCTATGCGATCTTCCTCCTCCTGGGGTTTGGACGTAGCTTCCTCCCTCGCTTCAACGAGGGCAGCTTTACCATTGCCGCGGCCACCGTCCCAGGTGCTTCATTGGAGCGCTCAGATGAGATGGTCGGACGGCTCGAAGATGCCCTTGGGAAACTTGATTTTATCGCCTCGACGATTCGCCGAACGGGGCGGGCCGAGCGGGACGAGCACGCTCAGGATGTCCAGTTCAGCGAGTTGGAGATTACTGTTGACGGCTCATTGTCGAGAGCAGAGGCAGCACAACGGATTCGTGACGCGTCCGCCGGCATTGACGGGATGAGCATTACGGTTGGCCAGCCCATTAGCCACCGAGTCGAGCATATGCTCTCGGGAGTGAAGACGTCGATTGCCATCAAGATCTTTGGGCAGGACCTCACAACCCTTCGTGCCATCGCCCGAGCGATACGCGATGCTATCGCCGAAGTACCGGGTGTGGTGGACCTCGCGGTCGAACCACAGACGGATGTACCGCAGGTCGTGGTGCGTCCACGTCACGCGGCGCTGCAAAGGGCGGGGCTCACTCCCGGTGACCTCGCGGAGTTCACGGAGACGGCCTTTCTCGGACACAAGGTTGCTGATTGGTGGGTGGGAGAGAGGTTCTACGACCTCGTCGTCCGCTACCCTCGCTCGCAGAGTGAGTCCTATCGGGAATTATCGAATACCCCCATCAGCTCGGTTGACGGCATCTATCAGCCACTATCCCACGTCGCCAGAGTCGACCGCACCGTTGGCCCCAATCTCATTAACCGGGAGCGTGCCTCCCGACGTATCGTCGTGATGGCGAATACCGAGGGCCGTGATATTCGTGGAGTGATAGACGACATCCGGAGTCGCATCAGGGAGAAGGTGTCGGTACCCGATGGATACAACATCAAGTATGGTGGAGAATTCGAAAGCGAGGCTAAGGCCAGTCGCACTGTCTTGCTCCTTTCCGGCCTCGCCATGGTGGCAATGTTCGTACTCATGTGGATGGCTTTCGGTTCACTCTCCCGAAGTCTGCTGGTCATGCTCAGTTTGCCCTTGAGCTTGATTGGCGGGGTGGCGGTGGTCTGGTGGACCGGAGGGGTTTTGACTATCGCTTCAATGGTCGGCTTCATCACTCTTTTTGGCATTGCCGCACGCAACGGAATCATGCTGGTCAGCCACTATGACCACCTGCGCACTCGAGAGGGTGAAGATCTGCGTGGC
>CAZFVN010000103.1:0-19966 GCA_964522395.1 uncultured Myxococcales bacterium
GAGCGGGAAACCGGATTCGAACCGGCGACGTTCAGCTTGGGAAGCTGACACTCTACCAACTGAGTTATTCCCGCGGAAAATCAATGGTCATGATTAAAGCCGGATTGGGGTTGGTGTCAAGGGAAAAGGAGCGCGGGAGCTATGTCGGTATGGGTGAAGTCGTTGCCGACGAAGAGGAGCGGTTCGTTGGCGAGGTGGGCGACGGCGTAGGTGAGACAGTCGCCGAAGTTCAGGGCGGCGGAGTGGCGTCCTTTGCCGAAGCGAGAGTAGGCATCGGTGGCGGCTCGCCAGTGGGCTTCGCCGAAGGGGACTTCGATAAGGCCAAATTCCTGGATGAAGCGACTGAGTTTGGTGGTGGCGTTACCCGGTATGCGGTTGCCAAGGACTATCCCGGTTTCTGCCAGCGTCGGCGTCCCGATACCTGGTGAAGTCTCTTCGGCCAGGGCATCGACGAGCCGTTGGTAGCCTGGCTCACGAAAGAGGATTGCAACGATGGCTGAGGAATCGACGATCATACTCCCTCCGGCCCATAGCCCAGAATTCGCTCCCGCTCTTCTTTGCTCATGGTCTTGCCTAGCAAGTGCTCCGGGATGTCATTCCATATCTCCTCTTCGAGGAACTGCTGCAGCCGGAGTCGGCGATGGTCATGGGCAATTCGGAAGGAGAGGCGCTCTTTGCGCTCCACCAAAGCCTTGCGAATTGCCTCGGTCTTGCTCTCGCCGGTACGTGCGGCAATCTCTGTAGCGAGTGCTTCCACTTCGCTATTCTTGATGTTCAGTGCCATGGTGTGCCTCCCTCAGTACAGAATAGATGGAAAGGTGGAGCCTGTCAACCATTACACCCACAGAACTTTGCACTGGCATGGTTCCTGCTGAGGTAGAGGGTGTCAGTTGAGAATGGCTAGATTTAGTGGTAAAAGTGTAAAGATCGTATACTAGGGGGTGCGCGATGGGACGTTTTGCGACGGTGGCGGTAGTTTGCGTGGTAATGGGTTGCTCAACTTCGAGCAAGAAGGCGGTGGATGTGGTGGCTGATTCTGGTTTGGTGCCGGACGTGAAGCGAGTCATTGATATCCCTGACAGCGGGCTCATTGATGTCCCCGATGGTGCCGGACGGGAGGCAAAGCCGGACCCCGACATTCCCGCAATTGACGACGTCCTCCCCTACGATGACGTCCAAAACAAGGGCGAATGCTGCGATACTGACGACGACTGCACCTCCGCGTTGGTCTGCATTGGAAGCACCGGGGAAGGAATGCTGGGCACCTGCCAGCACAAACCGAATAAGACTCGCTGTTACTCGGATGAGACCTGCCCGGAGTTCTACTTCTGCGACGGAGGGCAGATCTGCACCTGTGACATGGACTGCGCAACCGAGGAAGGCAAGTGCGAGACGACAGGGCTGAACTGCTGCGTCGATGATGCCGAATGTCCAGAAGGTACCCGGTGCGTTGGCACAGGCACGGAGGCCGCGGCGACCTGCTTTGTTCTGCCCGCAAAAGACTACAAGTGCTGGGACGATGTGGATTGCAATCCAGGGGAGGTCTGCGTGAACTCTAAATGGTGTGGCTGCCCCTACTTCTTCTGCGACTCCTATTTGGGAAACTGCAAGGAGGAGGGGCTGGCGCAGTGTATCGCCAAGCACAGTGGTTGTGGGTGCGAAGAAGGCTGCGCCGATGGCTTCACGACCTACGTCTACTACCCGGACAGTGCCGGTGAGTTTGCAGAAGATATCAGCCCGCCCCCGGAGCTGCTTGAAGTGGCCTTGGCCAGATATGACTGTGGGATCTGTAGCTGTACTGAAAGCTGGCAGGCGCCGATGGACGGGGAGTGGGTCGATTTTGAAGGTGGGCCGGAAGAGTTCTGTCTCTATCTGCAAGAGCTTGATGATGAGTGTGGTGGTTGTCTGGTGGAGTGGTTTGGGGGGTGTTGCTAGGCTTGCAGAAACCGACCGTACAGGGTATCACGATGGCCGGAGGTGGTACGTTGGCTCATGCCATGAACACACAGGCGCTCTGTTTGCCCTGTCTGGCTACTCAGGCCCATCGGATCCTGGAGATGGTTGGGGCCGATGAGGCGAAGATTGCTGAAACGCTACGGACGGTGCTGAGCTATTTGGCTGAGGCGGATTATGACCAGCCCTCGCCGATTCATACGGGGAAGTTTTGCGAGATGTTGGCCGCGGCGACGGGAGTGTCAGACCCATTCGGGCCGGCAAAGAAGCGGGCGACAGAGTTAGCGTTGCAGTTGTTGCCCGATTTGGAAGCGCGTGTCAATGCGGCAGAGGATCCATTCGAGACGGCGTTACGGGTGACCATTGCGGGCAATGTAATTGATCTGGCGACTCGGGATGAGGTTGAGGTCGGGGAATTGCTGGAGACCCTGGAGGAGACCCTGACGTGCGACCTTGACGGGGCGGCCATTGAGGCGCTCCGGGGCCATCTGGGCCGGGCCGAGCGGATTCTCTACCTGGCTGACAACGCCGGGGAGATTGTATTCGATCAGCCGTTTCTTCGGCTGCTGCCGCTGGAGAGGGTCACGGTGTCTGTGCGCGGCGGCCCTATACTTAATGATGCCACCATGAAGGACGCCCGTCAGTCGGGGCTGACAGAAGTGGCCCGGGTCGTGGACAACGGGTCTGCCATTCCCGGCACCTGGCCACCGGCCTGCTCCGCGGAGTTTCAGCGAATCTACGACGGCGCCGACCTCGTCATCAGCAAGGGTCAGGGCAATTTCGAGACGCTTTACGGCCGGACCACCGTCCCTACCTGGTTTCTTTTTCGGGTGAAGTGCCGGGGTATTGAGGTGCGGACTGGGAAGCCGGTGGGGACTAATCTGGTTTTGGGGAAGTGGTAGGTGGGCGGGGCGAAGAGCTCCCTCGGTCGGGGCACGCCCCTCCCGCGGGATGACATCTGAAGCACGCCCCTCCCGCGGGATGACATCTGAAGCACGCCCCTCCCGCGGGATGACACCTGATGCAAGCACCTCCCGCGGGATGACACCTGGGTGGGTAGTGGGTGGAGCAGGGAGATCCTTCGGCTTCGCTCAGGATGACACTGGGGTCCAACTTGATATAATTGAGAAAATCATTTCCTTAATCGGCGTTTTTGTGGAATATCGTGCGCTGTGTGCTGTTAGGGTGCAATTAGTATGAGAGCGTATGTGCGCCTTCGGGCGTGAGCGAAAGTTGAACGAAGAAGCGAGGAGCAAGATGGCTGAAACAACGGCTGCAGCAATGATTGAAGTGGACGGGCTAGCCAAGCGTTACGGCGATATCGAGGCACTCCAGGGGATCTCCTTCAAAGTCAACAAGGGGGAGATTGTGGGGTTTCTTGGGCCCAATGGGGCGGGCAAGAGCACCTGCCTGAAGATCATGACCTGTTACATCACACCTTCCGGCGGCAAGGTTCGGATCGGCGGCAAGGATGTACAGGAACATTCCCGAGAGGTACGCAACAAGTTCGGCTATCTGCCGGAGAGCGCACCTCTCTACACCGACATGATCGCCTTCGACTACCTGAAGTACATCGGCAAACTGCGAGGCCTTTCCGGTAAGAAACTCGCTGAGCGCCTGGATGTGGTGGCGTCGAAGTGCGGCATCGCCAATGTGCTGGGGCAGGTGGTGGGTACCCTTTCAAAGGGTTACCGCCAGCGAGTCTGCCTGGCGCAGGCGCTGATTCACGACCCGGAGATTCTCGTTCTTGACGAACCGACCGTCGGCCTCGACCCCAATCAGGTGGTGGAGATTCGGTCGCTCATCAAGGAGCTGGGCAGTGAGCGCACGGTGATCCTCTCCTCTCACATTCTCCCGGAAGTGCTGGCCACCTGCGACCGCGTCATCATTATCCATCGCGGCCAACTGGTTGCCAACGGCACGCCGGAGCAACTCCAGCGTGAGCAGATGAGCAATCCGCCGGTTGTTCTGCGCCTGAAGGGTGACGAAGCGACCACCGAGAAGCAGATTCTCCAGGTACTGGAAGCTCAGGAGTGGATCAGTTCTTCCAAGACCCGCCCGGTAGGCATCCCCGGTGAGTTGGAATTCGAACTGCGGGGCAAGGGAGACGCGGATCTGCGAGCTCGGGCCGTAGCGCTGGCAAATGAACAGAAATGGTCCCTTCTTGAGGTGCGGCGGGAGCTGCTCGACCTCGAAGGCCTCTTTAGAAAGCTCACACAGGAGTAAGTCATGCGAAATATCTGGGTTATCGGCAAACGGGAATTCATATCCTACTTCTCGTCCCCCATCGCCTACGTCGCCATCTCCGTTTTCTTAGTGGTGGTGGGACTGAAGTTTTTCGTTGTTGATAGTTTCTTTGAAAATGGTGAGGCGAGCCTGCGGAGCTTTTTTGGGCTGGTGCCGGCCTTCTTTGTCTTCTATCTGCCGGCCGTTGCCATGCGACTGGTATCCGAGGAGAAGCGTCTGGGTACCTTCGAACTGCTGGCCACCCTACCCGTCTCCGATGCGGAGATCATCCTGGGCAAGTTTGTCGGGGCCCTCGGCTTCCTGGCCATCACCCTGCTTCTGACCCTGGTCTACCCCCTCATTCTCATTGCTCTAGGCGACCCCGACGGCGGGGCCATCTTTGGCGGTTACCTGGGGCTCTCGCTGATTGGGGCCAGCTTCATTGCAGTGACCATCATGTCTTCGGCCTGGACCGGTTCGCAAATCGTCGCTTACATAGTCGGCGCAGTCCTCTCCAGCCTCTTTTTCTTCATCGACAAGATCCTCGAAGCGTTCTGGGAGGGGGCCAAAGATGTGGCTGCCTACGTCAGCTTCGACGCCCACTTCACCAACTTTGCCCGCGGCGTACTTGATACTCGGGACCTGGTCTTTTTTGTCACCATGACGGCTATTTGTCTGGTAATTGCGACCTTTTCCCTCAACCGCCGCCGCTGGAATTAGGAGGGCCCACCATGACGACCAACAAGAAATCGGGAAGCACGGTCAGGGTTGCCAACACGCTGGTATTGTTGCTGGCGCTGCTCATCGGCCTCGTCCTGGTCAACGTCGCCTCGACCTATCTCTTTGGCCGGGTCGACCTCACCGAAAACAACGTCAATTCGCTCTCGCCCCAAAGCGTGGAAGTGCTGAAATCGCTGGTTGGCGAAGAGGGCGTCACCCCCCTGGAAGTGCGCATCTACATCAGCGCCAAGTTGCCCGACAAGATCAAGGGCCAGTGGGGACAGGACGTCATTTTGCGGGGACTCGATACCAAGTTCCGCGACAAGCTGACAGAATTCCGCAGCCACGCCGAAGGGATGGTGGAACTGGTTGAAGTTTCTGAGGACACGGTAACCCAGGCTGAGGATGCGGGCATCCAGCCCTTCGTCGCCGATGAAGCTACGGTCACGGAAGGCAAGTTGGAGATGACCCGCTACGTCCTCGGTGCCACCTTCCATTACGAAGGTGAGGTAGAAATCTACGAGCAGGCGCTCGACCCCAACATTTTCGAATTCGAGATCACCAAACGGCTCCTGCGCCTCCAGGACCGCGTCGAAAACGGTCGTAAGATCCGCCACCTCACCGAGGCCTCCGATGCTCTCTGGGAGGCCGTTTCCCAGTGCAGCAAGGAGTTGACCGCGTTTGAGGTCAAGGAAGACGAAAAGCAGGAAGTCTCTGGCATCGAAGGGCTCCTGAAGCCCATTGAGAATATGGAGGAAGAGGCGGCAGCCCTGGCCAAGAACCGGGACCGAATCGAGGAGAAATGCAGCGGCATCGCGGCAATCCTCGAAGAGAAAGGAATCCCCTTGAAGGGCGAACACAAGCGCTTCGACGCGTTCCTCTCCGGGCTGGGAACCAAGGAGCAGAAGGGTGGTATCGAAGCCTACGTACAGGTTTACAAGAGTTTCAGTGAGAAGCTGGCCGAAGACCCACCCAACATCCAGCAGATCATGGAACTCAAGAAGGTGCTTGGGATGCTCCTGGCCGACGCCAAGGCTTTCCGAGACATGCTGAAGCGAGCTCCGGGACAGCAGCGCATCGGTTTCGTCTGCGGGCACGACGAGTTCTGCCCCTTCCCCACCGACACCCCGGTAATCGACCCGAAGGTGGCGCAGATGATGGGCCAGAACAACCCCATCCATGAGCGCTTCATTGGCGTCGCCTTGCAACTCCAGGAGCAGGTCAACCAGATCCTCCACTCCATCGGCAACGGACTCTTCACAGAGCGGGACTTCGATGTCACTCGGGTTGATGCCTCCCGGCCCATCGCCGACGATATTGCGGCGCTGGTCATCTTTGGCGCTCGCCAGAAGCTCTCGGATCGGGAACGTTACGAGATTGACCAGTTCGTCATGGGCGGTGGCACGCTCCTGGTGTTGGTGGACAATTTCAACGTCTCCCTGGCCAGCTTCTCGGAAGAAGCGATCAAGAAGATGGGGCCCTTCAATCCCAACCCCAATATCACCAATGACTATTTCGCGCTGAACTCCACGAGCAGCAACGTGGACGAATTGCTCGCGCCCTACGGCATCTCGGTGAACAAGGATCTGATTATGGATGCCGTGCACAACAACAAGGTGACGTTGCCTCACTCCGTGCGGCGGGGCAAGATGATGATTCGCGGCACCAAGGATTTCGATTACGCGGCGCTGGTGACCGCCACCGAATTTGACCGCACCAATGTGATGGTACGCAACTTGCCGGGTCTCACCCTCCCCTTCTCCTCTTCGCTGGAATATGAAGCGGTGGAAGGCAACGAAGTTGAGGTCTCACATCTGGTGAAGTCGAGTGAGTATTCGATCCGGCTAATGGATCCGTCGGCCATTCCCGTCAGCGGCGAAGGTGACAGTGCCGAGATGTTGAAGCTCCTGCCCCCGGAACTGAAGACTCAACTTGAGAGCAAGACGCCGGACGGGCCGCACACTTTGGCTCTAATGGTCACGGGTAACTTCCAGAGCGCTTTCAAGGGCACGGATGAACCGGCCAAGCCGGAGAAGAAGAAGGCGGAAGAGGGCATGCCCGAAGAGCCCGAGGTAGAGAATGAGCGCCTCGATAGCGGCAAGGGCCGAATTCTGGTAATCGGTTCGTCCTTAGGTATCCCGCCGCTGACGCTGGAAGGTGTATTCAAGGACGTGAGTCTGCAACAGATTCAGCAGGGTGAAGTGATGGTGCCTCAGGTGCGCCTGGAAAACTGGAAGATCAAGCTCAACCAGTACCGGCGAGCCTTCAGCGAAACCATCCCGACCCTATTCAACATGCTTGACTGGGCAGTGCAACGTTCGGCCCTGGCTGAGATTCGGGCCAAGAACAACGCCTTCCGCCCGCTGGAAAAGACTTCGGACGAGAAGCAGCGGACCATCACTTACGCTGCCGTGGGGGGACTCCCGCTACTCTTCATACTCTTCGGTGTGGCTTACTGGCAGATGCGCGTTTCCCGGCGCCGATCACTAGGCAGGAAGGCTACGCCCGCTAAGACCGCAACGCCCAAGCAGGAGGGCTAAGCCATGAACAAGACAACTATTGGGGCCCTGGTGGCCGTCATCATTCTAGCCGTGGTCGTCTTCTTCGTGAGCCAGGAGAGCGAGCAAACTGAGCTCAGGACTCTGGAACTGCCGGGAGTCAAGATTGAGGAGGCGAAAAAGGAAGCGACAAATGAAGATGAGAAGACGCCAGAAGAGATTGCCGAGGCGAAGGAGAAGGCCGCCAAAGAGGCTTTGAAGCTCGGCCCACCCGACCGGATCACCATCGTGCACAAGGAGTTGAACGCGGTTATCGAGAAGAGTGGGGATGATAAGTGGAAGCTGGTGAAACCAGTTGCCGCCCAAGCTGACACCTACAAGGTCCGCGGCATGCTTCGCACCTTCAACGAGGAGCTGAAGTCGAACTACTCGAGGGCAGTTACTGCCGAGGCTCTCTCGAAACTGGGACTGGATGAGAGCAGTCGAATTCGGGTGACCCTGGCCAAGGGTGACGAGACCCTCATTGATCTCTTCTTGGGTCGGGTTGACCGGAAGGACGATAGCGGCATGGATCTCGATACCATGGTGATGCTCCCCGCTGACCTGGAGAGCCCGGTCTACTACCGGATCCCCGGCAAGGATTTGCGCCGGGCCTTCGACGTCAAGCTGACAGACATCCGGGACAAGAAGATTTTTTCATTTGGCAAGGATGACATCCAGAGCATTTCCATTGAAGACCCGCGAGATCCGGCCCAGGGCAAGATCGTCTTGAAAAAGGGTGGCGGAGAAAAACCTGAGTGGGAAATCATCGAACCGGCCGGTGCCAAGGTGGACAACCTGAGTGGTTTTGCGTCAAGCCTGGCAGGCACCCGAGCCGATGAGTATCTCGACAAGCTTCCTGGGGCTGACCAGAAGGCTCTGGACAAGGCCTATCGCATTACCGCTACCGTGAAGGACGGTGAGAGCAGTAGCACAGTAACGCTGGAGTTGGGTGCGGGGCGGAAGAAAGGTGTCTACGCTCGACTCGTGGGCCGGGAAGGGTACTTCCTGGTACCCAAGTACACGGCTCAGCAGTTGATGAAGAGCTTCAACGATTTCCGCCAGAAGAAGCTCTTCGGCTTCAAGGGTGATGAGATCGCAGAAGTAATTATCGCGGATGGTGGTCAACCGCCCGTCCATCTCCTTAAGAAGGGTGAGAACTGGACCTTTCTGCAACCGGTCGGCGTGGCTGCGGCCAGCACCAAGGTCAAGTCTTTGACCAATGGTATTTCGAACTTCCGGGTGGCGGAGTTTCTGACGCAGGCCCCCACCCCGGCCGTAAGTGGCCTGAACACCACTGCCACCACAATCACAGTGAAACTGGCAGGTAGTGAGAAAGTGGTTCGCATCGGCAAGTCTTTCAAAAATGAGAAGGACCAGGACCGATTTTACGCCCAGATTATGGGAGAGGCCGAGGTCTTCACGATAATGCGTTACACCCGGGACAACCTCGTAAAGAGTGTGGACGATTTGAAGGACAAGCGTCTCTTTCAAGTCGGCAAAGAGAACATCACTCATGTGACCTTGCTCCATCCCGATCAGAAGCTGGAGTTCGAGGGGACTCGTGCAGCGGACAAAACGACCTGGAAGATGACCTCGCCGCAGGTCATTCCCGGAGTTGAGTTGGAGCAACTGGTAGCCACTCTGGCGTCACTCGATGTTGAGAGCATCGAGACGGCGAAGTCTGCCGTGGAAGTCGGCCTGGGCACTGAGTCATTTACGATTTCGTTCAAATTGCAGGACGGCACCTCCCATGCGGTGACGATTAGCGAAGAGGTCACAGACAATAAGAACTACGCCCAGTCCTCCACCAGCCCCGAATATGCTGGGGCAGTCTTGCTGCTCAGCAAGTACAAAGTCGATAATCTGACGAAGAAGCTACCGGATTTTGCCAAGTAACATACCAATTGACCATCCCGCGTGCGGGCTGATATAAACGGTCAGTCTCTATTGTGCGAACGTGCGCGTGAGGGTGTTTGTGAGGTTGTGCAAGGTGATCGGTTCGGTGTGGGGTGGGAAGGAGGCCAACTCCCTGGCCCAGGAGAAACTCCTGCGCCTGCAGGAAGTTTCCTTTGCCGCAGGTTCGGGCACTATCGAGATCAGCACAAGTGCGCCTTCTGCGCCAGTCAAGAGCGGCATTCTCATCGCCCTTGATCAACTCGGTGCGGGAGTCGGTGAGTATGTCCTGGTGGCCCATGGGAGCCGGGTGCGGGATCTGACGGTTGGCTCCAGCCTCCCCGTCAAGGACGTGGTCATCGCCATCGTCGACGCGGCCCACGCCGATTCCGCCCTCTTCCCCGAGGTGACGTCATGATCCTCGGTCGTGTGGTCGGCAACGTCTGGGCAACCCGCAAGAGCGAACGCCTGGGCAATCTGAAGCTGGCAATCGTACGCCCCTACTGCTGGTACAATCCCACTTTGCCCGCGGATCACGTTGTCGCTGCGGATCAGGTGGGAGCTGAGGTCGGTCAGGACGTCATCGTCTGCATCGGACAACCGGGGCGCTGGGTTTCCGGCGATCTACGAACCCCGATTGAAGCCTCGATCATGGCCATTGTCGATGAAACAACCATTCCGAGAGCCAGCCTCGAAGACCCCAAGATACCCTTCGCATTGCGTCCTGATTTCATGCCCACGACCCTCAACCTCACAGAGGAAGAGACCATGGCGGAGGATCGGCAGGTATGATGCTGGGAAGAGTTATCGGCGAGGTATGGGCCACCCGCAAGCATCCCCAATTCGAATCGCGCAAGGCGATGTTGGTGGCGGCGCTCGCCCAGGAAGGTGAGAAGCTCAAGCCAACCGGTGAAATCGTAGTGGCCCTGGACGAAATCGGAGCACAGCCAGGCCACATCGTCACTGTCAGCTGGGGCAGCGGGGCCCGAGCGGTCTTTGCACCACCCGACAACCGGACAATTCTGGCCGATGCCGCCATCAGCCGCATCGTCGACGCGCAGTCACGAGAAACGGATGGCCACGAAGTGGTCATCGTGGAGGAATAGACGATGTTCATGGGACGTGTAGTAGGGACAGTCTGGTCGACAGTAAAGTGGGAGAATCTTGAGGGCCTGAAGTTCCTCTTGATCCGCCCCTATCACGTCTCGGACCTCGCTCCCGAACTGCTAAATCACCCGTCACCCTTCACCATGCTCGACGGAGTAGTTGCTGGCGACGTGCTGGGGGCCGGGGTCGGCGAAGACGTTGTGGTGGCCTTTGGTCACTCCGCCAGAGTTGCCGTGGAGCCAGAGTTGGCTCAGGGGGTGGGCCCTCGTCGGCCAATTGATGCTGCCGTAGTGGCCATCGTGGATCACTATAATATTGACCCTGTCGTCAGTCATCCCGGCGGAGAAGGAACGAGCCTGCGGCAGGAGTACACGCCGTAGTTTGAAATGCAGCAATGAGGTTTGGACAAGATGAAGAAAGCGATTACGGAAGCGGACGTGAAAGAGGGAGCGAAAGAGGGCACTTTCACCGTCACCAGGGAGATGGTCTTGACTCCCGGTGCCCGCGAATTCGCTTCTCGCAACAGCATTGCCATTTTGTACGGGGAGGATCCGCCCCGCAGTGCCGCCGAGCCGATTTCGGACAATGACATTGCACGCATCGTAGAGCAGATCGTCCTCACCGAGGTTGAGAAGTCGAAGAACCCGCCGCCCCCCGTTGCGCCGCCGGTTTCCCATGAGGCTGCAGTGGATAGCTCGAGCGGACATCCGCTGAGCAGAGATGGCAAGAACGTCGTCCTGAATGCGCACGGAAGCGAGGAGAAGAATCGCGCCATTGTCACCGTCGTGGGCCAAAACAAGGCAGGTGTCGTGGCCAGGATATCTGCGGTCGTCGCAGAATGTGGTGGCGACCTTGCAGATATGAGCCAGGTCATTATCGACGATTACTTCTCCATGATTTTCATCGTCGGTCTTGAAGGACTCGACGAGCGTGGAATTTCGTTCAGAGTATTCAAGGAGAGACTCCAGGACGAGGCTACCCGCATTGGCCACACTCAAGTTCTGGTGATGCACGAAGGAATCTTCAAAGCGATGCACAAGGTATAGCCTATGCTCATCAACATGAAGGAGATTCACGAGACCATTCGCATGATCGAGGCGGAGCACCTCGACATCCGAACCGTGACCCTCGGAGTCAGCCTCCTCGATGCACCCCGTGGCGATGTAGATGCCCTCTGCAAGTTCCTCTACAACCGCATTTATGAGCGAGCGAGCCGGCTGGTCGAGATTGCTGAGGGAGTTGAAGATACCTACGGTATCCCCATCGTCAACAAGCGCATCTCCATGACTCCCGTTTCCCTGGTTTGCGAGGGATTGAATTCAGTGGAGGAGTATGTCGCGGTTGCCCGCATTCTCGATAAGGTCGCCGAGGATGTAGGTGTCGACTATATCGCTGGGTACTCGGCGTTGGTGCAAAAGGGAGCAACTCGAGGTGATAACCTGCTCATGGAGTCGATTCCCCAGGCTCTTTCGCAAACCTCACACCTCTGCTCGTCTATCAACCTGGGGACCTCCCGGGCCGGCCTCAATCTTGATGCCATCCGCAAGATGGGCCATCTCATCAAGGACCTCGCCAACATAACGCCCCACGGCGCCGGTTGCGCGCGGCTGGTGGTATTTTGCAACGCCCCCGACGACAACCCCTTTATCGCCGGGGCATTTCACGGCGTAGGGGAACCCGACGCGGTAATTAATGTCGGCGTCAGCGGACCTGGTGTCGTGCTGGCAGCACTGAAACGGCTAAAGGCATCGGTAGGCTTCAACAATCTGCTAGACATCACCGAGACGATTAAGAAGATGGCCTTCAAGATCACCCGCGCCGGCGAACTAGTTGGCCGGGAGGTGGTAAAGCAACTTGGGGACCCGGTCACCTTCGGCATTGTCGATCTCTCCCTGGCACCAACGCCCGCCGTGGGTGATTCCATCGCCGACATCATCGAGGTGATGGGCATCGAATCCACCGGGGCCCCAGGGACTACGGCAGCCCTGGCCATGCTTGTTGACGCAGTAAAGAAGGGGGGGACCATGGCCTCTTCGTCAGTGGGAGGATTGTCCGGAGCCTTCATCCCGGTATCAGAAGATCAGGGGATGATTTCTGCGAGTTTGCGCGGTTCCATCACTCTGGAAAAGATGGAAGCAATGACTGCGGTCTGCTCCGTCGGACTCGACATGGTTGCGGTGCCCGGCGACACGCCGGCCGAGTCGATTAGCGGCATCATCGCAGACGAACTGGCCATTGGCATGGTCAACAAGAAGACGACCGCGGTACGAATCGTTCCGGTGCCGGACATGGGCCCCGGGGGGGTCGTAGATCTCGGCGGGTTGTTGGGACAGCTTGTGGTGATGTCAGTGCCGCAGTTCTCCAGCGCCGATTTCATTAATCTTAAGGGCCGGATTCCACCGCCAATTACGAGCATCAAGAACTAGGCTGGAGATCATGCTCCATAAGCGCATAATCAAGGGGGATATCAGAGCAGCGGCAAGGCTGATGAGGCGAGCTGACGACCGTGACCCCATGGCCCGCGAGGAGTTGACCGGTCTCTTTCCGCATACGGGCAACGCGCACGTCATCGGTATCACCGGAAACCCGGGTGCAGGAAAGAGCACTCTCGTTGACATGATCGTCCAGGATCTGAGAGGCCGTGATTTGACCGTTGGGGTCATCGCCATCGACCCTTCAAGCCCCTTCACTGGTGGAGCCATCCTGGGGGACCGGATTCGTATGCAGCGCCACTCCGAGGACGAAGGGGTATTTATTCGCTCCCTCGCAACTCGGGGGCATTTGGGGGGATTGACTCGCTCGACAAATGACGTGGTGACGATCATGGACGGCATGGGCTTCGATGTCGTCATTATTGAAACCGTGGGAGTCGGACAGGATGAGGTGGACATCGTCAAGACTGCTCATACCTCCGTTGTGGTCCTCGTTCCAGGCATGGGTGACGAGATTCAGATCATGAAAGCAGGCATCCTCGAAATCGCTGACATCTTCGTGGTCAACAAGGCTGACCGGCCGGGAGCGGAGCGGGTAATGGCCGAATTATCCACCCTCCAACATATCGTGCGCCAGGATGAAGCGGACCTCGTTCCGGTGCTCAAGACCGTTGCCCCGGACAACGTGGGCATCAGAGAGTTAGGCGATGCCATGGTTGCACACCTGGCCAGACTGAAGAAGTCCGGGAAGAAGGACGAGCGTGACCAGATCAGACTCCAGGAGATCATCCTATCCTACGTACGCGAGTCCACGCAGGAGCAGTTCAACCAGCGCTTTCAAGAGTTTGATGCGCGAGAGAATGTCAGTCAGCGTTTGCTGGCGCGTGAGGTTTCGCCCTACGAAGTAGCGGAGCAGTTGTTGAGAGAAGTGCTTGCCGACGGCTGATACTGGGTGGACTAGGGGGAGAGCCTTCCGCTTCGCTCAGGAGGACACTGGGCCATTGCAATCGAAGGGGGCATCTTCTATGATCGAGGTGGTCGCTAGGAGAGTTGATGGATGATCGCAGAGCGCATCCCCGATTTAGTACCCCGGAGCTGATGGCTATGGTGAGGGTCCCGGAATCTTCATTGGACTACTACTTCCATGTAGACAATCTCTCCTTGACCGGTCTCGCACTCGTCACCAAGACACTCAAGGGATTTCCCATTGAACCAAACCGGGTAATTGACATCGAAGTTTACTCTGCCGCGGGCAGTATCAGTTGCCGCGGAGTCGTCGCTCGCGTCATTCCCGGCCCCGGCGATACGCCTCTAGGGGTCGGCGTTCAGGTCTACAGCTTCTCACCCGGTGCCCAGGAAAGATGGGATGCCCTTATTGAAGATATGGCTGCACAGGGTGGCGAATCGTCCTAGCCGGCCCGACCACAGCCGCAAGCGAAGGTCCTGTTCATGATTCTAAAACACCGCTGGCTCCTTCTCCTTCCCGCCTTGTTACTACTGGCCTGCGGTGGTGACGGCAGCGCACCTTCCGAGGAATTCGTTCGGGACATTCTGGACGAGCCGGATATTGACTACGCGGTAGATGAACTCCCGCCGGTGCCGGGCGGATTCGTTCCGGAGGAGGCCCGAGACGACCAGGTCAAGGCGATCGACCGGACCAACTGGTACCGTTATATGAGCGACCTGCCGCCCCTGGACATGATTACCTCAATCAACAAAGCATGCCAGGCCCACAGTGACTATTACGTCACCCACATCGACAAATACCAGAGTACGGGAACCAGCCCACACAACGAGAATCCCGCCTGGAGCGAAGGCTTCACCGGGGCTGCCCCCTGGGACCGCATGGGCTACTTCGGATACGCTGACGGTGCCTCCGAGGTCATCGCCTTCGTGCACAACCCGACCCTCTCCGTCGATGGCTGGATGAACACCCTCTACCACCGGATCCCCTTTATGGATGCGAGCCTCATGGCGTGTGGATATGGTGCGGCCGGTTCGGGCACCTGGGAGAACTCTTCGAAGATCGACACGATGGATTTCGGCAACACCAATCAGGCAGGCGACTCTTACAATGGGCCCGTTCTGGAAGGCATCTACCCGCCCCCGGGGAGCAGCGGCATTCCCCCGTCCTTCAACGGAATGGAGACGCCTCAACCGCCTGTGCCTCAGGGCGGCTATCCCTCTGGAACGATCATTTCGGTGACCTGGTCGGCAACCGCCAACTTTGCTCCTGAGGACCACCGTATCTGGAAGGCCGGTTCGACCAAGGATCTGGCGCACGTCTGGGTCGACCCTAACAGCGATGCCAACCTGGCTGGCGCCAATACCATCGCAATGTACACAAATGAGCCCCTCGAAAAGGGCACCAGATACTGGGTCTACATCAAGGGCAAGAAGAATGGTGCCGAGTGGGAGAAGGAGTGGTTCTTCGTCACCGAGCGCTACTAGATCTGAGCGTCCATTGGCTAGGGCGGGTGCCGTACCGGGAAGCCCTGGCGATCCAGTTGGAAACGCACGAGAAAGTCATTGCGGGTGATCTGCCCCACACTCTTCTGCTGTTGGAGCATCCCCCGGTTTACACCCTCGGCAAGAGAGGAGGGACGGAGTTTCTACTGCGCTCAGAGGAGGAGCTTTTACGGGTCGGTGCCGAGGTCGTGCCAACTGACCGCGGAGGACTGATTACCTTTCACGGTCCGGGCCAACTGGTAGGGTATCCGATTCTCCACTTGCCTTCGCTTCGCATTGGTTTGACCGACTACATCGCGAAGCTGCTGGAATCCCTGGTTAGCGCGCTAGGAGAGTTGGGACTGGCCGCGACGGCTTCAATGGAACGCCCCGGAATCTGGGTGGGGAGGCGGAAGGTTGGGGCGGTGGGAGTACGACTGAAGGAGCGGGTCACCTACCATGGATTCGCGTTGAATGTGGCCACGGATTTGGGGTGGTTCGACAATATTGTGGCCTGTGGGTTGCGGAATGTGGAGACGACGTCGCTGGCCCGGGAGATGGATGAGCCGCCGTCATTGGAGGAGATGGGGCAGTTGGTTAGTAAAGAACTGGGGGGGCGGCTGGGGCTCCGTTGTGAAGAGACTCGGCCCATCTAGTGCGCCGAGTCTTACTCGACTACAAGACATTAAGCCTTGCCGCCAAGCTCTTGGCGGCTTCTTGTAGTGCGGTTGAGACTGCCTTGTCGCGACTGAAGTGGCCGCCTTTCAGGGGTCCCGTTTCGATGGAATTCAGTACTTTGTTCTCGCCGGTATCGAGCAATTCGGCGGTGGCGGAGGAACTAGCGTAGAACTCCCCCTCCAGTTCAGAGAGAAACTCCCCTTCCAGCTTCACTGTCAGGACGTAAGCAGCGTCTCTGCCGATACCCACCGACTGGGCGCTATCTTTGAGTGGTCCAAGCACAACATGAGGGACGACTGGACGCTGGGCCGTGGCAAGGGCTGCGCGCACACCATCCAGGAGTTTCTCCCCGCAAAGACTACGAGGCTTTGCGCTGCACTCAAAGACAATCAGTACCCGTGCTGCCGCCTCTCGCTGGGCACGCTGGAAATCTGCCTTGGGAATCGCCATGAGCACCCACCCGTCAGTTTCAGTGCGCGTTCTGGTCCAGGTCTCGGTGTATCGGTCGAGCACCACCATATTCCGGATCTTCACCGGCTCAGAGCGGGTCTGCACCTGCAACTGCACATCATATTGGAAGGAACCGTTGTGCTCTTCCTGGAAGGCCTTGGATTCTTCGCTGACCGTTACACCCAGTTCGCCGACCAGGGAGCGAATAGCATCTGAACGGGCCAACTGAAGTGCGTCGTCAACAGAGTGCGCACCGTTGGCGCGGCCGACATAGTAGTGCTTACCGGCAAGTTGGTAAGGGGTCTTGCTGAGCCACCCCGGTGCCTCTTCGCGGGACGAGTTGATGAGTTGGGGCCCGCTGGCGCACCCGACAATCAAGATGATGAGTGGGGCTAGTGATAATGTGGCTCGCATGTTCCAGGCCTCCTGACGCTCGTCGCGATTTCGGTCATTCTACCCTACCGCAGACGACCGCACCAGCGCGCTCCGGGCAACTTAACAAGTCGAAGATACTACCTACTCGCAAGATGCCTCTTGCGAGTCTTCACCATAGGTATCGGTAACAGTAGTCACACTGCAGGTTTCGCCGACCTGGCACTCCTTCTCATTGCTCCATTTCCCGGCAGAGGAGCAGCGAAGTATGGTATTTCCGGAACACTTCTCGTCGTACTTCTTCGCCTCATCAAAGCAGTAATCGCCACTGCCGTCTGAGTTCACGCAATACCCTTTCGACGTCACGGAGCCGTAGCTATCCGTCAACTCATTCACAACACAACTTTGAGCCGACGTGCACTGCTTGTCCTCTACCCATTTCCCCGAAGAACCGCAACGAAATATGGTGTTCCCCGAGCACTTCTCCTCGTATTCGGTCACCTCATCAAGACAGTAGTCGCCGCTGCCGTCTGGCTCCGTGCAGAAAGCTTTGGCGTATACCGTGCCGCTGCTGTTCGTGACGTCCTCGATGACACACAACTCAGAAGTCTTGCATTGATCGTCAACTTCCCAGATGAGTTCCTCGCAAACGAGGACCGTTGACCCGTCGCACGCCAACTGCCCCTCGCTGTCACAGTCTCCGCCTTCCTCAACGGGGCCCGGTTCGAAACACCCAAGCGCCAATATGGCCAGTACGGCGAGAAAAAGAAACAACATCGGCAAGCTCTTCCAAGATACGCCCATCATTCGTCCTCCCTGTCACACTTCGTGTGCAGTCAAATTACTTATAGCATCTCGCTAAGTAAAACCTAGTCTTTCTCATTCTCTTCGGAGTATACGCCGGTCATGTCTGGCACTTTCACGAAATCGTTCCACCATGAGCACAACTTCTCCGAAAACTCGGGAAGCGCCCCCGCCTCAACTGTCGATACTGCCCTGTTTTCTGCTTTGTCACTACTTGTATGGCCTACCTCGTCGTTCGACGCTGTAACGACTAGCGTCGCACCACTGACGGGATTGACGGCCTGCAGTGCGAATTCGTAGCGAATCCACACATAATCGCCTCCCACCCTGCTTCCAGGCGAAATGTTCAAGTCGACATTGACTACCAGTCCAGCGTCATCGGCTTCAGTGGTCGGAATTGAGCACTGCGCAAGTCGCTCGGCCAGGGCGGCCCGAATGCGCGCCGATTGGGCCCCGGTGACCTGCAACCGGACCGCTACATCCGCGAGGAACTCGGCCCTGCGTCGCACGGCTTCCACCGTCCCCAGTCCAGTGCGTGCCGGCGGTGTTGCACCAAGAATTGAGAGCCGCCCCCAGAGTTCTTCACCGCGTCGACCGAGCGCCACGATCTCCCCCCACGCTGCTACCTTCTTGATGAGGTCGGTCATGACCGCCTGCGCGGCGACAGTCTTATCGAGCCTTTTCTCAACCGCCAGAAGTTCCTCTCGCGCCCTCTTGGTGGCTTCGGGCTTGTTCAGTATCGCAAGCGAACAGTAGTGTCTCCCATCTCGATGCCTTTCAGCAATGGAGACTCCTTCCAGAGAGGCTTGTGCTCGAGAACGGGTGGTTTCCCGCACGTCTATCGATTCGTCGGCTGGTTTTGACCCGGCCCGGTGATAGGTCTCCCTGGCCTTGAAACTTTGACTGACCTGAACTCGGAAGCACTTAGCCAACTCGGCTCGCGCCTTATCGTCCGCAATGTCCGGGCTGGGAGCACATGAAGCAGCGGAAAGATAGAGAGCAGGAGGGTACCGCGGTGATACGCCACTGAGTACCCACTCAGGTCCGTTGCGACTAGACCCATCATGGGCGCAGCCGCAAAGTGTGAAGATGAGGAGAATGCCTGCGACGCAAGAAGCTGCGAGTACTCTGGCCATCGGGTTCACATCCACACTAGTTGTTGCCCTTCATCTGAGAATCCAACCGTGATTTCTTCGCCAGCATATTCTTGACTCGCTCCAGGGCCGCGTTCACCATGTCATCGGGCTCCAGCAACGACCTGTCCGCTTGATCGAAGTAATCGAGGGCAGCATTGTAGTCTCCACGTATCTCAGAGCAAACCCCCATGTTGAAAAGGACTGCAACTGAACCGTCTCTGGTGATTTCGAAACATTGGCTCCAAAGGTCGCATGCCCGATCCAGGCGTCCCGCATCAGCGAACGTCTGAGCACCGGCAAACTTAGCCTTCGCAACATCCGATTCCTTCACACATGCATCCGCATCTTTCAAGGCTAGCTCCATGGTGACATAGTGCGGGGCCACCCACAGTACCAACTCCGAAAGAGCATCTCTTTCTGCCTGGTCGAAGAGAGTCCCTTTCGCAATGATGCTCTGCCCCATGTCAGGGCATGCCTCATGCTGCCTACCGGCAGAAATCGTTTCAGAAAAAAGCACCGCGCCAGTCGACACATCAATGAGTTTCGGTATGAAAGAGAGTGACGCGATCCGCCTCACGCAGCGATGCTCCTTCTGGTAGTGCTTCGTGCACTTGCCTTTCTTATTCTTCTTGGCGCACTCCTTCGTCTTGACGGTATATGAACTGTCCTTGACCCCGGACTTCACTACGCGACCGGTCAGCAACGCCTCAACGCCAGCGATCTTGCCCACCTTCGCAGCGGTCGTTGGATCCGCCAAATTGGAGAGGGAGATCTTCTGCTCTGAGACAACGCGGTTGAAATTCTGCCTATCAAGCACGGTAAAATAGGGCTTGCCTTTGACCTTCACGCCAGCCAAAGCAGCCTCGGCACCGGCAGCGAGATTGCGAGACCGACTGGTATACCAGTAGACCCCGCTAAACGGCGCCACGGCCACGCGCCGAACGCTGCCCGCAGCGTCGCAACGGGCTGGAAGCAACACCTGCGTCTTCACAACCTGATGTCCGCAGCCTGAAACCAGCGCCAGCGAACCAGCTAGGATAGTCACCAATAGCAGTCGATTCATACGGATCCTCCGGCAAGAACATTGCTTGACATAGAAACAACAAATAGGGCCGCCCCAGCAAAATGCCGCAGAACAGAAACTGCATTGAACGATAGAGTCCCAGGAAGTGGTGTAACTCGACGCCCTTGACGACGACGTCGCTAA
>CAZFVN010000104.1:0-19145 GCA_964522395.1 uncultured Myxococcales bacterium
ACACGAACTCTCACCATTAGCGGAGTCGACCACACATTTCACACGATCCAGGTACCCATGCTGGACGGAGAGGGTGCTGTGGTTGGCATTACGGGAATCGTGCGAGACGTCACAGAGGAGACGAAGACGCGCCGTGAACTGGCCGAGAGTCAGCAGCGCTATCGCCACCTGGTCGAGGCATCGCCCCTCGCCATTGCGGTGCACTCTGGGGGCATTGTGGTCTTCGTCAACTCGGAGGCCATAAGACTTCTGGGGGCCGCCAGCGCTGACGAGATCGTGGGCCACAGCCTTTTTGAATTCGCACACCCTGACGATTACAAGCTGGCGCAGAATAGAATAGACTCTGCGTATGCGGGCCAATCGCCGGGACCAGCCTTGGAGACTCGCATGGTCCGGGTTGACGGTTCTATCTTCTGGGTTGATGCGACGTCTGGGCCGGTTATCCAGGACGGACGCCCGGCATCACAAGTCGTCTTCAGGGACGCTACCGAGCGCAAACAAGCAGAGGCAGAAAAAGCCTTCCTAGAGCAGCAGCTTCTGCAGGCTCAGAAATTGGAAGCGGTGGGGCGACTCGCCGGTGGCGTTGCCCACGATTTCAACAATCTGCTAACCGAGATTAGCGGCAATGCGTCTTTGGCCCTGATGGACCTGGAACCTGGTGACGGAATTCACAAGGCATTTTCGGCAATTCAAGATGCCAGCCGTCGCGCCGCGGCGTTGACTCGCCAACTACTCGCCTTCAGCCGCAAGCAGGTTTTCCAGCCAACACTGGTTGACCTCGATGGACTGGTGGGCAACATGGAAGACATGCTGCGCCGGCTCCTGGGTGCCGACGTTTCGTTGGAGACTCACTTGCACACTCGCGGGTCCTATCTGATGGCCGACCCCGGACAACTTGAGCAGGTCTTACTGAACCTCTGCATCAATGCGCGAGATGCAATGCCGGAAGGCGGGACAATTACCATCACGGCCCACTCTACTGACGCCGACGACAAGTTACGTTCGTTGAGCCCGGAACCAAACGGCGGTGCCCATCTGCGGTTGACCGTAGAGGACACCGGCATTGGAATGGACAGGAAGACCCTGACGCACATCTTCGAGCCCTTTTTTACAACCAAGCCCGCCGATAAGGGAACGGGCCTGGGCCTCTCGACGACCTACGGAATCGTCCAGCAGCATGGGGGGGAGATCTCCGTCGAGTCGGAACCGGGAAAAGGTACCTTATTCCATCTCTGGTTCCCGGTAACCAGCGGAACTCCTGTATTGCCGCGACCGTTGCACGGCGAGACCTTTTTGATGGGATCCGAATTGGTATTATACGTAGAAGACGAGCCGGTGGTGCGCGAAGTCACGGCGGCGATCCTGGAGCGGCTGGGGTATCGTGTCCTTCCCGCCAGCACCCCGCGGGAAGCGTTGGCCATTCTGGAAGCTCAGGACCCCCACCCCGACCTCCTACTTTCTGATGTAATCCTACCTGATATGAACGGACGCGAGTTGTCGGAACTGGCGGTCCAGATTGCTCCCAAAATGAAAATCCTGCTGACCTCTGGATACTCGCAGAATATCATTGCCACGGACGGCGAGGAAGCCCCCCCTAACTTCATTGGCAAGCCCTGCACTCCCAAAGCCCTCTCGATGAAGCTTCGTGAAGTCCTCGACGGCGACTAGTCAACCTCACCAAGACGCCTGTGCACCGAGCAGGAGAACTCTGCCTGGCCCCGGGTTGAAGGGGTCCATATCGTAATCATCGAGCAAATTGTGAACCGCAAGATAGGCTTCGTAGTGTTCGAGGAATCGTTGCCCAATACGCAGATTGGCAATGATCGGGTCGTGGAGGCGCACGGTAGTGAAGAAGCCGGTTGAGTATGGCGAGAATTCTTCGGGCGCAGCGGCCATTACATATTGCCTCGCATCAAAGTCCGCCCGCCCCCAGAAGACCAATGAGGTATGACTGACAAAGTCCAGCAGGAGATGCCAATTCAACTGATGGGTGGGCAGATACTCGAGGAAATTGCCTTTGTTCACTTGCTCTTCCGCCGAGTTGTCGTGGTTGCGACCGTGGAGGAAGAGATAGGCGAAATCGCCAGATATGGTGAGCGCCTTTGCCAACACTCCGGTTCGCCCGGAAAGAAGTACCTCTACTCCTTGCACGGCGACTCGCTCAATATTCACAGGGGCTTCGGATTGCCTGAGCTTGGCTATACGGTCGTCCATGACGGTCGCAAAGTAATCGGCGCGCAGACTCAGTGCGCGTTCGTAGAAAAGAAACTCCACTCCCGCATTGGCGCTGTACGCTCGCTCTGGAACCAGTTGGGTATCCGTTTCGGCCGTGGCAATCTTGGCGTACTCGCTCAAGGTGGGAAAGCGTGCCTTGATACCGGCCGCCGTATGGATCCTCAAGCGCCTGCGCCATGGCTCGTATACCACTCCCACTACAGGACTCAGCGCATCCCTCGTACCCATCAAGGTGCCCTGATCGCGAGCGATATACCCATCCGCCAAAACACCCCCGTGCATGACCTCAAAGTCGGTGAAGAACTGTGTGTCGTAGGAGCAGCCAGCCGAGAGTTTGAGGCGCTGCCAGAGCTTCACCTCATCCTCGATAGCCACGCTCAGGAGGTGTGACGCCAATCTGGCTACCCGATAGCGTTCGCCCCCCTTGAGAGAGGTTATGTTGGGAGAAGCTGATGCTGAAATGGCCTGCTCATGCTGATCCACGAGATCGTATCGGTAGTGCAAACTGACGTTCAGTTGGTGTCGGGGGCCGAAGCGATAGGACGGTACGGCTCGAAGACCGAAACTACCATACTCCTTAATGTCTAGGAAAGGGTCGTAGGGGTCTTCTCGACGGTCAGTGTAGAGGAGACTGAGGTCCTTCACGTAGGAGTGACCGATGTCGCCGTAGCCCTCCTGGACAGTTCGGCTGAAGAGGGCGTAGGGCATCACCTTGAAGGACCATTTGCCGAAGGAGCCATGAAGGTAGGGCGTGGCCATCACTCGCCATGCTTCCGGATAGAGGAATGCGCGATTGCGGAGGGCAAAATCCTTGACCGAGGATTGCTCGTCGCCAAACCATGGGCGCCGATTGATTCGCCACTTCTCCTGGGCCAGATTGTAATCACTGATGCAGGCTGGCTGATAAGTGTTGCTCTCCCCCTCAAAGAACGAAAGTCGGGCTGACATTCCCGCCTCGATGGCACCAAAATCGTAACCCGACCGGACTGAGAACGCGTACCGATTGAAGCCGAAGTGTTCCCAGCGGCCCAGGTCGCCCAGGTATTGGTCTCGAGCCGGAAAACGCACGTCGTCGAAGGACTTCCCGTAAAGGTCGTATCTAATTACCCGGTCAAACCACTGTCGACGGGTCTGACCGTCCAGTTTCGCCGAGGGAGTCATGGCACCGTCAAGGTCGACGCTTCCCTCAAGCAGGTAATAGAAGTCACCAATCGGCATCCCGTGGCCAAACACATAGCGTGAACTGAAGTCAGTACCGGCCGCCGTGCCAAAGCGGGTGTAAGGAGTACGTGGACGACGGGTAACGACATTCACGGAACCCACCGCGCCATCCGTCCCGTAAAGGGCCGAAGAGACCCCTCGGTTGACAATGACCTTTGCAGCCCCGGTTACTGGAATCGAAGCCACGTCCACGTCGGAAGCAAAGACATCCTGGAGCGGAATCCCGTCGAGAAGAATCGCTATGCGGTTCTGGTCGAACCCCCGCAATCTTATTCGGCGATGCCCCTTGGTGTGGGTGTAGACCTGAATTCCCGGCACCGCATCCAGGGTTTCGTCCAGTGCCATATCATTGTGCAGGCCGATACGCCTGGCATCGACCACAGTGGTGGTGGCGGCTTGCTCGATATTGGCCATTTTGCGGGTTGTTACTACCACCTCGCCCAGGGTGAACGTTTGCAGTGCATCGGCCTCATCGTGCCGTCCATCGGGCTGCTGTAGGGAGTCTTCGGTCCCATCTGACAACACCGGCTGTGCCGCCGCTATCGAGGGCATCAGCCAGACGATCAATCCTAACAACATAAGTCTCTTTCGCAGCACTTCTACTCCCCTCCGGTGAAGCTCGCCAATGGTAGCGGCAAGGGGGGCTTACTGGCAAGCCCAAACCCGGTTGCAATTCCACTTTACTCTGCTAATATCCGGTCGCAGGGAGGTTGTGTGAAGCGGCAACTGCTAGTCGGCATAGACGATACGGACGCAGGCGAGAGCATCGGCACCGGCGCGTTGGCACGTGAGGTCCAGATGTTATTGGTGCGAGATTTTGACGCATCCTCGCGGGGAGTCACGCGCCACCAGCTCCTGGTCCATCCTGACATTCCCTATACCTCTCACAATTCGGCGGCATGCCTATCGATTACTGATGAGATTGAGCCCGTTATCGACGCGATCAAAGAGTTGATTCTTCACCTCTTCCATCCGGGGGCGGACCCGGGACTCTGCGTCGGCTACATCGACCAGTTTGGTGAACCGATTCAGGCTTTTGGCTGCCGAGCAACCACCGAAGTTGTTACTCAGGTGGAGGCTATCTCACTAGCGAAAAGTGCGGGGGTGGCGCTCTTGGGTTTGGGTGGCACCAACGACGGCATCATCGGCGCACTGGCTGCTTGTGGCTTGAGGGCGAGTGGCCAGGATGGTAGATTCATCTCGCTGCCCGGCATCCGGGAGTTGCCGCCGCGATTGAGCGTCGCAGAAGTGTGCCGCCTTACTCCCATCAACGAGGTCGTAGATGAGACTGGCTCATCCCTCGAAGATACCGTAGAATTCCAAACGCTCGGTTGGGTGCGGCCCGACTGGCGTGACCACCGGATAGTCCTCTCCCTGACCCGGGAGAAGGGCGATTATGTGGTCGCGGGCCGAAAGAAGTCGGAGAAGAGTTTCGAGAAATAGGAGCGTGACGTGAAGACATTGGTTCGAACGGAAAACCTCAGCCTCCCACTGACCCTTGTGCTGGTAGGCGCGGTTGGGCTCGTGGTTGCTCTAGAAAGCGCCTTCGCTATTTCGGTTAAGCTGCCTGGTCACAGGGCCTTTCCTGGTGCCCTGGCTTTGCTTGTCGCAGCGCAGGCCCTTGCCCCCCTCATGTTGGTCGCCTTCGCAGCAGCAGTTTCCGGGTCGTTAGTCGCCACCGGTCTGGTGGAGCTCCCCATGGTGGCGGTATGGGTGGTGCCCGCGCTCGCCCTCGCTTACTTCTACCGAGAGCGGGCCATGCGCTGGATCGGTTTTTTCATTCTTGCCGGCCTGGCCTTCGGGCTGGCCCGATATCTGGCCCTGTCGTATGGCTTTCATAAAACACCCAACTTCATTCGATTGGGCAGCCATCTGGCGTTTGGTGCACTCGGGGGATTGTCGGCCTATGCCTCATTGGGTCTGGTAGGAAGAGGCGATCAAAAGGAGAACGTATGAGGTTTCTGTTAGCAGTCGCCACGGTGACCATGCTTGCGCTGGGGTGTGGCGGTGCGGATGACAATGAGAGCAAAGACGCACTAGTTGCCGAAGTCGGTACAGCCGGCGATTCAATGAGTCTGGAAGTACTTGACCCGGACGACGATGCTGTGACGTCCGGAGATGTCAACGAGCCGGAAGACGCATCATCAGAACTCCTGGCATTTGGCGCCGCGTGCACCGGTGACCACGAGTGCCCGGATAAAGTCTGTCACGAGTTTGGCAATGGTGGTTCACTGTGCACATCGCCATGCGAAGAGGCTTCCGACTGCCCCGTGGGAAGCGATGGGCAGAAATGCAACAACAAGGGTGTTTGCAAGCCGTAGCAATTAGTCTGGCAAATCACCGGCAGGCGGTCCAACCGGGTCTGGTTGCGGAGCATTCAGGTCCCAGACGATCTCCTGAGCATACTTTTCACTCTCATCGGGGACGTCACGGACCAACTCGTCGGGAACGGACGACGGATCATGTTGGTGAGGCGCAGTAGAGAGGTCTTGTGTCTCGGTATCCACCAGAACTCCGGGCGCCCCGACATTTCCCTTCGTGAGGAAGACCTGTTTGAACCCGTTGCCCACTAGTGCGCGGGCAGCCACTCTAGCGACCGCGTCCTCCTGACTGTGCACCAGATAGGGGGCCTCTTTGTCCTGCATCAGAAGTAACGGGTTGACGAAGCCCATAGCTGTATACGGGAAGGACTCGGCATCAGGGAAGTATCCGGCGTCGGAGTTCGGTGAAACATCTATGATCCGAACGCCCTCCATCTCCTCAATAATGCTCTTCGCGGTTTCTGCATCAACCTCAGTTTCGGCGTAGATGTGAGGGACCAGTCGAGTAGCTCCCTGGTCCGGGCTATCGGAATCCATCACAGCCTGCTGCAACAACGTAACGGATGGCGAAAGGTAGGTGGAAGGTAGATGTAGTCCAGCGTCATTCCAGTATTGATCGTCCCCCTCGAAGAGATAGACGGTGCCGATCACGTTGGCAGCCAACAGCTCCGCCGCCAGGGCACCATCGACCTCCACGGCACTGACGATCAAGTAGTCCTTGTCGGGGTCTAGTCTTGCTAGCTGTGCGCGAGCCTCACCCAGATCCTGGGGAAATGGAATTGCACCCGCGATGGCCCCTTGATACTCGACGGGTGAGACGTCAATGACGACCACCTCGCTACGATCTGCAAATAGAGCCACGACTTCGTCCACGGAGACCTCAACGAATCCAGGGGGTGCGTAGAGCGTTGGGTCCTCTTCTAGCTCCGCGTCACAGGCAACGAGGGGAAACATCATCGAGAGGCAAAATAGGGTTCCAATCATGTAACTTGAGGTAGCTCGCATCCCATCCTCCTTCCACCAAGTGGGCAAATCGCGCAAGTCGGTCCTGGGTCCCGCATCCCAAAACGGGTCAACCTTCCACAATAGGAATTGCCCCTGGGGGTTTCAAGCATACGCGAAGGCTTCCAATCCGGTGGTGGCCTCTGTATCATGAGCCAGCATCGATTCTGACCTACTAGCCAAAGTTTCTCGGTGAGGTGAACTATGCGACCGCTTACTCTCTACTTGATGGGGTTTCTCCTGCTTGCCACCGCTTGCTCAAACGAGGGCCGCGCCAAGCTCCTGGCAGAAGATGTGGAGACGGTTGCTGACGCCTCCGGCGATTCAACACTGCCGTCAGATATTGTCATCGATTCCTCGGACGATACTCGGTTCGCCGATGTCTGTGTGCCCAACTGCGTGAACATGGAATGCGGCGATGACGGCTGTGGGGGGAGTTGCGGCGACTGTCCCCAGGCCGCCCCGATCTGTGGGACAAACGGGCTGTGCGAAATCGTCTGTATCCCCGACTGCGAAACGGCCAATAAGGAGTGTGGCAACGATGGTTGTGACTCCAGTTGTGGTAACTGCCCGCAGGTAGCCCCCTATTGCGTTGATTTCATCTGCGCGGTTGACTGCACACCGGACTGCACCGATGCAGTTTGTGGTGACGACGGATGCGGAGGGAGCTGCGGCGAGTGCGAGAGCGAAAGCGAAGATTGCGAGGGCGGACAGTGTATTTGCCAGTCGCTTTGCGCCGGCTTGGAGTGCGGCGATGACGGCTGTGGCGGCTCCTGCGGTGAGTGCCCTGATGAGACCCCCTTTTGCCAGGCTGGCACCTGTATTCCCGAGTGCGAATCGCAGTGTGATGACATTGCCTGTGGTGACGACGGATGCGGAGGGAGCTGCGGCGAGTGCGAAGACGGCAGTGCCTGCCTGGACGGGGAGTGTGTCTGCCAGCCAGATTGTCCGCCCGGAGGCTGTGGCGACGACGGCTGTGGTGGTAGCTGCGATGGCTGTTCATGTGATGAGACTTGCGAGAACGGGACCTGCGAATTCGTCGGCTGTGGAGAGCAGGAATGTGGCGACGATGGCTGTGGAGAGAGTTGCGGTGCTTGTCCTGCCGGGTCTGAGTGTCTAACCGAACTGTGTATTGATGGTTGCGAAGCTGCCTGCAAGGACAAGGAATGTGGTTCTGACGGCTGCGGGGGGTTGTGCGGTAGCTGTGCTGACGACCTCATCTGCACTGATTTCGGAGAGTGTGTCGGACAGTGTACCCCTGGCTGCGATGGCGTCGAATGCGGGCCAAATGGCTGTGGTGGCTCCTGTGGCATCTGCGCTTTCATGCCAGACGGCTACTGTTTGGCGGGCGAGTGTGTAGAGGAGTGCGTGCCGAGCTGCGGCACCAAGGTCTGCGGCAGCGACGGCTGTGCAGGCTCTTGTGGCGATTGCGCAGGACCACTCCAGTGTACGGCGGCTGGAACTTGCGGTGGTTACTGCTCCCAGTGCACCTTCCATGCAGATTGCTATGACATCAACTTTAGCGACGGTTCGCTAGGAAATTGGTCCATCAACGCCTCCCATATTGTAACCAATCTGGGCGAGACCGTGGCCCCGACCGGAGGCTACATGCTCAAGCTCACGACGGGTGAGGGCGTCACCGAATTCTCATCGGACGCGAGCTTCCAGAATTGTCTTCCCGCCGGTGCCTACATGATGCTCGTCAAGTGGCAACTCTATTCTGAGGAGTTCAAGGAATGGTGCGGTTCCAACTACCAGGACTCTTTTTCCATCGAGGTCAAAACGGCGGCGGTCAGCGAAGTTCTGGCGAGCTACACCATTGACGACCTCTGCGTTCCTGGGGAGTGCGAAGGCTGCGGCGACGCCTTCGCCGGCCTTGTGCAATCGGATGTCGCTTTCGACCAGGGCGATGTATGGAATACGCCTTGGCTTGAGGACTGGATGCCCATCAGCCTCGCCGATGCAGAGAGCCTTTTTACCCTCGCTTTAACGCTCGAAGACGCTGGCGACGGCATCTATGACACGGTTTTGCTGGTGGACCGTATTCGGTTTGTCCCTTGCGACCAGGCTTGTGACTTCGTCGAGTGCGGCATCAATCCATGTGGCGAGGTATGCGGAGAATGCGACGGCGGGGGAATCTGCCAGGATGGAACCTGCTGCTATCCCGATTGCAGTGGGAAGGAGTGCGGTAGTGACGGCTGCGGCGGGAGTTGCGGCCAGTGCGGCAGTCTAACCGCCTGCTCCAGCGGGGGGTTGTGTAAATGCAAGTTCGAAGAATGTGCTGACGGTTGTTGTCTTGCTGGCGAGGTCTGCGCGGCCATAAGCGGGAAGTGTTGCGAAGCCGACTGCGCCGGCACCCCCTGCGCCAGTGACGGCTGTGGCGGGACCTGCCCAGCGGCCAATGGCCAGGAGTGCTGCACCAGCGCAAGTGACTGCGACGACGGGGATGACCTCTGTACCGAAGACCTTTGCGTTGCCGGGAGCTGCAGTTATGAACCCACAGGCAACCTGGCCTGCTGCGAATCATTCGCCTGGGAAGAGGACTTTGATACGGGCGAGGCACCTGGATTCACCATCACCAATTCCAGCGGTGGAGGCATTCCGGGAATAGAGGTAGGATGGTCCGTCAGTGATGCCTGCGGCAACCACTCTGCGCCCTATTCCCTCTATTTTGGGATGGCCAGCGGCCTCTTTGGGCAGTGCCTATACAGCATCGGCTTCCCAGGTATGGGAGGCTTTGAGGGCACAGCCACCACTCCCTCGATTGCACTGCCAGCAGACCCTGCCACTCTCACTTTCTGGTACGTCGCGGATATTCTACCCGCTGAACCGACCGAGACGTTGAGCCTGACAATACTCCACAACGGCCTGGCTACCATCCTCTGGACGAAGGCCGATGTCGCGGCAATTGGCCCAGAGTGGCACAAGGCCACGATAGACTTGCATCCCTTTGCCGACAAGAACGTCAAACTTGAGTTCAGTTTCGCCACGGTGGGGGCACAGCAGTCTGGCGGCAAGGGCATTCTCATCGATGACCTCTCCATCGCCACTACCTGCGGCCCGTAGAGAGCGGCGACTCTCGCAAGATCGCTGCGTTTTTTCTCTTGTTTAGGCACACCCTACATTGGTACACTATGCTTCGAGGGGACACTCTGGCCAGCGTCCCCGGCAGTCTTTGACTGCGAATTGGGGAGGGAAGAAATGCTTGGAAAAACTGCTGCGATGGTAAGCAGAATGCGGACTCTGCTGATCATGGGAGTCCTCGTCTTGGCACTCTCCGCACTAAACTTCTTCATGGGTTGCGACCTCGACAAAGAAGACCCAAAGCCCCTATATGGCGTGCCACCGGATAGCTTCCAGGAAGACGTTGATGACCCGAAGGATGTCTACGTCGACCAGTCCAGCCAGGATCAGATGCGGGTCTTCTACGGGCCGGTCCCCATTGATGTTGATGAACCGGACGAAATCGACCAGGACGTAATTGAGCCGGACAATCAGGTCCGGCCCCTATACGGTGTCCAGGTCGATGTCGTGGAGGAAGTTCCTGACGTAGTCGCCGAGGACCAGCCCCGCGTCTATTACGGGCCGATGCCCGTTGACGTAGTTGAAGACGACGTACCGGTACCAAATGACACGGTCCAGGCCTGGTACGGCCCACAGGTGCTCGATGTTACCGAGTCAACCGATACTATTGGTGACGTGGACGAAGATGCCGTTTCCAAGGATGCAATGTTCTACTACGGACCAGTCCCATATTACGGCGCTCAGGAAGCACCAGAGTAGGCGCCTCGCGCTTGACCCCACCTCACTTCGGCTGGTTTTCCTAGAAACGCTTTGCGGCAGGCTGTATTGTTAATTGGTGCGGACTGACTCCCGGAGGTTCCCAAACGTGGCGATTCGGAAGAAGATTCAAAACTACCTGCTATGGCAGAAACATAAGCTCCGGATGAACGAGTTGACTCGCAAGCACCCCCTCCAGTACCTCTTCCTGGAAGTAACCAGGCAGTGCAATCTGGCCTGTCTCTATTGCGGAAGCAGTTGCACCGGCAAGGCCCTGGGTACTGAAATGGCCGTCCCCGAGTGGCGGGAGCTGATACAGCAGGTTGCCGGGCAATTTGATGCGCGCAAGATCATGGTTGCGGTTACCGGCGGTGAGCCTCTAATCAAGGAAGGCATCTTTGACCTCTTTGAAGAACTGAAGAAGAACGGATTCCGCTACGGCATGGTCTCCAACGCCAAGGTTTTGGACGGGGCGGCAGCGAAAGCCCTGGTCAAAGCTGGAATCGGCTCCATCTCCCTCTCCATGGACGCTCTGCCAGAGGTCAATGACAAGCTGAGGGGCAGAGGGATTTCCCAGAAGGTGGAGGAGGCGATCGGACACCTGCGAGAAGCAGGGTTCAAGGGCAAACTGGAGATTATCTCCACCATCACTCGACCGGCCATCGCCCACCTTGATGACATGCGCAGATACGTGGCAAGCCTCAAGGTTCCACTCTGGCGAGTTGCTCCAGTAATGCCCATTGGCCGAGCTGCCGAGCGGCCCGACCTGGTCCCCACCGCGGAAGACATTCGCTACATGCTGGAGTGGATCCGACAGGCTCGGCCTGACGGGATGGTTCCATCGCCCGAGTTCAGCGAAGAGGGCTTTGTTGGATACCGTTTTGAGGGCGGGGTAAGGCCCTATCTTTGCCAGTGTCGGGCTGGCATCACGGTCGGTGGCGTTCGATTTGATGGCCGCATCGGCGCCTGTCCGGAATTGTCCGATGCCTTCGACCAGGGTGATATCCACAACGATGATTTCAAACAGGTGTGGGACGAACGATACGAAGTCTTCCGCAACCGCAACTGGGCCCACAAGGGCCCCTGCAAGGGGTGCCGTTTCTGGGACGTCTGCAAAGGGGGAGCGCTACACCTCTACGAAGACACCCAGTCTCCCTTCCTGCGCTGCCTCTACAAGATGTGCAAAGAGACCGATGGGCTGCCCCTCGTTCCTCCTCCAGTGCAGGAGATCACCGATCAGGCGATCGACCCGGAGTTGCGCTGATGGCCGGCTCTCTACCATACCCCGAGCCCCGTTTGCCGACGCCGGCCTACGGACGGGGTCTGGTGGAAAAGCTGCCCGGCAATCTGCTGCGAAGTCCGATCATCCTGACCCACCCTGAGCCATGGCCGTTACTCGCTCATACTCTCGGGCCCGCGGCCCAGGTCCATATGGTCGAAACGGTGGAGCATTCCAGGATCGTGGAGGTCAGTTCCACCTTCTCGCCGGGATCTGCCGTCTTCGGGATTGGTGATCGTATCGCACAGGCGAGCGCCAGATTTGTGGCCTGGCGCCGGGAGCTGCCACTGGTCCTGGTTCCTTCAGTGTTGGCTGGTGAGACGACTTACTCAAGACGAGTTGAAGTAGCAAAAAAGGGGCTGCCATATTCCCTCGGAGAGGTCACTCCGGCTCACGTGCTTATCGACTATAGTCTGCTCAAGGCTGCTCCGGCACTGGTGAGCCGTGCCAGCAGTGGGGTCATCCTCTCCATCTACTCCGCGATGTGGGATTGGGAAGCTGCCGGGCGGCGAGAGGGCGAGTTCTACGACCAGACGGTCGCCAAAGCTGCCAGAAGCTTGCTGGCCCGCTTGTTCGACGGGGCCTATGAATTGTCCCGACTCTCTGACCAAGGTCTTCAGCTCCTTAGCGACCTCCAACTAGGCCTCGTACGATTGTCTGAAATGGTGGCAAGTTCGCGTCCGGGAGAGGGTTCCGAACAGGCCATTGCCAGCTACCTTGGGGCGCGCTCGAAGGGCCCGCTGCTACGCGGCCAGTTGCTTGGACTGAGCGTGCTTCTCGCTGGCCTCGCCCAAGGACGGGACGTCTCCCCGGCAGCCGACTTCTTGAAACGGCTAAGATTCGATTGCAGTCCAGCCAGTCTAGGTCTCTCATCCAAGCTACTGAAGGAACTTCTGCTCAATATTGGCCAATATGTTCGCCAGGACACCCGCTTCAATAGAGGGGTCTTCCACTTCCGGGATGATCTTTCGGAGCGTGAAGCAGATGAATTGCTAGCAGGGCTGGACGCTGTGCTCTAGCTGACCAGCTTTCGTACCGCGTCAACCACGGACTCAACATTCATGCCCAGCTTGTCCATTACCTCAGGACCCGGGGCAGAGGCTCCAAAACGGTCGATGCCAACGGCAATCCCGCCATCGCCAAGCCAGCGCTCCCAGCCGAAGGTCACGCCCGCCTCGACGGACACTCGCCTGGTTACGGTGGGCGGCAACACGGAATCTCGATAGCTCTTGTCCTGAGCGATGAAGAGCTCCCAAGAGGGCATGGAAATGACATTGGTGTGAATGCCGGTGGCCGCCAGTTCCTGCTGTGCCGACAAAGCGAGTTGGACTTCGGACCCGGTGGCAATCAACAGGACATCGGGGTCCCCTTCCCATGACCTGCTCATGACATACGCACCGCGAGCGACGCCGGCGTCATCGGCCTGCGCCAGCGCAGGCAGTGACTGCCGCGTCAGCACCAATCCCACGGGGCCATCATCTTTCTTCATCGCAATCTGCCACGCGGCTGTAGTCTCATTGGCATCAGCGGGGCGCAGTATCACGAGGTTGGGGATTGTGCGGAGAGCCATCAGGTGCTCGACAGGCTGATGGGTGGGACCATCCTCGCCCACGGCAACAGAATCGTGGGTCCAAACATAGGTCACGGGTAGACCACACATTGCCGCCAGTCTAATTGCGGGGCGCATATAGTCGGCAAATACGAAGAAGGTGGAAACGTAGTTGCGAAGTCCGCCGTACAGGGCTACACCATTGGCGATGGCCGTCATCGCGTGCTCGCGCACCCCATAGTGGATGTTGCGGCCACTTCCCGTTCGCCCATCAAAGCTCGCTTCGTCTTTGAGGCGGGTTTGGGTAGAGGTGCCGATGTCCGCATCACCACCAATCAACCATGGAATCTTCTGCGCCAGGGAGTTCAGGACCTGCCCTCCCGCGGCACGGGTAGCGAGGGATTTCCCCTGCTCCCACTTCGGCAAACCCTCTTCCCATCCTGCTGGCAATTCGCCAGCCTTAAGACTCTCCCATTGCGTTGCAAGATCGGGATGCGCCTTCCGGTAGTCGGCAACCATCGCGTTCCACGCCGCAACCAACTCCTCGCCCTTCTTGACGGCGGTGCGAAAATGGTCTCCAGCCGGTTCGGGGACATGGAAGTGGAGATCCGGGTCCCAGCCGAGATTCGTCTTTACTGTTCGTACACCGTCGGGGCCAAACGGGGCACCGTGCGCGGCAGAGGTACCTGCTTTCGGCGAGGCAAAGCCGATGGTTGTCTTGACGACAATAAGGGAGGGCTTGTCCGCAACGGACTTCGCGGCAATCATGGCACTATCCAGGGTGGCCAGATCGTGGTCGCCTTCGTCGACCCGCTGGACATGCCAGCCCTGCCCTTCAAATCGTCTCTCAACGTCTTCACTAAAGGCCAGGTCAGCGGGCCCGTCGAGGGTCACGTCGTTTGCATCGTAGAGGACAATGAGGCGACCGAGCCCCAGGTGGCCAGCGAGGGAAACAGCCTCCATGGCCACTCCTTCCATAATGCAGCCATCACCAACCAGGGTGTATGTATGGTGGTCAACCAAACCGAAGCCGGGGCGGTTGAAACGGTTGGCTAGAAATCTCTCCGAGATGGCCATTCCGACGGCATTGCAGAGCCCTTGCCCCAGGGGTCCGGTGGTCGCCTCAACTCCGGCCAGATGAGCCTCGGGGTGCCCAGGGGTCAGGCTCTCCCACTGACGAAACTGCTTGAGCTGCTCCATGGGCAGGTCATATCCGGTCAAGTGAAGGAGCGAATATAGTAAGGAGCTGCCGTGACCGGCCGAAAGCACGAATCGATCGCGATTTGGCCAGGATGGCTGCGACGGCGCATGGTTCAGGTGCCGCTGCCACAACACGTAGGCCATGGGAGCCGCGCCCAGGGGGAGCCCGGGGTGGCCCGAGTTGGCCTTCTGAATGGCATCGACCGCCAATAAGCGCAGGGTGTTGACGGAGAGTCTGTCGAGGTCGTTTTGTACGGTTGACATTTAGATTTCCGGTCCTCGTGGTTCGGGCCGCGCGTACGGCCGCGGATTGACAGAAGCCTGTTGGCGGGCGCATTATAGCAGAACCTTTTGAGAGTTGAAGGAGAATCCCCGCAAGTTCAGGAATGCTCTGCACTACCTCGCCGCACTGGTCGTCGCTACACTACTTTCAGGCCGCCTCGCCCGAGGCCAGGCTAGCCGGGCGCTAACCGCACTCGCCTTCTTTGTCTTCGCAACATGACGACCAACTGCAATTCCAGTCGCAATCGCAACCCAGCCCCACAGTCCCAGGGAACTCTTCGCCACAGTGGCCGGCACAGGTGGGAATATTACATTCGTCTCGAGCATTGTTGCAGCAATCGCCATAGGCGGTGCAGGCAGAATCGCAGTGACAACTTCCTCCGTCGCCTAGGTTCTTCTTTTGACAGTAGCTCACACTGCCAACACAACATTCAGTCTGCTCACAACTATTGCAACCATAACCACACTGCTCACAAGCGTTCGAACTACTGCCGCCTCCGCAGCAGTCACCACTGGCTGCGCAGGCGCCGTCGCACCAGCAACCATCTGGACTCTGAGAGCCGCAGGCGCCCTTCCAGACGCAGGCGGTGCTGCACACTTCAGCCCCGCAACCTGAACCAGAAACTTTCCCCGGCGAACAGACACCCTGGCTGGTGCAACTCGACTTGGACCAGGAGCAGGAGTTGGAGCAGGTCCACTTCTGGCTACCGCAGTTGCCACAAGAGCCATCGTACTTGGGTGGATCAGAAGGAGAACAGACACCTTCGTTCTCGCACCCGACGGGGGACCAGCTACAGGAGTTGGTACACTGATACTTCTTCTTGCCGCAGTTGCCGCAGCTTCCCTCGAACTTGATGTCGCCGGGATTACAGGAACCCTGATTGATGCAGACGCTATTGTCCCAGTAGCAGGAATTGGAGCAAGTGTACTGCAACTGACCGCATTTCTCGCAGTTGCCGTCGGTCTTCTTCTGGCCGGAGGCGCAAACGCCCTGCCCTTCACAGTTGCCCCATCCCCCCCAAGAGCAGTTGTTATTGCAAGTTGCCCACTGGGTACCACAGTTACCGCAGTTCTGGTCCTTCTGGTCGCCCAGGACACAGGAGAAGGTCTCGTCGACAGAGCCACTGCAATTGTCATCCTGTCCGTTGCACTGCTCGGGTGGAGCATTGGGACACTGCTGCAGGCACATGCTCTCCATCTGGCAATTGTCGTAGTTCTTGCAGAGCTTCGGCTCAAGGGCCGAACAGGCCCCCCATACCCCGCCATTGCAGGTGCGATTGCCATTTCCGCAATCGGTGAAACAGGATTCCGAGAAGCCATCCACTACGCCATCGCAGTCGTTGTCCTTGGCATCACACTCCTCATCCTGGGGAAAGACGGTTTGGATGCATACGGCGGCCCCGTTCTGACATTCCAGGACGCCAACTTTGCACTCGCCCTTCAGGCCGGCAACGGAACAGGGTCCGCCGCCGCCGGGGTTACCATTGTCGATTTGACCATCGCAGTCGTTGTCCTTGTTGTCGCAGATCTCGTCGAACTGTCCAGGCTCAATATTCGAAATGCACTGGATGCCACCGTTGATACACTTCGTCAACCCGTTTTCGCAGAGGCCAGATAAGCCAGAATTGCACTGTTGATTGATGCCCATGGGATTTTCGTCGACTTCGGCGTCGCAGTCATCATCGAAGCCATTGCACTCCTCAACCTTGACCTCGAATTCGCAACCGTCGAGGGCTTGAGTATTGCAATCCTTGAAACCCGGTTTGCACGCGGGTACCACGCACTGGCCCTCTTCGCACTTCTGGTAGGCAACGTTATCGAGTTGACAATCGTTGCCACAGAACCCGCAGTTCTTCGGGTCACTGTTGGTGTCGGTGCATTGTCCATTGCCACAATCCTGTAGATTAGGCTGGTCGGGAGGGCAGATACAGCCACCGCCAATGCAAATCTTGGGCGGCATGCAGTTGTTGGGGAACTCGTCAAACTCGCCATTGCAGTTATTGTCAACCAGGTCGCAGATCTCGCTGGCGGAGGTCTTCTCACACTCACAGCCGTCGAAATCGAGCTCATTAACGTTGACCCAGGGAGACTTGCAGACCTGGACTCCACACATTCCCTCGTCGCACTTGTACAACTGGACGTTTTCCCACGCTAAATCGGCGCATTTGTTGTCGCAGAAGCCACAGTGCGCCGGATTCGTGTAGACGTCGATGCACTGGTTATCGACGCACTCCTGGAGGTTGGGCTGGTCGAGTGGACATGAACAGAACCCAAACTCGCAAATCTTCGGAGCGGGGCAGTCAGTGAGCGGAGCCTCGTCAACTTCACCGTCACAGTCGTTGTCAACCAGATCGCACATCTCGGCGCTGGAGGTCTTCTCGCATTCACACCCATCCCATGGGGTCTCGTTGACATCAAAGAAGCTGGCATCACAGCCAAGGATGGTGCATTGGCTGTCGGCACAGCCGTACTGCTTGACCGCCGGCCAGTCCATGTCAACGCAATCGTTACTGCACCAGCCGCAGTGGAGCGGGTCGATGGTGATGTCCCGACACCCGTCCTCCCCGCAATCGAGGATATTCGGGTCGTCCTTGGGGCACTGACAGAAGCAATCGACACACTGCTTGGGCGGTTCGCAGTCTGCCAACGGCAGTTCATCAAACTCACCGTCGCAGTCGTCATCCACGCAGTTGCACTTCTCCTGCTCGATAGTCCACTCGCAACCATCGGACCATACATCGTTACAATCGGCAAAACCGATATTGCAACCGATGGGGATGCAATTGCCGCCTTCACAGCCGTGAACCGCGGTCTCAGGGAGAGCGCACTTGTTGCCGCAATACCCACAGTTATTGGGATCCTCGAAGTAATTGAGCAGCGGTACGCAAATGCCGTCGCAATAGTCACAACCGGCAGAGCATTCGCAGACCCCCTCATTGCATGTACCAACGCAGTCACCCTGCACGGGACAGGCCTCCTCACCTTCGTCGATGGCCCCGTCACAATCATTGTCGACGCCATCACAAAGCTCTGGCAGAATCTCGCACTCGCAACCACCCTCGTAGTTGCCGTCGAAGTTCTCCCAGCCGGCCTCACACTTGGCGATCTTGCATTCCCCGGCCTGGCAGAGATAGGTCTCTACGTGGTCCTCGTTGCAGGCCTTCCCGCAACCACTGCAATGTGCCACCTCGGACTTGGTGTCCGCACACAAACCCTCACCACAATCGGTAAGACCTTCCGGGCAGATACAGGCACAATCAGGACCGGAGCAAAGGCAGATTCTTCCGTTCTCGCAGATGTCGGCATCCTCATCCACCAGTCCATCACATTCATTGTCCAGGCCGTCGCAGATCTCTTTCACCGGCTCGGCAGCATCGCACTCGGAAAGGCCGGCGTCGCCACAAAACCGCTCTCCAGGGCACTTGCCGAAGGTGTTCTGCACGAAACACTCGGTACTGGCCTGCGTGGCAATGGCAGCCTTAGAGCACTCACAGACTCCAGCTTCTGGCTGACACTGCTTCTGCAGGCCGTTTTTGGTCTCCACTTCTTCACAGAGATATCCATCCGGGCAGTCGTGAGTGGTGGCACAGTGATGGCCACAGAAGCTACCGGCGGCCCCAACTTCGATGCAGAAGTTCTGCGGGGCAAGGCCCGCCTGCTGACAAACATCGTTGCTGGTGCAAGGGCGGCACAACTCCACCCATTTGGGCACGCAGACGAACTCACAATCGGGGCAGGTCCCTGGCATTTCCGTGCACTCGAACCCTTCGGGACACTCATCTTCGCATGGCATTGTACAGATCTTGCCATCCTTCGAATCGATACACCAACCCACCGCACAATCGCCGTTTGACTCGCATGGGCAACCGAAAGGCAACGGCGTACCATCGCACTGCGGCTGGTCATCGAAAGGCTCCGTGTCTTGCGGACCCAAATCGATCTCGTAGACGGGAATGTCAACTACGGGCACATCCGGGGGAACAAAGATGATTTCCTTGGACGTACCGTCAACTTTGACATCGAGGGGAACAAGGACCTCGTGACCTTGGTCCACAACTCCCTGGTCCACGACCGCGCCATCTGCCGGCGTAGTGGAGCCGTTACTACACCCCATCCAAATGCTGCAGGCCAAGCCTGCGATTACCAGTGACCTGAGTCGCTTCATGGGTTCCCCCGAGTGGCGTATTTGGCGCGGGGGGGGATGATTTTTAAAAAAATCGACTATTTGATCAAAAAAATAAACTTCTAGTTGTATGAGCTTTTTTTATCTATTAAG
>CAZFVN010000104.1:19155-19749 GCA_964522395.1 uncultured Myxococcales bacterium
GTGCCTCGTGCGTGCAGTATTGTAAAGAAGAGCTACTATGTGATCAACTAAAGAACCGTAAAAGTGGCCGAAGGTGAGGTGCTTATCTTCTCTTGGTCAACTCGATCATGGAGCGTTCCAGGTCATCGGTTTCCGCCCGATGCACCTTGCAGCCTCGGCGGGAGCAAAAGAGGACATCACCGCCCACGCTGAGATGGAGCATAGCCAGCGGCGCGGTGCAAACTTCACAAGGAGAATCGGTGATCAAGGACTCTTCACAGTGGGGACAGAGTAGTTCGGTAAAATCTCCAGCCACTACGGGAGACTTAGACGCGTACCTGAAACTTCCGTAGATGGAACTGAGCAGCAAAGGAGTCCTGTCCCCCAGGTATTCAAGGGTCAACGAGATGGCCGGGTATCCATCAATAAGCTGATCCCGATCCATCAGGCTGGCATTACAATGGGGACAGTGGACCGATACTGGAAACATAATCATCCTCGCAGCACGCAGGACAGCGGTAAAACGTAGCAATTTAGAGCGGCCCTGTAAACCCTTACTTATCTGACGGGTAGTTGCGGGACCGTGGCCAACAAACGTCATCATGCGATCTGATT
>CAZFVN010000105.1:0-19464 GCA_964522395.1 uncultured Myxococcales bacterium
TCCGGCGTCAGGCGACCTGATTCAGATGGCCAACGTACGACAACGACAACTAGGCACTTATTGCCGTCCGCGATTCGAGACGTGTGACTCATGCCAGGATGTTGACGAGGATATGCGGGGAATCGGACATTGCCTGACTAGCGGCGACCATGTCAGCGAGGTGGACTGCGACGACCGCGATCCGCAGTCGTTCTACGATTCCAACGACATGTTGGCACCGGGACATGACTTTGAGAATAGCTGTTCGGAGGAGATGGACCGGAATTGCAATGGAATCCCCGATAACAAAGACCTCCAGGGGAATACCAAGTACGGGGCCTACCACTGCACCGCATGCTTTGACCTCTGCGACCAGACGTACGAAGGAGATGGCGACTTATCCGGAGCAGCCCACGAAGCCTGCACGGCGGATGACTTTGACGAGCCGTACTGCAAGGTCGTATGCGAGGAACTATTCGCTTGGACCGACTGCAATGGCCTGATCGCGGATGGTTGCGAGACCCCGATCGACGATCCTGACTCGGTGGTGCACAAAGACTGTGACGGCGATGGCCACGGCAGTCTGGCTGACGTAGATGCGTATGTGGCGTGTGAAGGTGCCTCCCTGCCAACCCTTGAGGATTGTGCCGGTGGGGCGGGCTGGGTGAGCAACATGTCAGACTGCAACGACTCAGATTCGGATGTCTACGGAGCCGTTGAGGGCGAGGAAGATATGCCGGCGGCAGTTGAACTTTGTGACAGCAAGGACAACGATTGCGATGGGGCGATAGACGAGGACCTGGGCGACACGGACGGTGACGGAGAGAGCGACTGTATTGACGAGGACGATGATAACGATGGCTACAATGATGATGTAGACTGCGCGCCGCTGAACGCTGCCGTCCATCAAGGAGCCACCGAACAATGCGACGGTCTGGACAATGATTGTGACGGTAGCACGGACGAGGAGATCCCGGGAGCGGGGCTTGACTGCACCGTGGACGGCCTGCAGGGGGTTTGCGCCGCCGGAACGGTCGAGTGCCACGACCCGGGAGCAGGACTGGAGATGTCTTGCGCCCAGACGGTCTTTCCCACCGTCGACTTTCTGGGAAACGACTTGGACGAAGATTGTGACGGCATTGACGGCGACTCAACCTTGATCGTCTTTGTGAAACCCGGGGCAACAGGAGATGGCAGTCTGGAAAGTCCTATGGGGAGTGTGCAGTTAGCGATCAATACCGCAGCAAAGGAAGGCAAGGATATCCTGATGCACAGAGGCGTGTACGAGGTCCAACTGGGCAATGATTCCCACAGCATCATGCTGGCTGATGGCGTAGCCATTTTTGGTAGCGCAGATGAGAATTGGAAACTACCGAGCGACTGGAACACCGATGTAGATAGCCTCTCGAAGAGCGACATCACAACAATAATATTGGAGCCTCCGCCCTATTCCGAGTCCAAAGGATTTACACAGAATGTTGTTGGCGTCCGGGGCGAGGGGATTGTGGAGAAGACGGTGCTTAGAGGTATAGGAGTCAAATTGACGGAGTCCAAGGACCCGTCACAAAGTGTGTACGGGCTCCACTGCGCGGCCTGCCCCGGACTGCAATTGGAGAACATTATCATTCAGACCGGTGATGGGGCCACCTTGGCGAACATTGGCGCTGAATCAGGCATCACCGGCCAGAAGGGCCAGAATGGTGCCGATTGTCAAACTGCTTGGGGCGCCCCGAAGAACAACCTTTGCACCGATGGTACCGCTGACTGTAGGGAAACAGAACACGCCTACTTGTCTTGTGTCTATTATCCTGCCCACCCCGATGAGGCCTCGGAGGATCCAGATGTCGGCCTTTTCGGAGACGACTACTTCGGATACGGCGGCTGCGGAGCCAGTTTCTGTAAGAGCAATTGTGACCTCCATCTGGACCACTGCGACGGCCATAAGCTTTCGGAAAATGGAGGAACTGACGACGACAAGTTTGGAGAATGCCAGGGTGGTCCGGGAGGTCAGGGACTACAGTCCGATTGCGGGAAACCGGGAGGTAATGGTGGAGAGGGGGTTCTGTCGCAAGACCGGAACGTGCTCGCTGGGAGCGACCCTGGAAACGGAGGTATTGGAGGTGACGCCAAGAAGGCAGGTGCGGGGGGAGCGATCGATGTGGATGACTGGGCCACAGGCTTCCTCGCAGTAGCTTCTGGAGACGGCGGATTGGCTGGATGTAGCGGTAGTGGCGGTGGCGGCGGGAGCGGTGCTGCATGGGTGGATTACTGCAATTCAGGAATGCACGGTGGAGGAGGGCAAGGTGGATTCGCGGGGATGGGCGGCGGACCCGGTTCGCCTGGCCTGGGTGGTGGGCACTCTCTGGGTCTGGTGCTGCTCGCGTCCAAGGGCGCCAAGGTCAGTCACGTGACCATCGACGCTGGGGATGCCAGCTCCGGTCAAGCTGGAGGAAACGGCGGTGCCGGGGGGGCAGGAGGGAGTGGAGGTAAAGGTGCCTCCGGCGAGTCTCCGGGCATCCCCTCCTGTGCTAAGAAAGCTGGTGGAACCGGCGGTGGAGGAGGGGGAGGCGCTGGCGGTTCGGGAGGTGGAGGTGGAACGGGAGGTTCGTCTATTGGTCTCGTTACAGATTCAGACTCCTTAGATACATCTACAGTGCTTTTCACAGTGGGAGCCGCTGGGGATGGAGGGCTGGGTGGTGCGGGTGGTGCGAGCAGCATGGGAGGCATGGGCGCCCCGGCAAATGAACTTTCGAAAGGCGGAGACGGCACAATTGGAAACGACGGAATGGATGGCCAAGACGGAGAGGCGATTCAGATACATACGGGGGTAGCAAGCATATCCTGCGCCCAGTGGAAGGAGAAATCGGCTTGCTTCAAGAGCCAGTGCCTACCCACGCCGGACAAAATGTGCTCTCTGGGCGAGTGGTCGGGCACCTCAAAGCTGTATGCCTTCTGCAAAGAGTCTCCGAAGAAGAACTGGGCAGATGCAGTAGATTCTTGCGAGAATTGGGGTGGAATGCTTGTGTCGGCAACATTGGAATCCGAGGCTACATGGGTCAGTGAAGAGATGGGAGGAGTGGATTTCTGGATCGGTCTCTCGGACTTGGAAGTCGACGGCACCTGGACATGGACGAATTCGTCCACCTGGGACGAATTCAAGGGATTCCCGTGGTGCCAGGGCGAACCGAATGGCAACACCAGTGAGAACTGCGCCGAGGTCCTCAACGACGATACACCATGCATGAACGACCTTCCGTGCAACATCGAAAGACGTTACGTGTGTGAGAGATTCCCCGACAAACCCGGGCTGTGCGACCTGTGCCCACCAGAGAATGATGGGTTGTGTTCGCTGTGCGAGTGCGGCGGCAGCGGTGGCGATTGCTCCTGCGGTGATGAGTGCGTGAACAACCCGGATAGTTGCTGTGACAACTACATGGACGTCTGCCAGCCCATCTAGGGAGATAGAGCATGTGAGGAGCCGGAGAGTATGATTTCACACAGGTCTACCACCATCAATTCTGCTTCTGCTCCCAGGGTTGTAGTGGGGCCAGCGCGACTTGCAGCGGCAGCGCCATTTGCGATGGCGGGTGGGATGAAGAGCACAAGATTGCGGTGGCCGCCACCATCGCCCAAACGGCCAACTCAATTGAAGTCTACGGCCACTCGTCAGTAAACCAGGCTCCCTCCGACGAATCCTGGGGACTCGACAATATCTTTCTTTACGTTCGGTAGCAGACTCGCGGACCCAAAGTCAGCCTGGAGCGCGTTGTCGACGCGCGTTATTAATGGTATTATCGTTCCGGATTCGGCGGGAGGAATCGACATGGTCTCAGGTCCCAGGAAGTTATGTGTACTGCCCCAGATATTGGTTACCTTAACCCTACTTCTTAGTCTCAGCTCATGTGGCACCGGGTCGACTCCGGTGGCCGGCAGCGATGTGGCGGACCGCGGTCCGGGAGAGGAGACCAATATATCTCTCTCTGATATTGCTGCCGAAGCGGGGCTGTTGGACCTGCCCCGCAGGGCGGATGGACTGGACGTCATCGCGGAAGACGCCTGGAGCGGACTGCCCTGCGAGTCCAATGCTGACTGTGAATCTGGCATGTGTGTGATGACCGCCGATGGCAAGCAGTGCTCAATGCCCTGCATCGAGGACTGTCCCGAGGGTTGGTCCTGCAAAGAGATGCCTGGCGGGCCAGACCTGGTTTACGCCTGCATCCCTGACCACATCTCGCTGTGCCGTCCCTGTGCCGATCATGAGGAGTGCCAGACCCTTGGTTTCCAGCCTGGGGCTCTCTGTCGTCATGTATCTCCCTTCGTTGGTTCCTTTTGCGCCACGCCATGTACGGACAAAGTTCCCTGCCCCTCGGGCTACGCATGTGTCGCTGCAGATTGGCGCGATTCGGACAAGACCTTCTGTGTGCCCCAAAATGGCGCCTGCGAATGTGACCAGGTAGCCATCCTCGAGCAACTCTCGACTCCGTGCTTCCTGGAAAACGAGATTGGTAGCTGCGAGGGTGTACGTGAGTGCAGTGCGGATGGGCTTTCAGAATGCGACGCCGCCAGCGCCGCGGCGGAGTCTTGCGACGGAATTGACAACGACTGCGACGGCCAGGTGGACGAAGGGAATCCCGGCGGTGGCGGGGGTTGTATAGCCGAGGGGATCGGTGCTTGTGGCACCGGGCTCCTGACCTGTCTCGATGGCGAAGTCCTCTGTGTTGGCAGCGGCGAGGGCTCAGCCGAAGAGTGTGACGGCATCGACAACGATTGCGACGGTCTGATTGACGAGAAGAATGCAGACGGTTGCACCGCGTATTACCAGGATCTTGACGGCGATGGCTACGGCGTTTCCAGCACGGTAGCCTGCCTCTGTGAAGCGACCGAAGAGTATTCGACAATCACCGCCGGCGATTGTGACGACGAGCACAAGGAGGTCCATCCCGGTGCGCTGGAGGTTTGCGACGGCCTGGACAATGACTGCAATGGAGTTATCGACCCCAACGGCATCGCTGGCAGCGAGAAGTACTACAAGGATGGCGATAACGATGGTTACGGCAACAGCCTGATTGCCGTCCTCCAATGCGGTCCCACCTCTGAACACACGGTGCAGATCAAGGGTGACTGCAACGACGCAGACCCTCAGGTGAATCCAGCCATGGTGGAGATTTGCGACGGCAAGGATAATGACTGCGATAGTGTCGTCGATGGGGCAGCCACAAATCAGCAGTGCAGCACCGACTGCGGGGCGGGATTCCTTCTTTGCATCGGGGGCGAATTGCAGGAGTGCGATGCTCCCCAGCAGAATTCCTGTTTGGATTTCGTAACCTGCCAACCCTACGTCACCTGTGAAGCTTGCCCGCCAAAACCTGACGAATCGTGCAACGGCCTGGATGAGGACTGCGACGGCAAGATTGACGAAGATATCGGTGCCATCGACTGTGGGCTCGGCATTTGCGCCCACACGGTAGAGGGTTGCGAAGACGGTCAGCCGGTGGACTGCGATCCCATGGCTGGAGCCGAGGCCGAGACCTGTGACGGCCTCGACAACAACTGCGACGGCGAAACGGACGAGGGCCTCCTGAAGACCCTTTACCTCGACAACGACGGCGATAGCTACGGCGATCCGGACATCTCGGTTTCAGTTTGCGTTGCCGAGGATGGCTATTCTTCCAACAACCTCGACTGCGACGACTCCGACGAAGACATCAAGCCCGGGATGGAGGAGCTTTGCGACGGCAAAGACAACGACTGTGACGGCATCGTCGACCTGATTGAAGAGAGTTGTGACCTGGGGTGCGAAGCGGGGACCTCCCTGTGTGAAGAGGGAGTGTGGCAACCCTGTATTGCCCCAACCACGAAGTCGTGCATGGATTACTCAGTCTGTCAGTTCAAAGAGATTTGCGTAGTCGATTGTCCGCCGCCCCCAATAGAAATCTGCAATGGCCTGGATGACAATTGCGAAGGAACCGTCGACGAAGGGGTGAAAAAGACCTTCTACCAGGACTTGGATAACGATGGCTGGGGCGTCGACACCTCTGTCACGCAAGCCTGTGCTGCGCCTGGCGGCTACGCCGATAAATCGGGTGATTGCAACGACAATTCCGCTGCCGCGAATCCCGGTGCTCAGGAGGTCTGTGACGGCATCGACAACAACTGCAACGGTCCCGTTGACGAAGGAGACCCCGGGGGCGGAGTCCAATGCCAGGTGCCGGGCAAGCAGGGGGTCTGTGCCAACGGCACTCTCCACTGTCAGAACGGAGCACCCATCTGCCAGCAGACGGAATTCGGGCAGCAGGAGTCCTGCGACAATCTGGACAACGACTGCGACGGGAAGGTGGACGACGTGGCGGGCATTGGCAACAATTGCAATGTCCCTGGCAAACAGGGCCCGTGCGCCGATGGCAAAATGCAGTGCTCGGGAAACAGTCTCCAATGCGTGCAACAGAACTGGCCGCAATCGGAGTCTTGCAACAGCCAGGACGACGACTGCAACGGGAAGATAGATGGCCACACCAAGAGTTGCTCCAACAACTGCTATTCGGGGACACAAACCTGCAATTGGGGGGGGTGGTCAAATTGTAACGCACAGCAGCCGGAATGTACTTCGGGAACCTGCTGCGACGGCTGCAACTATCGCTCATCAAACTATAAGTGCTCCAACTCGGCCTACGATACCGACTACCAATGTACTGCGTGGAGCAACTGCGGCGGCAGTGCCCAGAAGAAGAGCGCCTACAAATACTGCACAGGCAGTTCCACTAGCTGTGGCACCGGCAACGTGAAGTGGGACAATAGCTGGAGTACCATCGAATCGTGTTCCTCCAGCGAACCGTGTTATGAGAGTTCCAACACCGCGTACTGCAAGAACAATTGTCCCTACGGCTGCAGCAATGGGTCATGCATTTCCAACCCATGCGCCGGCGGTCAATGTGATGTGCTGGTAAATGCCAGTTCGGCGAAACTCTATTACAAGAACAGCCAGAAATCGACCTCTGGCGGCTGCGGTAGCGCAGGCTCTGCGGGGTGGCACAACGGCACCTGCGCCAATGGAATCTGCATCCCCTTCACCTGGGTTTCAAGTTGCAGTTTCCCTTCAACCGGCAATTTGACAAACTATCAGGGGTACAACGCGCGCTGGTCCTTCTATATCAGTGAAGCTGGGAACTACAAGGTCCAGGCGAAAGTACCTGCGACGGGCTACGTTTGCACATACAACAAGCCACCGTCGGACCGCTACGCCAACAGTACCCGTTACGGACTTGACAGATACGGCGAATCTGACCAGTTATCGGGCTACATGTCGGCCAATAACTACAAAGGTCAGTGGATGACAGTCTTCAATTCGGTTCACCTCAAGAAGGGGACCCACACGCTCATTCTCTACGACAATGGCCAGTCTGGGAACGTCTGTAATACAGGCGGTTCTGCGGCGAACAAGTGGGTCTTCGTGGATTCGATGCAGGCTCTCTATCAGAACTGATTGTCCAGGACTGTTGGTTGTTGATTATCGCAGGAATGCGCCAATGCTATGGAGTAATGCCCTCGATTGAGCCGGCAATTGCGTTGTGCTGCACGCCCACGGAAGCAGCATCCATCACACCGTCGCCGTCACTATCCATGTCCGGGGTGACGAACATATCGACGAGATTCTTGATCATGTCTTTGGAAACCGGCAGTTCTTCGTCTTCGGGGATATGGTCGATCATGGACATAATGTCGCTCTTGCGAACGGCCAAGCCGAGGATGGCATCTTGAAGCCCAGTGGGGTGACCGTCGACCACCTGGATGGTCCCAGTCACGGTCGCCATGTGACCATCCACAGCATCGCCTACACCCATACCCATGGGCATAAAGATTCGGGAAGCGTACTTTGTAGCCCAATCCACCAGCCTGGAGCTTACCGTTCAGGACCGTTGCGTTGTCAAAATACATGTAGGGCAGACAGGTATCAGGCATGATCTCGCCCTTCCCTACCAGATAGCCGCACTTTTCAGTCTGCCAGTCACACTGGTCTTTGGGGAGGATAGCGGATCCTCTATACATGTTCATGGTGAATGGGGTTCCGTTAGTGTTGAAACCTATCATCTCGGCTAGATATGCGCTGTCCGCGTTCTGCGCAAGGAAGGTCTGCAACTCGGCCGTCATATCCACGAACTGTTCGAGCTGCCCGAGAAGACCTCCCAGTTGGTTGTCCACTCCGCCTGAGCAATTCCCCATGGGTGCGCAGGTGGCCGGGTTGCCATCAACGTCCAGCCCATTCCCCTGCATTCCCGAGTTCTGAACATCCAGTTGGACTATCTTGAGCACATCCTCCGACCAGGCCGGCGGTGGACAGGTGCCTGGTGGAACACAGTAGTTGGCCTGGCAAATCAGGTTCGCGGAACAGTTACCGCAGATTCCTTCGCAACCATCCGAGCCACACTCTTTGCCGAAGCACTCGGGAGTACAGATAGTATCTTCATCGATGAAGGTGTCCGTGATATCGGGGGGCACATCATCTTCGGACACCTCGTCAGGAACCCAGTTGTCATCCCCCGAACTACTATCGGTATCCGCCAGATAGTTGAGGTCCTGCAGATCCGCTGATGCGGCATCCGTCGCGTCCGACAGATTCACTGAGGGCACATCGACGGCGTCCACAAGATCCGTGAGGTCCCCGCCGCTTACATCTGTGCCTGCAACGTCTGTCCCTGAAACGTCTGTCCCCGCAGCGTCAGTCCCCGGAGTGACTCCGCTCTCTTCGCAGGCCCACGGAAACGTGCCAGTCGGATCGGCCGCGCCGTCAGTACCACAGTCATAGCCCCCGGTGAACGAGTTCCAACCACAGGCCGGCGTCGCCGCACACTTCGCCTCCTGCAACACTCCATTCTCGCACCAGACCAGGGTGGAACCAGCGCAGCAACCTTGCGGACCAATCTGGCCGCATTTATTGCCACCATCTTGCGAACTGAGGTCCAACGCGTCCTGCACCTTCTCTGGCGATTTTGAAGACTGACACGATGCCAGTAAAACCGATGCGAAGAATCCGGCGAGTAACACTCTCAGGTAGGAAGGCAAGGGCACTATCATTGTGGTCTCCTTGTTCGTGAAACCTGGTTGCCAGCTTGTCGCGTCCTTCGGCGGCTTGCCACGTCCCTGGGGGGGGTCAGCCGCTCAGGCAGGCATTGAATTGAGCGTCGCACGACCCTAGCGCGGCATCCTTACACAAATCATCATAGGCTGGGCAATCATAATAGCCAGTGGCCTTGAGGCAGTCGGTGAAGTCGGCCCAGGTGTACAGCGCGTCCACGGAGCCGTTTGCATAACAGTCACTGGTGCAATCAGAATCGCCCGCGGGACAATCCATGAGACAGTTGTACATATCGGCGCATGACAAGTCGCCATGGAAGCACTCGTAATACTCGTCCATGCAGGCGTCCCAAGCGTCGCTCTGGCATTCGTCATCGTCTTCATTACAGTCCCAGTACCCAGCCTGGTCGAGACATACCATCATAGTGTTATAGGCCATTTGAGCCTCGATGGTTGCACTGTTCACGCAGTTTTGAAAACAAGCCTGGTCCCCGTCAGGACAGGTGTCGAAACAATCGAAGATACATTTGCAGTCACAACTGACTGGCACCTGACACAGTCCCCACTCACAACTAATTGCGCCAGGGGGACAGCCGAAGCAGGGGCAAGTTCCACAGGACCCATAGCACCCGTCAGGGCCACATTGCTTGCCGCCGCAGTTGGGAATGCAAACATCCTGACAGATGCCGTTTTGACAGACCTCGTCACCGTAACAACCCTCGGTGGCGGGGTTCCCCGAACCACAGTATCCTCCGCAGCCGTCAGGCCCACACTCGTTCCATACGCAGCCGGCCTCCGCGTCGCACGGACACTGACCGTCTATACATGGAATACCAGGTGGACAAGAGCCGCAGGAACCGCCGCAGCCATCGCTGCCACAGACCTTGGTTGTCCCATCCGCGGTGGTGCAATCTGGAGTGCACGCCCAATCTGTTTCTGATGTTTCTGGTTCGATATCAAGGCCGAATACTTCGCTCTTTGCATCCGCGCTCACATCGCTCCCAAGGCCGATTTCCTGGTCGCCTGTGAGGTCTGACGGCACCTTGACTTCCTCTACATCATTCAGGTCACCTTCCTTCGCATCTGTAAGTGGCACGTCGCCTTCCACTATATCCAATGGAACTGATGTCGATCCCGAGCAGGCCCACGGAAAGGTGCCGGTCGGTTCGGCCGCGCCATCCGTACCACAGTCATAGGAACTGGTGAACGAATTCCAGCCACACAGCGGTGTTGCCGCACACTTTGCCTCTTTCAACACTCCGTTATCACACCAGAAGAGGGTGGAGCCGCTGCAGCACCCCTCTGGACCAATCTCACCACACTCGTTGGGAAGCTCTGCCGACGCAACATCTGCGGTGTCACTCGACGTCGAATTCGACTCCGATGTCCCGCAAGAAATCATCAGGATTGCCGCGAAAACTCGGGTAAGAAACAGGATTTCGCTGGAAAATGCACGTAACATCATAGACCTCTCTCAGTATTTTGGCGCTAGCCAGTTCTCTTCTACGATAGCGAATAGTATACTCAAACTGGTCCTACCGCGCAAGGATGGCAAGAAACTCTCTGAAGGACGAAAAAAAACACCATCCCCTATTGGAAGAAGTATGGGTTGTGGTACTCGGGGGTAATCTTCAGATCGCCATCGGAGGTAACAACCTCCACCTTGCCGGAGGGCCATTCGATTGTGCAAACCTCCCACATATCGGAATCAACCAGGAATGTCTCGGGGGACTCGAAAACCAGTTGTCCGTAGATGTAGATCCGCACCGTAGCGAACGCAGCACCATACCCATGGTCATTCCAGTAGTGAATGCCAACGCGGTAGGTTGCATCTTCGGGGATATCGAGATTGATATTCTCGGGACCGGCCCCGTCGGTATCATCGCGGTCAAGTCCGGGGTCATCGTTAATGCCGGGGTCATAGCTCCCCCAGTTTGGATGGGCGTTGAACCAGAAGCAGTCGAAAGGAATGTCGAACCATCCGTCGGCAACACCGTCACCATCAAGGTCGGGGCCCGCGGCCCAGGGATGGGTGAAATGGAGGTCCAGATCGGAGCCCGCTTCGGGGCCGGTATCAGTTTCATCGAGGTCATCGGGAGTATGCCACGACAGCTCGATGTGAAGCACCTCGTCAGGAATGACGACCACCTCATGAACCGCTGGGAAACATGAAGGAGTGTCGGTTTGGTCATAGACAGTCAAGTAGAAGGTATAAATCCCGGCGACATTGGTTTCAAAAATCGGATTGGGGAATGTGTGGGATGGCACGAAGACAGATTGCGAGCTATTGGGCTGCTGAACGGCCCACTCCCACTTCTGAATCGTACCGTTGGCCGCATAGGAGTCATCGCCGAAGAGGTGCAGGATGGTCTGGGGGATGACTTCTTCTCCCTCTGGGCATTTGATGACTGCCGACGGGCAGTCTTCGCTACCTTCAAAACACGCTCCGTTGATACAGAGATTCCCGCCACAACCGCCGCAAGAGCCCCCGCAACCATCCGTGCCACATTCTTTGAACTCGCAGTCGGGGACACAGTCATTCCACTCATCGGGCCACGCATCTGCGCCCAAACCAGTGCATGCGAAGAATGCTCCGATACAGCCAGCTTCAAACTGGCATACGTAACACTCCTCGCTACCAGGATCGACGAGACACTGCGCCAGGCAGTTGTTGACCACGCACGTCGTTGCCTCGGAGTAGCATTGGGCGCAGCCACTCGTCAGGCCGGTACTGTCTTCGAGACAAATGGTGGCGCACATGCCCACATCATCCTCTCCCAGACAGGTAATATGACAGTCAGTAGCAGAACTCAGGATCAAACCTGGGTCTGGGTCGATTATCGCTTCATCGGCGGAATTATCGCAGGCACCGGTTGGCGCTATTGTGTCGCCGGACGAAGAACTGTCACTGTCGTCAGGAGCCTTCAAATCTTCGATGGAGTCGTTAGTTTCCCAGTTATCTTCGACATATCCACCATCCGCATCCACCTGGTCATAGAGGTCTAGCGGACCCACCTCAATGGCATCGACGAGGGAGGGGGCATCTGGCAGATCCACCGTGTCGATGTCAGCCGGGCTATCCACCGTGTCGATGTCAGCCGGGCTATCCACCGTGTCGATGTCAGCCGGGCTGTAGAGGTCGAGTAGATCTACGCCGGACACATCGATTATGGTGGCGTCGGGCCCCGGAATCTCACCTCTCTCCTCGCACATCTTGGGGAAGAGACCCGCCGGGTCGACACCGCCGTCGGTGCCACAGTCATAGCCACTCGTAAACGAATTCCAGCCACAGGCGGGCGCGCTGGCGCATTTGGCCTCCTGTAATACACCGTTTACGCACCAGACGAGAGTCTCACCTGCGCAGCACCCTTGCGGCCCGATCTCGCCACATGCATTGGGAAGGTCCGCCTGACCGGACTCCACCACGTCTGTCACCGGAGTATCAGAATCCGAAGTCCCACAGGAAATAGTCAACATCGCCGCCAGGAGTCCGACGAGGACCAGACCGTTGCTAGGAAGCGCTCTCTGCATCATAGACCTCTCTCAATATTTTGGCGCTAGCCAGTTCTCTTCTACGATAGCGAATAGTATAGTCAAACTGACCCTACTGCACAAGTCCGTCGGCTGAGTTCTCTGCAGGCTCCACCGGGCCCCATTGTGCGATGACTTCCGGCTCGATTTATGCAATGATTCAATACCGGTTCTTGAAGCAGGCTGGGCAGGTTCCGTTTCCTCTTGAGGTTGAATCACATGCAAGCATCACACGGACGAAGGAAACTCCCCCTTGAGTACACTCCGGCAGAGGACCTGGCCAACAGCATTACGCACGGGATTGGGGCGGCACTCGCAGTTGCGGCCCTCTCGGTGCTGGTCTCTCAGGCGGTCCTCCACGGCGATGTGTGGAGAGTGGTGAGTCTCAGCATTTACGGCAGCTCGCTGGTACTCCTCTATCTGGCCTCGACCCTCTATCATTCGTTCAGGTCACCACGCCTGAAGCACTTCTTCAAAGGGCTCGCCCACGCCGCCATCTTCCTGCTCATCGCCGGCTCTTACACGCCCTTCACTCTGGTCACCTTGCGCGGTCCGTGGGGCTGGACCATCTTTGGTCTTATCTGGGGGTTCGCGGTGGCGGGCATTACCTTTGAGAGTCTCTTTCTCGGTCGTTTCAAGCGACTCGTAGTGGTCTTCTATCTGGGCATGGGATGGATGGCTGTAGTCGCCATTAAACCGCTCATCGAGGCCCTGCCCTGGGGTGGTATCGCCTGGATCGCGGCCGGAGGACTATTCTACACCCTCGGCGTCATCTTCTACATGTGGAAGCGACTCCCTTTCAACCACGCCATCTGGCACCTCTTCGTGCTGGGCGGAAGTGGCTGCCATTTCTTCGCAATCGCGCTTTACGTTTTGCCGATGGAGTGAGGCTCATCCTCGTCAGACGACCAGACACCCTCCCCTAGAGTCCTCCAACAACAAGCGGTTCGGATGCAACCATCAACCCTTGCTCATCACCGTTTTCCGGCGTCACCTGACAGACCAGCTCATCACCGGCATCGAAGTAGGCGCCGTGGATCGTACCCGCCCCAAAAGTATCTGCCGGTTCACCGTTCACGAGCCACTCATAGGTAACTTCGAAGAGATCCTCTGAATCGGGGTCGAACCAGCCGTTGGCCACGCAGGAGAAGGTTGTCTCTTCGGTACCAGATGGCGGGTTGATGGATACGCTTTCGAGAGTGGGCAGCGTGTTGGCAACAACAATCGAGCCATCAGCCGCGACCGATTCGCTCCACATTTCGCCGTCCCAGACCGCGAGGGAGCAGGTCACTTCGTCGCCTTTGGCAAAGGGTCCCGGAGCCAGCTCAACTGCACCTTCGCCAAGCACGACCTCCCCACTTACCGTCCAGACGACCTTCACCTTCAAGGAATCGCCGTCCGCATCGAGAGCATCCACGGCCTCACATGTGAAAGTCGTCAAAGCGGTTGCCTCAGTCGGCCCAACGGTCGCGCCGCCAACGGTGGGCGGGATGTTCACCAGAACAACCAGATTGGAGTCGAACCAGGGGCCATTGGCCAATCCATCCGTGGGGGTCACCCGGCAACGAAGAATGTCGCCCTTGGTAAGCTGCCCCCCTTCCAACATCTGCCCATCGGCTCCCTCCACCGGTTCACTGTTGGCCACCCAGGCATATTTGTAAGAAACCTCGTCGCCGTCCGGGTCGATGGCTCCCTCTGCCTTACAGAAGAACGAAGTATTCTTGTCCCCCAACTCGGGCTCAACTTCGGCCACGCCGCCCTGCGGTGGGCTATTGCCAATGACCACCGTTTGACTGAGCACCGGCTCCCCGGCATCCCATTTGTCTTCTGGCGTTGCCTGACAGAGTAGCGAATCTCCTTTGACCATGAGGTTTGCGGGAAAGGTCGCCTCGGTTTGCTCTGGGACCGGTTCCTCATTGACCAACCAGCCGTAGATCACCGTGACTTCGTCGCCATCCACATCGGCCATGCCCTCGCCGGAGCAGGTGAACTCGGTGAACATGTCGCCCGATTCGGGCTCGATGGTTGCGCTTTCAATTGTCGGCGGCGTATTGCCAATGGTTACCTTATCTTGCTCAGCCGCACCGTAGGAATTGCCATCGTAGGCTCGCACCACAACACTCCACGTTACGCCACGGATGGTCATCTTGGCGGGCACCGTCAATTCCCCATCCAAACTGTTCACCGGCTCGCCCTCTTCGAACCAATCAATAAGTACTTCCACCTCGGCCCCTTCAGCGTCAGACGCTTCCCCCACGAGGATCGCGTGGAGGTCGTCACTGGCAATGGGATCAGCCGGTTCAATGGTAACCGTCGGTCCGATGGGAGGGATATTCATGATCACTGAAACCGACGTACTGGTAGAGAGTTTGGCGCTGTTGGTAACGGTCATGGTTATCAGGTGAGGACCGGGGGTAAAGCCTAGGTAGTCAAACTCCACTACCCCTTCAAAGTCTGGCGCGGCCTCATGAATCTTCCCATCGATATCAGATTCCCAGACCACCTCCAACATGTCGACGGTCTCGTTGGGGTCACTGACCTGGCCGACGAAGTGTGCCTTCAGCGCGACATTCAATACCTTCCCATCCAGGGGCTGGAGAATCACCGCCACGGGAACCGGTGGCGGGGGTAGATCTGGTGCGATCTCCAGCACTTCCATGATGTCCACGGTCTCGGGCCCGAGATCAGGAATATCGGCCGTGACCTCGGCAACCACCTCCATTACAACCTCGGGCCCGACTTCGGGTATCTGCTGTAGATCGACAATATCGGGAGGTGTGGTGCCTGAATTGCCGCAAGCCAATATGAAGAGTCCCGACACTATGACGGCGAAGCTATGGAGTTTCATCTCTTCCTCAATGGTGAGAGACCCAGTATAGCCGGGAAGGGTGTCCACTACCAACAAAGACGTCACACAAACTGCTTGTCTATGGCGTGAGCATTCGCTCTAACGCGTGCTCGGTAACTCCATAGAAGAGTTTCAAGGCATCGATTTGGGCGCGAATCGGTTTGGTCGGAACCGAGGTCATGCGCCTGGTCGCCAGCAGCAACTTATTCTTATCGGTGTGCTCGGCAGCAACAAACTCCATGATTTGAGCTTTGAAACCAGCCTCTTCCAGTAGTAGCACGCGGAGCGCATCCGTTACCATCTCCGCCTCTTTTTCGAGGTGAATTCCATGGCGAAGTACGGGCTGGAGGACCTCTGGTAATTTCATCTGGGGGCGAATCTGTTTGTGACAACAGGGGGAAGCCAGCAGCATCTTTGCGCCGGCCCGCAATCCCGAATAGAGCGCCAGATCGGTGGCGGTGTCGCAGGCGTGCAACGCGATTAGGATATCCGTCTCTCCCAGCGGAAAATGTTCAACGTCGCCCGCCGACATCTTCAGACCTGCAAGGCTCTGGCGTTTGACCACGCGATTGCAGAATTCAACCAGCTCTGACCGCAGTTCCACGCCCGTCACTTCTGCCTCGACGCCCCTGACATTACGCAGGTAGTGGTGGATGGCGAATGTCAGATAGCCTTTCCCCGCACCAAAATCGACTACTCGAATACGTTTCTCGGTGGCCAGGGCAGACCGGTCGAAAGCGGCCACGAAGATCTCGAGAAAGCGGTTTATCTGGCGCCACTTATCGGATTTGGACGGCAGCACGATGCCAGCTTTGCCCGTCACCCCCAGCTCCCACAAAAAGGGAGCGGCCGGGTCCAGCAATCGCTGCTTGGCGCGATTGTGGTCGGTGGACGGAACCTCCCGAATCTGCCCCTTTCGATGAAAAACTCGTCCCTTGCCCTTACGGTTGTACAGAACCTCGAGTTCCGCCTCTTTTGTAAAGAGATGGGCCGCCCTGAACTCAGAACCGAGCAGCTTAGCGACCCGAGCTACCCCTGCCTCCACCGCGAGATTCTTTGTCGTATCCTGGGTTGCATACTTGTAAACGAAGGTCAGGTGCCTTTCCCCTCGCAACTCCACGAGTCGAATATCGATCCGCTTCAATTCACGCTCTTCGCCACGGTATTTCGACAATACGAGCTTCACCAGGACGCCATCGTCCAGGGCGGTGTGAAGGTATGGCAGCAACGACTCTCCGGCAGTGCCCATCTCTTCTCCTCAAAGTCACTGCAGAGTGTGGCCCGGAGCGAAGGCAGAGTCAAGATCAGCCCTTGACCGAACCGCGAGTTCGACCTATAATGACTACGGTCGTGACTATGGTCATGCAAGGGGGTGACATTATGTTTACGGTGTCCAAGAGTAAGCTCAAGGCGAAGATGTTGGAATATTTTCGAATGGTGGAAGAGAGCGGTGACGAGATTGTCGTCACCAGCCACGGTCGACCGGTACTGCGCATTACCCGACTGAACCATGTTCACACGGTGCAGCAGCTCTTCGCAGACGTCCAGGGTACCTGCCACTTCGGCGATGAAATTCTTGAGCCGGAAACCGACCAGTGGAACATGGTGTAGCAATGATCCTCCTCGACACCTGTGCGCTCCTCTGGTGGACACTGGAGCGCAATCAACTCTCACCTGCAGCCACCAAAGCCTGCGACTCAGTCCAGCAGACCGGGGGACTTTGCAGCAGCATCTCTATCTGGGAAATCGGCATCAAAGCCAAAAACAAGAAGCTCTTACTGCCGCTTCCCTTCACCGAATACGTAGCCAGAATTCGCCAGATCTCCGGGTTGGAGATCATCGCTGTGGATGATTCTATCTGGGTGGAAAGTCTGGCCCTTGAGTGGGACAACCGCGACCCGGCCGACCGTGTCATCGCCGCCACCGCTCACATGCGCGACGTTCCTATCGTCACCAAGGACCGGGCCCTAGCCGAGTATTACGGTCGGGTCATCTGGTAGGAAATGAAAGGATGATTCTTCTCGCCGCCACAGCCCCACCCTTTCTCAACCCCGAGTGGTTCTATCTCTTTGTGGCCAATCCTGTGCTGGGATTGGTAGAGGGGGGCCTTGTGGCCTGGCTTTTGCGGCGGCCCCGATGGCGCCTGATTTGCTCGCTGATACTAGCGAATTACCTCTCTGCCATTTTGGCTCGCTCCGTTCTTCTCCCGCTGGCCCGGCTGTGGATGCAGCCGGCCATGCCGTGGGTCGCTCCGCTGTGGGGGTTCTGGCTGCTCAGCGTGCCAGTCGTCGGCCTCTTCGTCCTTACGGTTCTTGTGGAATGGCCATTCGCGATGTGGGGGATTCGGTCTGATCGGCCCGGTAGATTGCGGACGCTTCTGGCAAGCACGGCAGCACAAATTGTGACTTTTCCCGCCATCGTTCTACTCCTGATTTCCGGCAGCAGCACCTCTTTCGTCACAACGACCAACCGTGACCCGGGCCTCGCTGCGCTCTTAGCAGAGACAACGATCTACTATGTCGCGGACGGAGGCGCGACCGTGAGAGTCATGGATGCAGCTTCGGGTGATGATGGGCTGTTCGAGAGTATTGCACCAAACGACCCGGAGCCAGGGAACAACCGCCTCCTGCTTTGCGCAGCCGATGAGTCAGACTCCTATGACCTCCGCCTGGACCTCGGTCCCGAAGCGCCACTGAGCGCGACGGATCTGGGGCGGCTTGATAGCGGTTTCTCGAGAGTGGGACCAACCGGCCGGGACCATTGCCTGAAGAGTATCCAGATAATCCCTCCGCGTGGGCGACTGCGGGTGACTCTGGCCGATGGTGCGATGGATGGCCTGCGAGTATCTGGCAAAGACTTCGAGGGGAGCTATGCCATGGCCACCCCGTTTGCCCGCTGGTATCCCGAGCACGTCACGCTGCTACCTGGCAACCTGCTCATCTTCGGCATGGCTGAACACATCTGGCTGCTCCACCCGGAATCGGGGCGCATTGCGGTTTTGGCAAAGGGGCGTAGTCCCGTCGTGAGATGGCGCTGACAGAAGTTGCCGGTTTTGCCACGCAACCCTCGGCATCAACGGTTCGTAACTGTTCAGTCCTGGGTTGAACGACTCTGGCATCGAGTGTCATGGTGAGCCTGTCGAACCATCTCCCCCATGCTTCGGCGACGTCTTCCCCCATTCCGTCCGATCTGACCGATCCGTCAGATCGGTCCGATCCAGCAAGCATGGTGCGCATTGCCCCCGCCAGGCGCGCACCGCCACGGCTCGGGTGGTGCGCACTGACTTTGGTGCGTACTGCCTCAGGCCGGCTGCGCCGTGGATGGGCCGTATTTACGCGGGCGGGGGAAGAGGACCAAGTGCTAAGCGCCCTCCCTTTACCCCCCGCCCGTTCCCGCTGGGAACTGACGATCAGCAATGCCCAGCATGGTGGGCAATGCCGTGGAACCACCCGTGTTTTTCCGAGCATTCATTGGGTAGAGGCAGTCGAGCATGGCGAGGATGGGTGGGGAGGGGTTGCCTTTGATGGGCAGCCCCGCGTCACAAACAGACCTCGCAAGGGCACTGAATATCCAGGTCAACACCCCGGGCCTTCAGCTCGGCGATAGTGACCGCCTGCTCCGTACAGTCGATGGGATTCCAAAGGACGTTCACGTAGTCGCCTTCGCCGATTCCTGGGTTGTCGACGAGGGGAGTGAGGTCGGTGATGAGGTTGTAGTCGGCCCAAATCTCAACTAGAGACTCCACCGGAATCAATGGTGCCAGGCTAGTTACGTATCCTACAGTAAATCCAAGAATCTCCAGTGACTTCAAGTTCGAGAAATCAGGCAACGTCTCTAGTGAATTGCCGCCGATAGAGACTCCTTTCAGTTTCACCAAGCCCGTCAAAGCCCCTAGGTCAGAGTTCATATTTCCATGGACTGACAAGTCCTGTAGATTTTGAAGTCCTGCGAGAGGCGCAAGATCTGAGATCGTGTTGGAGCTTAGGTGTCGTTGTCGTACGTTGGCCATCTGAATCAGGTCGCCTGACGCCGGACAT
>CAZFVN010000106.1:0-19335 GCA_964522395.1 uncultured Myxococcales bacterium
CGCTCAGAACGACACACTCAGCGCAGAACGGGGGGTACAAAGTCAATCAGATCGCCTGAAGGGCGGGCCGGCGGCCGCCAGGGTCAACCGTGGCAGACACCGACACTTGTCTGGGCCATTGAGCCGGACTATGCTTCACGTCAGGGAGGAACTACCGTGGAGCACCGGTATCTGGTCGTGTCGGATCTACATCTGGCGGATATTGAAGACCACCAGGATGGCTGGAAGTATTTCAAGGGGAGTCAATACCGCTACGCCGAAGAATTTGCGCAGTTGGTGGAGAGCTTCGCCGACGAATCAAGTGAGCCGTGCACGCTGGTCCTTAATGGCGACATCTTCGATTTTGATCTGGTCATCGCCAGCCCCGACAATGCCCCCTGGCCGGTGGCCGGGGGCGAGCGCCGCCGAGGGCTGAGGCCGACCCCGGAGAAGTCGGCCTGGAAACTCTCGCTGATTCTCGACCACCACCGGTGGTTTCTGGAGACACTGGTGCGCTTCGCCTCCGCCGGCAATCGGATTGTCTACGTCATCGGCAACCACGACCGGGAGTTGCACTTCGACCCCGTTGAAGAGGTTCTGCGCAACCGCCTGGAGGAGACCGCGCAGGGGATCTCCGAAACCTTCTACCAAACAACACTCATGGTCGAACCGTGGTTCTTCTATGAAGCAGGACGCATCTACGTTGAGCATGGCCACCAGTACGATTACTACTCATCTTTCCGCTACGTCCTCGACCCCGTGGTGCGCCGCAAGGGCGGGGAAGAGCTGGCACTTCCCATGGGCAATATCTCCAATCGATTGCTCATGAGTCGCATGGGCTACTTCAACCCCCACACCACGGACTATATTCTGAATATGTACAGCTATCTGGCCCACTGGTTCCGATACTACGCCTTCTCCCGTCATAGCCTCCTTTTCAGTTGGCTGCTGGGCAGCTTCATGACCCTGCGCCGCCTGCTCAGCACCAAGCGACGGATGGTGAGGCGGCCGCAAGGCTACCAAAAGCGGCTCGACCAGCAGGCTGCGCGCACTGGCATTTCGCAGGAGAAATTACGAGCCCTCAACGCCCTCCAGCGCCCTCCGATTACGGGCCGCGTTTTTCGCATCATCCGGGAGTTCTGGATCGACCGACTCATTATGGCTTTCTTCATGACCGGAGGCACTGTAGCCCTGGCCCTCGTGCCAATTCCGCTCTGGATCAAGTTGATGGTTCCGCTCTCCTGCTTTCCACTGCTCTATTTTCTCTATGAGTTGCTGGTTCAAGGGGAGACTGTTTTCAGCGCCGAAGCGGGGGTGAATCGCCACGCCTTTCCTATCCGTCGACTATTGAAAGTGCCCATCGTCGTCTTTGGCCATACCCACTCCCCCGGATTACGTCCAATGGGGCCCGACTCCACCTTCGTCAACACCGGCACCTGGGCCCCCATGACCGGTCGTCCCATGGGACCGCTAAAGGAAGGCTACCGCAATTACCTCATCGCCCGCTGCGGTACAACCGGCTCGACCCTGGAACTCGGTGCGCGGGTGGGACCGGGGGCGGCTGTAATGTAGTTGCCAGTGGCAACGCTGCACTCAGACTCACTCCAGGAGCTAGACGAGTGTGCGCCAAAGGAGTACTATTGCCCTGCTGCAAAAGGGAGTCAACAGACTTCTAATTCGTCCTTTGCCGAGCGGGGAAAAAGAGATATTGCTTGACTTTTCCTACGAATCCCACCAAAATAGTAGGAAATCGCCAGTAGGCAGGTGGCGATTGGACTTGCGCACGTTCCTGAATTCGGAGGAACTGAGTGGGAGGACGCATGATGAGCACCATCTGGACCGCAGCGCGAGCGGCAGATGCCACCGCCAAACTAGAGGGTACCACCGCCGAGCAAATCGTCGCCTGGGCTCTCGAGACCTTTGGCCCCAGGACAGCTATCGCATGCAGTTTCTCGATCGAAGACGTAGCCCTCGTCCATCTGGCCAGCCAGAGTGGACACCCCTTTCGGGTCGTCGCGCTGGAGACCGGAAGGTTGCACGAAGAGACACTCCGGGTCGCCGAGCGACTCCGGCAACGGTACGACATCACAATCGACTGGTATGCGCCGGAACGCCAGGAATTGGAGTCCTTTCTGCGCGACTCCGGGTCCTTCTCTTTTCGGACATCCCTGGAGGAGCGAAAACGGTGCTGTCAGGTTCGAAAGATCCGACCGCTTCGTCGCGCCCTGGCAGATTCGCCAGCATGGATGACTGGGCTACGCCGAGACCAGGGCGAGACCCGCACCCTGCTACCCGTGGTGGAGTGGGACGAGAACTTTGGCGGACTCGCCAAAGTAAACCCGCTGGCCGATTGGAGCGACGACCAATTGACAGCGCACGTCAAGGAACACAATTTGCCGCGCAACACACTCTACGAAGAGGGATACACTTCAATCGGGTGTGCGCCTTGTACCCGTCCAACCAAGCCGGGAGAGCATCCCCGCGCCGGACGGTGGTGGTGGGAAGACCCCTCCCACGGGGAATGCGGACTGCACCCACCCGGACGCAAGACATAGAAAATGAGCCAACCAGCTTCAATACCAACGGAGTTTGAGATGAGCCAGACAGACACCCAGGCAATGGCCGAGGCAGAACTCGCCGAGTCAGCCTACCTCGACGCGCTGGAGAACCAGACGATCTACATCTTCCGCGAGGCATATCGACGGTTCGAGGACCTCGCAATGCTATGGTCCATCGGAAAGGACTCCACGGCGATGCTCTGGGTCGCGCGCAAGGCGTTTTTTGGTCGTGTACCCTTCCCCCTTGTCCATATCGACACGACCATGAAGCACCCCACCATGATCGAGTTTCGTGACAAGATAGCCAAGGAGTGGGAACTCGACTTGAGGACAGGCACCAACGAGCAGGCGGTGGCAGACGGAATGGGGCCCGACAAAGGTCGCTTCGAGTGCTGTACCGCACTAAAGACAAACGCCCTGCAACGGTTGATCGACACTCAGGGCTACAAGGGGATCTTCCTCGGCATCCGCCGTGACGAGGAAGGCTCTCGAGCAAAGGAACGCGTCTTCTCTCCGCGGGATAGCGACTTTCAGTGGAATTTCAAGGACCAGCCTCCCGAACTCTGGGACCAATTCAACACCGCATACGGGGACGACACCCACGTCCGAATTCACCCCATCCTGCACTGGACCGAAATGGACATCTGGCGATACATCAAGCGAGAGCAAATCCCGGTCTGTTCGCTCTACTTCTCCAACGGTACTCACCGCTTTAGAAGTCTGGGCTGTGTACCGTGCAACTCGCCACTAGAGTCCACCGCGTCTACTGTGGACGAAATCGTGGCTGAACTCGCGCAGACCACCACTCCAGAGCGCGCCGGTCGCGCTCAGGACCATGAGAAAGCATACATGATGCAAAAGCTGCGTTCCCTGGGCTACATGTAGGCCAACCACACGCCAAGGGATCGAACTGAAGTTAGATTGAAAAACTGGAGGAACGCAGCATGAGCGCACCAGACTACCAGCCAGCCATTTCGGCCGAGCCCTCGCTTCGCATCGTCATCGTGGGCCACGTGGACCACGGCAAGTCGACCTTGATCGGTCGCCTCTTCTATGACACCGGCGCCATTCCCGCCGAGCGCTACGCGGAAATCGAAAGCACCTGCCGCGCCCAGGGGCGACCCTTCGAATTCGCGTATCTTATGGACGCGCTCCAGGAAGAACGTGAACAAAACGTCACCATCGAGACTACCCAGACGCGCTTCAATTCAAAACGGCGCGGCTACCTCATCATCGATGCCCCTGGCCACAAAGAGTTCATGAAGAATATGGTTACGGGAGCCAGTGAGGCCGATGCCGCGATCCTCATCGTCGATGGCGATGAAGGAGTGAGGGAGCAGACAAAACGCCATGCCTACGTCCTCGCGCTGCTGGGCATCTCACAAGTGGTGGTTACCGTCAATAAGTTGGACCGGGTCAACTTCGACCGTGCGCGCTTCGATCAAGTCGCTTCAGATACCGTCCGTTTCCTGCACTCTATCGGGCTCACGGCTAAGTTCCTGATCCCTATCTCCGCCCGCGAAGGAGACAATGTTGTCAGTCGCTCGAAAGCGACTGACTGGTACCGTGGCCCCACCATTCTAGAAGCACTTGATGCCCTCTCTCCCGCATCCCTAGACAGCAAACGTCCGGCCCGGATGCCGGTTCAGGACGTCTACAAGTGGGACGATACACGCCGATACGTTGGTCGTGTCGAATCTGGCGCAGTCAAGAGTGGCGACAAGGTCCGTTTTCTCCCCTCAGGACGGGTCTCTCAAATACGCACTATCGAGCAATGGCCCGACACCACCGTTGCTTCGGCAACCGCGGGTGCGTGCATCGGCATCACGCTGGAAAACGAAGTCTACGTTGAGCCGGGTGAAGTGATGGCGCGCCTGCACCACGAACCGGCATCGGCGGTGGAAGTGCATGGAAGCCTCTTCTGGATGGGACGCGCACCTCTAACAGTCGGACGAAAGTACGGCTTCAAGATCGGTACCACCGATGCTAACGCCGAGGTCGTCGCAGTTGAGGAGCGTATCGACCCATCGACTCTTGAGGTGCGCGAGCGCTATGCCGAAAAACTCAAGGAATCAGAGGTGGGAAGGGTCGTTTTGAAGCTCGACAAGCCCATCGCCGCAGATACCTTTGAGGTCAACCCCAAGCTCGGCCGCTTTGTGCTCGTCGATGAAGGCGTGGTCCGGGGCGGTGGCATCGTCCGCGCACTTAGCCAGGAGGACGGTGCGCAAGCCCGTCGCGTTATTCGCCTGGACGAGCGGCTACTCGTCGATCCATCGGGCGTGTTGATTGATTTGCGCACCGAAAAGGGCGACCTCGAGATTGTTGCCGGCGACAAATTCCTGGAACGCACCCGGGCAGGTGAGCGAATCGCCATACGCTTCGCCGGCAGGCGCCCACTTAGCGCCTTCATCAGTTGGGCTTACGAACACTTCGTCCCCTTCTCTTTCAAGCGAGAAAAGGAAGGTGTCTGGGTTTCCTGCGGAGCGCCAAAATACGGTTCCCAAAGCGACCACTACATGGACGGCCCCGGAATCTAGTGATAGAGCTTGTTCCCATCCTCATCCCACCGCTGGGCGAAAACACCGCTGACTGAGTCATCCTGAGCATTGCCGGTCCAAACAATCACTGTGTTGCCGTTGGGCAGCATCGCCAAGTCGGGCTGGTGTTGTGCGTACGAGGTAAAAACATTGGCCTGAAACTCGCTGCCGGCAGGAGTACCGTCAGCATTGTAGCGCTGAGCGAATACTCCATTGTCTGCACCGTCCTGACTCGCACTCTCCCACGCCACCCCGAATCTACCATCTGAATGACTGCCGACTTTGGGCCGATACTGACTGGAGATAATGTAGGTGTTCACCCTGAACGGATTACCGTTCTTCGTATGGTCCGGTTTGTAGCGTTGAGCGTAGATTCCCCACGAGTTGCCATCCTCATTGTTACTCGTCCATGCCACTACGTAGCTACCGTCAGCAAAGGACGCTGAGTCGCAGAAGTACTGATGGTCAGGAGTGTAAGTGTTGACCTTGAACTCAGCCCCCTCCTCGCTGCCTGAGGAATCGTAGCGCTGCCCGAAGACACCGTAGTTACTTCCATCCTGGTTATTGCTGTCCCAGACCACCAGGAACTTGCCGCCCGGTAAGGTAACCAGCGACGGACGATACTGATGGCTGCTCGTATAATTGTTGACCCAGAAATTGCCATCGAGGGCGCTGCCTCCAGCGGAAAAGCGACGCGCCATAATCCCATAGCCAGAACCGTCACCATAGGATTGCCAGGCCGCAACGAAACCTCCACCGGCATCGGCTGCGAGGGTTACAGTATTCTGATCGTTGCTGGTGTAGTTGTTCAGCAATACCTCTGACCAGAGTTGATTGCCGCCCTTGTCAAACTTGCGGGCAACCACCCCGTCCCCCGACCCGTCCTGACCGCCGCTCTGCCACGCGACAACGAAGTCGTCGCTGGCAGTCACTGATACAAATGGCGTCGACTGGTGGCTGTTTGTGTGGATATTGATGGGGAACTCGCTACCTGCTGCTGAACCGTCTGGATTATAGCGCTGCCCATAGACACCCCAGTAGCTTCCGTCCTGGTCGTAGCTGCCCCAGACCACCACGTAGCCACTATCGGAGAACGACGCTATCCGGGGATTGGCCTGCTGGCCCGGCGTGAAGGTATTAATCCTGAACTCCGAGAGCTTCCCATTGGTACAGCCATCCCACAGGATATCGTTGCCATCGTCACATTCGTCGCTGCCCGGCTCCACGCACTTACCGTTGACGCACTTGTTGTCGCCCTGACATTCTCCGCAACTCCCTTCGCAACCGTCGTCGCCACACTCCTTGCCATCGCAATCCGGCAAGCAGTCGATGACGCAGTCGCCGTCTTCGCAGTGACCGCCGGGGCAGTCACCATCTGTGGCATCATTGGAACAACCCGCCTGCAGGTCGCACAGGTCCTCGGTGCAAGGGTTGGCATCATCACAGTCGGCATTATCTGGCTCAAACAAGCAGCCCGAATCCGGGTCGCAGGAATCTACCGTGCAGTCCACCTCGTCCACGCAGACCAGCGCGATGCCGCCAACGCACTCGCCCACTTCGCAGTGGTCCGACTTGGTACACGCGTTCCCATCATCACAGTTTCCAGCCGTAGGCGTGTGGGTGCAGCCAGCCTCCGGGTCACAGCCATCGGTAGTGCAATCGTTACCATCACTGCAATCGGTGAATTCACCGCTCTCGCACGAACCCAGACTACACTGGTCCCCGATGGTGCACGGGTCGCCATCCTCGCAGGCAGCATCGTTCAAGTTATGAATGCAGCCGGCATCGGGATCGCAGATATCGGTCGTACACTCGTTCCCGTCAGCGCAAAACACGTCGTCAGCCACGAAGAGACAACCGGCCTCGCCGACGCAGGAATCCGCCGTACAGTCCACCTCGTCGTCGCAGACAAGAGCCTCACCGCCAACACACTCACCGCCCCCACACTTGTCATCCAACGTGCATGGGTCTTCGTCGTCACAGGGTGCGGTGTTGAGTTTGTGCACACAGCCCAACTCAGCAACACACTCATCATCTGTGCAGAGATCTCCATCGTCACAAATCAACTCCTGTGCCCCAACGCAGTTTCCCTGCTCGCAATGGTCGCCCGTCGTGCACAACGAGCCATCGCTACAGAGACCCTCACCCGGTTCGTGGACGCAGCCGGAATCCTCGTCGCAGGAATCGTCAGTGCATGGCTTCCCGTCATTGCAATCCATGAACTTCCCGGTGCACCAGCCGTTGCCGCACTTGTCACCGGTGGTGCACGCGTTACTGTCGTCGCACGGTGCATCGTTCAAAGTATGCGTGCAGCCCACCTCGGGGTCGCAAGAGTCGTCGGTGCACGCGTTGCCATCACTGCAGTCGAGGGAGCCTGACACCGCGCATTTGCCAGCGGAGCAATGGTCACCCGTGGTGCAAGGGTTGAAATCGGAGCATTCAGCGGCGTTGGCTTCAAAAACGCAGCCAACGGCGACCTGGCACGAATCGTCAGTGCAGGGATTATTGTCGCCGCAGTTCAGCGCCTGCCCCGCCTGACAATCCCCATCGGCACAGACGTCGCCCACAGTACAATCGTCGCCATCGTCGCATCCCGCGGCGTTGGGCGTGTGTGTACATGCGTCCTGGGGATGGCAAAGATCATCGGTGCACGAATTGCCGTCATTGCAATTCAACATCATTCCACCGGCGCACTCGCCCTCCTCACACTTCTCGCTAACCGTACAAGGATCGCCATCTTCACAGGGGTTCCCTTCGTTGGCTGCGCCCTCGCCACACTCACCGGTCACAGGGTCGCAAGTCGACTCCAAACAGAACTCGTTGGCACCTCGTGGAGCAGGACACTCCACCACCGTCCCCACATCTACCACACACTTGTAGGGAACCTGAGCAAGGTCGCACACCAGAGTCCCATTGCAAACGTCACCATCTTCGAATTCGCCGCAGTCAGCGTCCACCAGGCAACCGCAATCAACCGGCGTTCCGATGCAGTCACCCTGCTTACAGATATCCCCCAGGCTGCAAGGATCCAAATCGTCGCAGTCTGACTGGTTAGGCTCATACAAGCAGCCTTCGTCGGTACACATATCGTCGGTGCAGGAATTGCCGTCGTCACAGGAAACGGGACTGCCCAGGCACGATCCGGCAACGCAGTGGTCCGCTACCGTGCAGGGGTCACTATCCTTGCACTCACCGACGTCAAGCGCATCATGCTGGCAACCCGCTTCCGTATCGCAGGAATCCTGCGTGCATTCGTTTCCATCGTCGCAGGTCGCTTCGTCAACCACGCCATTGCAGTTATCGTCGATTCCGTTGCAGTCCTCCGGGCCAGGCTTGGTTGCACCGCACACCGAGAGCCCACCCTCTTCACAGATTCGCAGGCCAGCGCACTCTCCCCATTCGTTGCTCAGCGAGCAGGGCGTGTGCAACTCGAGGGCAGTTGACTTCTTGGTGCAGGGACACTCTCCTGCATCGGCCACGCATTGCCATGAGCTGATCCCGTCGACGGTGACTGACTCAAGACATGAAAACCCCCAGGGGCATTCCACCGGGTCCTCCCCAGCCGGGTCAGAACATGAGCCACCACAGAAGCTGCCGTCAGGACCATAGGGAATGCAGGAATCGGACTTCCCTACCGCATCACAGTCATTGTCATTTGCACAGGGCTTGCAGAGATTCGCAAAGTCGGAGACACAGATGAAGACTACGTCCGGCCCCGTGGCCGCCACCTGCTGGCAAGACCATCCCTCGGGGCACTCTTCCTGGCAAATCTGGGTACATACACCCTCTCCAAGATGTTCAACGCACCACCCGGATTGGCAGTCAGAATTGGCCTCACAGGGATCGAGAAAACACCCCTCTCCCGCTTCGCAGGCAGGCTCTGGAACAAACTGGTCTGCCTCCACATCCACCTCTGGGTCAAACTGGATCTCCAGGTCCTTGGAATGCGGTTGCCTGGTGTCCTGGACGAAGAGAATATCCGCAGTTGACGAAACGTCGAGTACGTCCGGAACCACAGTCAAATCCACTGATGACACGGAATCTCCACCTGAACAGGACAAAGCCATCAGCCAGATGAGTACTAGAAGCGGGAATCTTCTCATCAACGTCCTCCAGAAATGTGAGCGACGAACCGCACTCGGTATCATAACCGCCACCCGCGAGATCCCCTACACCTTCTTTTTCACAAGGCAACTGAATCCTTTTGACACCGCGCCGCGGGATGGTGTATCCGAGCATGTAAGTTAACAACAGCAGAGGTTCTGCTGGGCCACGATCCACAACCTGCCAGGAGGAGTTTTCTATGAGTGTAGTGGTAATGGGCGTTGGCTTCTGCGGCTCGTTCCCCACGTCAACCGGCATGAGTTACCGCGAGATGATCAAACGCGCGGCAACGGCAGCCTATGACGATGCGGGACTCACCGCAGAAGAGATCGACGGTGCGGTATCGGTTGAGGAGGACTTTGTCTCCGGGTATTCTATTGCGGACGAGTACGTGCCAGACCAATTAGGCATGGTATGTAAACCCGTCTACACCATCCCAGGAGACTTCCTGCACGGGCTTTCATCAGCCGTCATGCAGCTCAACACTGGTCGCTTCAAAACCGTTGCGGTGCAATCCTACGTGAAGGCTAGCAACATTCTTACCAAGGATGAATTGCTGCACTTCTCATTCGACCCGGTGTTTAATCGCTTTGGCGTCTCCCCGCACTACCTTGCTGGTATCGAGATGCAGCAGTTCCTTTCCTGCACCGACTACCAGGAATCTGATGTTGCGGAGGTCGCTGCCCGGAACCGTCAGGCTGCTCTGGGCAACCCGCTCGCTCCCTACGGAGCTCGAATCGATGCTTTGGACGTGCTCACTAGCCGCCCACTCGCATCACCCGTAACCGAGCAGATGTTTGCTCGTCCTGCCGATGCAGCAGTGGTAGTTGTCCTCGGCGTTGGCGAAGAAATGCTGGAGCGCACAGTCAATCCGGTCTACGTGGCTGGAACGGGCTGGGGCTCCGGAAACTCGATTATTGAGCGACGGGACCATTGCGCGTCCGCCGGAACTACGGTGGCCGCCGAGATCGCCTATAAAGAAGCCAACATTGAGTTGCCCATGGACGAGATCGATGTCTTCTACATGTCAGATCTCTACGCTCACCGGCAGCTCATGCACATGGAAGCTCTTCAGTTGACCCCCGATTGCCTGCCCTACACGAATCTGGACGGCGGCTCGCTGGGCACCGGCGACCTCTTTGAGGCCAACGGCGGAGCCCGCTTCTACGACGCAGTACGTATGCTGCGTGGGGAAGCTGGAGCCCACCAGGTGGAGGATGCGGAAGTCGCCCTGGTACACGGATGGCGCGGGCTTCCCACGGATACGGCAGCAGTGGTGATCCTCGAAGGCGAAGGGAGGGACTAACATGAATAACCGAGTAGCTGTAATCGGCGCGGGTATGACCCGCTTTGTTCGCCGGGCTAAGGAAACTAGTGGAGAGCTGGCATCTGCTGCGGTCCAGCAGGCCCTGGACGATGCCGGGCTAACCATCGACGACATTGACTGCGTCTGCCTGGGCACCGCCCCGGACGGCTTTGACGGCATCCACCTGAACGGTGAACACCTTATTGCCGGCGCTGGAGCGACCAACAAGCCTTACCTGCGTCACTACGTCGGTGGCGGCACCGGTATCTTCAGCCCCATTCACGGCTGGATGCACGTAGCGTCAGGCAAATACCGAACCTGTCTGGTGGTTACCGAAGAGAAGATGTCGCCCTGCAGTCCACACCCGGCCGGCGCCTTCCTAACCATCTTCGACCACACCACGGAGCAGCCTCTGGAGCTGACTCTGATCCATATTTTCGCCATTGAGATGGCCCGTTTCATGCACTGCTACGGGTACACCGAAGAAGCTCTGGCCGCGATCTCCGTCCTCTGTAAGAAGAACGCGATGGATCACCCGGCTGCGCAAATCGCCCAGCAGATTACGGTCGATGACGTAATGAATTCGCCGCTCCTCTCCTGGCCGGTGAAGCGCCTCGATATCTCCCCCACTTCCGATGCCGCGTGCGCCATTGTACTGGCCAACGAAAACGTAGCCCGCACCCACTGTGCGGCTCCGGTATTCATCGAAGGCGTGGGCTATCGACTCGATACTGCTTACTGGAATACCCGGGACCTCGGCTTCCCCAATTACGTAGCAATGGCAGCCAAGGACGCGTATGAGATGGCTGGAATCACAAATCCTTACGACCAGATCGATATCTGGGAGCCCTATGATCCCTTCGACTACAAAGCGCTCCACCACATGAACGCCCTGCTGCTGGACAAGAGCGGGCGGAAAGTGAAGGAATTGCTGGAATCGGGGGCCTTCGAGCGCGACGGCTCCCATCCGCTTTGCCCATCGGGCGGTGCGCTGGGAGTAGGTAATCCCATTGCCGCAACTGGTCTCATGAAGATCGCAGAACTCTACTTCCAACTCTCAGGGCAGGCCGGCAAACGCCAGGTCGCCAAGACCCCCTACCGCGGAATCGCTCAGGCGTGGGGAGACCTCATGCAGGTCGGTACTGTCGTGGTTATGGCCTCTGAAGGCGGCATGCCGCGCAAGACCATGTGGTCCGAGATGAAGAAGGAGGACCTGCCGGCAGGCACGCCCCTCAAGAATGCCACCGATGTGGCACACATCAAGGACGCCCCCGACCTTCAGTACTGCTGGGACAACGGCGTCGCTCTAACCACCTACCTGGACGGCTTCAAGAAGGGGAAACTACGGGGTAGCTGCTGCAACAAGTGCGGCCGCATGATGATCCCGGCACGCCAGTTCTGCGAGCTGTGCAACCTCCATGAAGTGACCGACTACTACGACCTGCCTGATACCGGTACAGTCGAGACCTTCACCCTCTCCCACATTAACTGGGATTCCTCGATGCTGCCGGACAACAAGGTGAATATCTTCAGCGTCATAGCCATTGACGGGGCCTTCGAGAAAATGGGCCTCTGCCATATGATAGGTGAGTGCAAGCCCGAAGACGTACACGTTGGCATGCGCCTGAAGGCAGTCTGGAAGCCGGAGAGCGAGAGAACCGGGACGGTGACCGATCTCAAGTACTTCCGCCCCCTCAAGGAATCGGACGAAATCGGCACGCCGGTACAGATCAAGCCGGTTGAAATGGATGTGCTAAACGCCAAGTCTTTCCCCGGCAAGATTCCTCTCAACTATGTCTACACGACTGGTATTGCCGGTGAGAAGTTCTACACAGACCTCACTGAGGGCAAGCTCTCGGGGACCTTCTGTGAGGCATGCGACGCAGTCCACATTCCGCCGACGGCCTTCTGCGAATTCAACATGGAGCAACTCGACCCACAAGCCGCCGCTCGGGACGTTGAGCCGGAAGGAGTCGTCGTTGGATTCACCGAAGTCCACGAGGATCGTAGCGGTCATATGCTCGAAACACCCGAGACCATCCTCCAGGTAGTATTCCCTGATACCGTCGGTTCTCTCTTCGGCAAGTTCCAGGGCGACTCGGAAGATGTAGGGATTGGCATGAGCGTTACGTTGGTGCCCTCCCCCGATGTCAACGTCGGACCTTCAGGAGTCTTCTTCAAAGCCTCGTAGCACCGTCCGGTAACTCCCTCACCCCCCGGCCATACGCAGTCCAGCTTGGGAACTCTCAGCAACACCCAATCTCAGACTACGCGAAACCGGCTGTTTTCCTCATCCCAATTCTACGCCCATCCCGGTGGCCTCATTGATGAGGCCGGCCTGGAGTGGTGCCGCGCCCGCTTCTCCAACCTCACCACCGTTGACACCGGCCCAGGAATTCACTTCATTCAGGAAGATAATCCCCACCTGATCGGCAAAGAGCTGTCAAACTGGATTGAAGCCCTGTAGTCCCCTAGGACTGGCCCGATTGGTCGAGCATGAGGAGTGTTTCGTCACGACCGCCGCATCCTCGCGCGAGCAGGTCACGCGCGCTAGCGTCCGTAGGACGCCCCGTCCGCTATCTTTTGTCATTTTTTTCGTGCCAATGGAGCGCTGTTCTGCTAACCCTCTGCTAAGGCGGTTCTACTTTCAGGCAAGTGTGAAATGAGGCGATTGGCATGAGCGGATATGTGCATACGATTATGGGTCCGATGTTCTCGGGGAAGACTTCACTGCTGCTCCACGAGTTGGAGCGTTTCGCCCGCTCAGGAAAACGGGTAACTCTCTTTACCGCCGATGCCCGAGCCGAGAATCCCGTGGTCCATTCCCGGCGCTCACTCTACAAGGAGATCAAGATCTCCCGCACCCGAAATCCCATGGATATCTATGAAGCCGGGGCGAGCTTCGACGTGGTTGGCCTGGACGAAGTCCAGTTCTTCCCCAAGGAAGTGATTCCGGTACTGGGAAGACTCGCCGAGGAGGGGACCGTGGTCCTCGCCAGCGGCCTCGACCAGGATTACCAGGGTGAGCCTTTCCAAACGACTTTAGGCCTGGTAACCGAGAGCGAGAAGATCACCCGTCTCACCTCTGTTTGCCAGCGCTGCGGATCACAATTGGCCATCCGCAACTTTCGCAAGGTCGCATCCCAGGAGCGGATCCTTGAAGGGGCCGAGGAATCCTACGAGGCTCGCTGCAGAACCTGCATGAAGCTCGACCAGGCGGCCGGCCCGCCGCTCCCCTTCCCGTCTGCTCCCGAGAAGGACTGACCCCATAGCACCATACGCAGCCTTTCTGCTCCCACGTCACTTCCCGACAAATCCAGAGATTGACTTACCCAACTGCACCGCACTCAGGCGTTCAGTTCTCACTTCACTTGCGCCAAGTCAGCGGGGGCGCGATAGTCATACGAGAACAAACGCGAGGTACAAAACATGCGCTCCTATCTTCTGGCCATCGTGGCCATGGCGTTGCTATCCGCTTGTGAAAGCAGTTCGGGCACCGTCTCCGTCGACGTGCTGGACGGCACTGAATCAGCGGATTCCGTTGCGCAGGATTTCACGTCTCCCCTGCCTGACCTGACAGAAATCGTTCCCGAGACCTGGACGATGGACCTGGATGACGATGGTATCGGGGACGCCGCTCCCCTCGACCTGGCGCCTCAAGCAGGTGAGCCCGGTGCGCCGTGTGATTCCGGCACTGACTGCCTGTCCGGCTACTGCATTCCTGCTCCCGATGGCTTCCAGTGCACCATGACTTGCGAAGAAGAGTGCCCCTTCGGCTGGACCTGCGCACTCCACGAAGCCAGCGCCCCCGACGTCGTCTATCTCTGTGCCCCAGCCGACGTCGTTCTCTGTCGTCCCTGCAAGCTCAACATCGACTGCCTCTCTGCCGGGGCCGACGTCGGTGCCCGATGTTCAGTCTACGGAACTGAAGGAAATTTCTGCGCCATCGCCTGCACCTCAGACGGTGACTGCCCTGACAATTATCTGTGCGGGTCCGCTTCAGATGTAACCGGGGCCACTTCGACGCGCTGCCTGCTGGCAGAAGGCGAATGCGACTGCACCCAGATCTTCGCTGACGAAGGGGCTACAACGTGGTGTGCCACGGCGAATGAATTCGGGAGTTGCGGCGGTGAACGACTCTGTCTCGCCGACGGTCTCACTCCCTGCAATGCTGCCACCCCTGAAACGGAGAGCTGCAACGACGCGGATGACGATTGTGATGGGGAGGTGGACGAGGGTACTGACGGCCAACCTTGCGAAATCGAAAACCGGTTCGGCCTCTGTATCGGATCGACCATCTGTGCCAGCGGCAATCTCTCTTGCGACGGGGTTGATCCCGGCCCCGAAGCTTGCGATGGCAAAGACAACAACTGCGATGGCGTGGTCGACGAAGGTTTCGAGGATACCGACAACGACGGCATCAAGGACTGCCTGGAATCGGACAAGGACGGAGATGGAGTGGTAGATGGACAGGACAATTGTCCCACCGAGAAGAACCCCAATCAGCAGGACTCCGATTTCGACGGCATGGGCGACGCCTGCGATGCCGATGATGACAACGACCTTTTCCCCGATGAAGATGACTGCGCCCCCCTCAACAACAAGGTCAACCCCGATGCAGAAGAAGCATGTGACGGGAGTGATAACAACTGCGACGGCGCGGTGGATGAGGGTTTCGCCGATACTGACCAGGACGGCACGGCAGACTGTCTCGACCTCGATGATGACAACGACGGCGTGGCCGATGCCGCCGACTGCGCTCCACTGGACAAGGAGATCTACCCAGAGGCCCCCGAGTTGTGCGACGCCAAAGACAACGATTGCGATTTTGAAATTGACGAGGGTCACCCCGACCTCGACGGTGACAAAGTAGCCGACTGCGTCGATGAAGATGGCGATGGAGATGGCGTTGTCGATACGCTGGACAACTGTCCGGGCCTCGCCAATCCCGAGCAGGAAGACGCCGACGGCGACGGCATCGGTGATCCTTGCGATAAGGACCAGGACGGCGACGCGATTCCCGACGCAACAGACAACTGTCCGGGCATCAAGAACACCTTACAACTGGACAGCGACGAGGATGGCACAGGGGACGCCTGCGACGAAGACCTCGACGGCGACACCGTACCCAATACGGAAGACAACTGCCCGCTCCTCGCCAATGAGGACCAGGCCGACAGTGACGACGACGGCACTGGCGACGTTTGCGAGGATGACAAGGATGGCGACGGAGCCTCAGATGCCGCAGACTGCGAACCCCTCAATCCCGCCATCTTCCCCGGCGCTGAGGAACTCTGCGACGGCGTTGACAACAACTGCAACGTGCTCATCGATGAAGGTTTTGTGGACACCGACTTCGACGGTCTGAAGAACTGTATCGACAATGATGACGACAATGACGGGCAGGCCGACGAAACCGACTGTGCACCGTTGGATGTCGCCATCTTCGCCGGGGCCATTGAGAAGTGTGACGCAGTGGACAACGACTGTGACGAAAAAGTTGACGAGGACTTTGGAGACGTTACCTGCGGTAAGGGTCAGTGCAACCACACCATTGCCAAATGCTCCGAAGGAGAGATTCAGTTTTGCGACCCCTATCAGGGGGCAGCCTTCGAAATCTGTGACGGCTTTGACAATGACTGTGACGGTCTCACCGACGAGGACCAGGGGTCGACCACTTGCGGGCTCGGCCTTTGTGCCCACACCATCGCTAATTGCAGCGACGGTGCAACCGTCGAATGCGACCCACTGGCTGGCATCGGTGAAGAGGTTTGCGACGGACTCGACAACGACTGCGACGGCAAGACCGATGAAGACCAACCGTCCCTGGCCTGTGGGGCCGGCCAATGCTTCCACACAACGCCCTCCTGCATTGGCGGCCAAACCCTTGAGTGCAATCCCTTTGAAGGCGCCTTGCCCGAAGTCTGCGACGGGGTAGACAACAACTGTAATGGAGAGACCGACGAAGGTCTTGGCGAAGTGACGTGCGGCCTGGGGCCATGCGCTCATTCCTCCCAGTATTGCACCGATGGGAAGATTCAAATGTGCAACCCCTTTGAGGGGGCACAACCAGAAGTTTGCGACGGCACGGACAATGACTGCGACGGCCTGGCCGACGAAGAACTGGGATTCGTCCAATGCGGCCTGGGATTGTGCAACCACGCAGTTACAGTCTGTGTCGATGGAGTGCCCCAGGAGTGCGACCCCATGGAGGGGGCCGTAGATGAAATCTGCGATGGCTTCGACAACGACTGCGACGGTTCCGCAGATGATGGTTTGGGACTGGTGACTTGCGGAGAGGGGATCTGCGAGCACACGGAGTTTGTCTGCCTGAATGGCCAGGAGTTGGAGTGCGACCCACTGGAAGGGGCAGAAGACGAAGTTTGTGATGGGCTCGACAACGACTGCGACGGCGACATTGACGAAGAGTTCGACGACACAGACTCTGACGGCACTCCAGACTGCCTCGACGCGGACGACGACGGGGATGGAGACCTGGATGACGATGATTGCGCACCCCTTGATGCCACCATCGGGCCGTCCACAGACGAAGTCTGTTTCGACAACAAGGACAACGATTGCGACGGCGCAACCGACACAGATCCCGAGTGTCTCTACATCTCCTGCAAGGCATTGCTCGATGCCAACGCCGGATTAGGGGATGGCAAGTACAGTCTGGATGTCGATGGTGAGGGGGGAACCGATTCCTTTGAGGCCTGGTGCGATATGGCCAACGGTGGCTGGACATTGGTACTGAAAGCTACCGGAGCGGGCACCCTGAAGTATGGCTCCGCCTACTGGACCGATGCCAATCTGCTGGCGGCAGATAGTCTCAGCGGGGACGCTGGAGATGCTAAATTGAACGCGTTCATCCGCGTCAAGGTGAATACCATGCGCGGGTGCCTCGATGGCCACTGCTATACCAAGGACTTTGATGGCTCTAAAACCTCCCGGGAGATCTTTGCGGGAGGGGCCGCGGTGGTGTCGGGCCATCCCGGTTTCGGTTCCTCGTCCAAATGGTCGACGCAACCCAATTGCAAACACTTCGGTATCAACACTCCTTACAGCTATCAGGCTGCCCGATTTGGCTACACAGCCAACCAGGAAGGCAATTGCAGCTCCAACGACACGTCAATCGGTTTGGGGCTGGGGCCCAAGGGCACATCCGGGTCATCCACTGAAAAGGGCGCCGGATACCATTGCATTTCCTCAAACTGCAACAAGGGAAATATCAACACCGGGGGCAACGGCTTTCTGTGGGTTCGTTAGAAAAGGTCGCGCACGAGCTGGGAGCGGGAGCCGGGAGCCAGGAGCCAGGAGCCAGGAGCCAGAGCACAATCTGACTTCGGGCAGGAAACAACCAGCCGGCACACCACGCAGAACCCTTACTCCTTGCGCTTGGCCTTCCACACAGTAAGAGCCAGAACAACCGAGAGGGCTGCGCTTCCGATCCAGAAGTAGAAAGCGGTATCGAAGGAATAGACGTCCTTGCCATCAACGACGGTCTTGCCAGCATCAAGCAGAGCACCGCTAATGACGTCCTGAACTCCTGCTCCAATGTAAGAGAAGCAACCGATCATGCCCATCGCAGCACCCGCCGCCTGCTTCGACGAAAGATCCACGGCCATCAGTCCGCCCAGGTAGGCCAGCAGTACGCCAAGACCGAAACCAAAGCAGAACAAACAGGTCGAATCCAACCAGGCGTGGCCGGGAGGTAGCAAGAATAGAAGAGTCAAAGCGATGACGTCGAGGATTCCGAATATCAGCGCAGGCAGATTCCGATCCGACTTGAAGAGCCGGTCAGAGATGAATCCCGATGCCACTGCGCCAGCAACAGTAGCAATGGTGTAGGCCGACAGTACTGACCCAGCGTCAATCAGCGAGTAGCCTTTGGCTTCCTGGAGATAGAGAACACCCCAGTTGTTAATGCCGTAGCGACCCACATACATGAGCGCGCTGGAAATCCCGAGGACCCAAATGGCCGGGTTCTTCAATACTTGCGCCTGAACCTTGTTCACCGACTTCTTCTGGAGTCCCTTGGCGGGCAAGTCATCCTTGTATTCTGCGGCCGAAGGGAGTCCGTAGGTTTCGGGTCGGTCAGCCATGGTTCGGAACATCACCAGGGCAACCAGCAGGCAGATGATGCCCGGTCCCCAGAATCCCCACCTCCAGTCTGCCAGGTAGGAGACCAGGGAAGCTGTCGCCAGGAAGGTGAAGGCAGTGCCAATCCCATGGCTGGCACTCCAAACGCCATACCTGGTCCCGATTTCTCGCCGGGAAAACCACTGGGAAAGAGAGACCACACTGGGCGCAGAGCCCACCGACTGGAACCAACCGTTAATCCCCCAGAGCAGCAGGAAACCGACAAACATGGACATGAAGCCGAGGGCCAGATTGGCGATGGCTGACAGGAGCAGAGCTGTAGACATGAAACGGCGGATATTGGCCCGGTCAGAGAGGAATCCGTTGGTCAGCTTGCCTACCGAGTACATGACGAGCATCGCGCTGCCGATGATACCCATTTCAGTGGTCGATAGAACTCCCTCGTCCAGCATCGGCTTCTTCACCACCGAGAAGTTGATGCGCGCAACGTAGAAGAAGCCATAGCCAAACATCACCGACAGGAAAACACTCCAGCGCTTGTGCTCAAAGAGCCTCGTAATCAGCTCTTGATCCTGCAATCGCGGTTTGTCTTTACCCGTTCTGAAAAAGTCGACAATAGCTTTCAACATAGTGGTTGGATGATCGAAGATTGAGCGGCTCGTTGTCAAGGGAATCTTCGACATCCCTTTTGCTCGTCGATCTGATCACGGCTGTACCCCGGTCCGTTCTTGAAGGGAGGTATGGCGTT
>CAZFVN010000107.1:0-18847 GCA_964522395.1 uncultured Myxococcales bacterium
ATTATGCTAGACTTAGTACCTTTCTAGCACTTCGTTCCTCACCACAGCTACCCTGCCTTTTCTATTCTGCCAGGGTGCTCAACTGCGCACCACTCGACCACTTCGAACCACGCTACCGCGACCCTGGCAAAAGATTGCCAATACGGTCGACGGAGCATCATGAAGGACCACCTACTTCTCCATGCTCCCCAGTTCTTCCAGCAATTGCCGGGCCTGGTCTTCTACATAGGAGAAGTCTGGGTGCCAATCTGTGCTGAGCAACTTTGCGACGACGCGGCCTGCCTGTAGCAACTGGCCCTCCTTCAAATGCGCCCTGGCCAGATCGAGATATCCCTGGGGATCTTCCGCCCGCAGTCGCACCACATGCTTCCACTGCAAGATAGCCTCGCGGCCCCGGCCCTGCTCCTGGAAGGCTTCGGCCAGCGCCCGATGGCTTGACGCTTCGCCGGGCAGGACCTCCACCATACCGGTAAGAACGCGTCGGCTCTCTTCCGGCTGCTCGTTTTCCTTGAGGCGCCGTGCCAGGTCGGCGTAGCGCTCGAATTCGTAAGGCGAGGCGAGGATTTGCTCTGCCAAAGCGGACCTCGCCTCAGACTTCTGGTTCAGACAGTCGAAGGCCTTCACGCGACTGCCGAAGAGGGCCACTGGATCGGGATCCAGACCAACCAACACGTCAAGGTGGCCAAGGGCTGCTTTGCAATCCTCACGCCCGATTAGAATCTCCGCCACCATTCGTCGAACGAGTGGATTCTCCAAACCGGTGGTTGTCGCTTCTTCCTCCATCTGGCGGACAAATGCGGGAAGATCTCTGGCCTCGGTCAGAACCTGCCGCAAGGTGCCCAGGGAATCGATGCGACCATTCCGGTCACTGCCCCACGCAACGATGGCACTCGAGGCCGACTCCACCGCGGCCACGGTCCGCCCCAGGCGGCTGCGAACCACTGCCTGATTTCGGTAATACTGGGCTAGAGTGCTGTCTCCGTATGCCTGCTGCGCGTGGTTGCGGCGGTAGATGACGATTGCTTCCACGTAGAGTTCGTCAGCGGCCTCGTTGAGTGAACCCTGCATCGCGTGGTCCGCCAGCATCCCCGCCACCCACTCATTCCACTGACCGGCTTTGGTCAACGTTTTGCGCGCCTTCTTCAGGTATTTGACAGCAGCCTTCTTCCCCTTCGCTTTCCCCAGAACCTGCACCATCTGAGCGTGGAGCGAACTGTCGGATGGATAGATCTTCAAGAGAGACTTGAGCGGAGCCAGACATTCCCGGTGACGCCCGGCATCAATCAGCAAATTGACCAGTCGGCGTTTGCCATTGTCCGTTAGAATCGCCTTCTTCAAGCCCCTCTGAAACACCTTGATGGCCGCTGATTTGTCCTCCAGTCCATACGCGAAATACTCCGCAATATGCTCGAGGATGGCAGGTGAATTCGGGTTCTCCTTGAGCACCGCCTTGGCCACCTTGACAAACTCTTTCTTGCGCTCCACCCAGAGAGTGCCACAACTATGGTAGGCGCTGCTGCAGCCGCGATTATTAAGGGACTCAAGATCGTCCCGCAACTGGCCTAGAAGTAGGCGCAAATAGCGATCCTCAAGCTTCCCTCTAAGCTTAAACTCAGTGCGCCATTGGGTCAGCAGGTAGCCGTGCCAGTTCATCCCGTCCTGCCCCGAACGAGCAAACCATGCCGGCTCGCGTTCTAGCACTTCCATCAGATAGGCGAATGCGGGCTCCGCACCGAGTATCTGCCGCGCCAGTCCCGCCACTTCGCCGGCCATACCGTGCGCCTCATATGGTTGCATGCCGTTGAAACTCCCCAGCGACCAGGTCAGCACGGCCTCAGCATCGTTTCTGGACGCGACTATGCCTAGATTGTGCGCCGCCTGCAGCAGGTAGATGTACTGCCGCAAGACTTCTTGTATCTGGGGCCGATTGGCTGCTTCCAGCGCGGCCCAGATTTCCTTCTGCGCCGGCCCATAAATGCTCTTACCAGTGCCAAGCGACAGCGTTCCGCCCCCGGTCATGGCCTGCTGGAAGAGGCCGAAGAGCAGGTTGCGTATCCAATGGCGCTGCGAAATGACCTTCTCTTCCTGCAACGCCGCCCTCAGCAGCTTCTCGGCCTGCCGATAGCGGCCAGCTTGGCCCAGGTACATTGCAAGAGTCGAAAGGGCTCCGGACGCGTCCTGGTTGTAACGACCGTGGAAGTCATGGTGCGCAGCCAATTCACTGGTCAGCATCTCGATTGCCTCAGAGGCCTTGCTGTATGCATAGAGGGTGCGCACCAGCGAAGATGCCACCGCCAGCCGCTCGGCAGAACCGCCTTTGGACCCTTCGAGCAGGCTCCAGAACTGGTCCAATTGAAGCTTCGCAAGTTCCTTGTCAGGCATTGCCCCTAGAGATTCCAGGAACTGGGCCATAAGCGTCCGTTCACCTGCTAGCCACTCACCTTTGGAGGCCCGTTTCAGAGCCTCTCTAGCAGCTCGGATATGGGGTCCAGGCTGGTCCTGGACCATTGCCGCGCGCCCCTCGGCCAGGGCCTCGAGCAGGTCTAGTACCCGTCGGTCAACATCGCTCTTCGCCAGGGGACGAGCCTTCTTAGTTGCTTTGACCAGAGCATCAATGGTCGCCTCATCGAGGACCTGCGCCAATTGATAAGAGAGATTCTGGAGGGCTGGATAGATCTGCTCCGGAGTATGGCCCGGCAAGGCCCCGGGCAGCGCCGCGAAGAGCCGCCAGTCCTTGGTTACTCGATGGAGCTCACCAACAGTCCATACATAGGAGCCAGGATAGGCAGCTTTGGCCAGCAGAGCTCGGGCAACTGCGATGTCCCGGTCCTCAAGTTGCGCACCCTGCTCATTTGCCTGTAATTGGTAAAGGCGATTCTGCAGCCAGCTACTGAGTTGATACTCGTCCAGCACCAGCAGGCGCTTCGTTTCCGCCTTCTCGCGGTCCTCCTTGCGGTCCAGCGCCATGTACCAGTCTGCCAACGCCTGCCACTCCTCGGTGGTCAGTTCATCAAGTTCGGCAACCCCTTCAAAGAGCTTCACGGCCTCCTCAAAATCACCCCTTTCGGCTAGCAGATACCCGAGGGTCACTCGCCATAGAGAATCACTTCGGTCGACTTTGCTCCACTCCCTGACACTAGCTTCCAGCAATTTGCCGCGGTCAAGGACGACCAACATCCTGAAGGACCTGACTTTCCAGATATGAGCATCCTCTTCGCCCCGCCCGAGGCGCTTGCTATACTCAGCCAACAACTTGTCTGCAGCCTCTCCATCGCGGGCGTGTCGCATGATCAAGTAGTCGAGGATATCGAACCAGCGAATCATAATCGCCCGCTCTTCTGCAGCCTTGCCCGCCATTCCCTTCGCAGGCGGGTGGATGGTATTGAATCCCTGCTCGACGAGCTCTTCTACCTGCTCGCCGAGGCGAGCAAGCAGGGCCGCCCGTTCAACCATGAACCAGGGGGTCAATTCGGACCCATGTTTCTCAGACTCGGTCAGCAAAAGGGCCGCCGTCTCTCGTCGCGAACTCTCTAGGGCTGCCCGCTGCAACTTGCCCATCTCCGTCCGGGTCTTCTCCTGCGGCTTCTCAATCGCCGAGATGATATTCTGATTGCGGCCTTGCTGCATCCACCGCGCAATCTGGACCAGAGCCGAAACCCGAGCGAGATGAGCTGCCTCCTTCTCCTGACCACCGCCTAAATCCCCAAGGAGTTCGAGAACTGCCTTTTCCCGCTCCGGCTTCCAGGGCACCGAGAGCAATCTCTCGAAGTAGAACCACGCAATTTCAGGTCGCTTCTCTTTCTTCGCTCGCTCATAGCGCACCCGGGCGAATTCCACAGACTCATCGTTGCGACCCAGCCCCTGCAAGACTGACTGGATGGCGGCAGCCAGGGTCTGCTCATTTTGCGCGCTCTCGGCCATACTCCAGCGCTTACGCAGCCCGATAGTTATTCGGTCCCATTTGATCCTCTTATGCTGATCGGCCGGTGCGCTCTGCAGCCATCCCAGGAATATCTGCAGGGATTGTGCAGGCTTGGTAGCAAGGTCCTTTTCGAACTGCTTGCCGAGATCAATAAAGAAAGTCGCGCCAACATCGCTAGTCAGGAAACCGTGGTGGCTGATCAGTTGCCAGAAGACGTAGTTCACATTCGGCTCGCGAGCGAGCTTCATGGCCGCCGCCGCCAACTTCGGATACCAGTCCGGGCTCGCGGAGTTGGTGTAGAGTCCATGGTCCTGACCCAGGCCGTGATAGAAAGCCGCCTGGACGCGGTAAGCATCGGCACTCTGCCAATCCTTGACGGAATCGATCAGAGCGAGCCACTCGTCCGCCACCTTGTCGGCATCTTCCGGACGGCCGAGATAGATCATTGCACTCAGATATCGCTGATAGGGACCGACAGACTTCGGCTCTCGCTCCGTCCATTCCCTGGTGTAGGAGAGAAGCTTCTCGAAGAGACCTCGTTCCTGCAGGAACTGAGCGTGCATGCCCCGTAACCCCTCTTCCTCGTAGTACTCCCAGGGGCCATGCTCAGAAAAGAGAGTTTTCAGCCAAACCTCCGCCGATTCATAGTCACCTCGATAGCCGAGTTGTACCATGTAGGCATACTGCACGTCGTAGGCGCGTGGGTGGATTTGAGAGAGCTTCTTCAGGAGCTCAAACGACTCCTCGGCACGCCCCACGTTCTGGAGGGCGTTGACCCGGCCCATATCCAACTGCCGTGCGATGCCCGTGTAGACCGGGGCCCGGCGCAACGTCGGCTCCAGCAGTTCGAGCAACTCAAGGAGTTCCTCGCCGTACAGGTAGGATGAGCTGTTGAGCATTCGTCGCGCCAGGAAGAGAGCTTCGTCCGATTGATCCGTCTGGAGACGTTTGGCCCGCTCCAAGAAGTGTCGTTGCAGCTCCTGTTGGTTCCGGGTCTGCAACATCACTTCTTCATCAAGCCAGCGGAGCGAAACATGCCCGTCGGCCTTCTTGCTGGCTCGTTCGAGCCAACTGGTGGCATTGGGCCACTGCTGGCTCTCACCATAGTGGAGGGCCATTCTGAGCAATGACTCCAGCTTCGGGTCATCCCCCTTCACATCAGCCTTGGCCTCGAGCAATGTCGGCATGGGAGATTGGAGCAGCAGAGCCTCCTCGGTGCCCTCCTTCAACTGGGCCCATGCATTGCTTCTGCCGCGCGGTGCGATCACCTCGTACTTGTATTCCTGGGAACTATGGCGACGTCCCATGCCGTCAAATCCCTCCACCAGACCTGGCAGCCAGATGCCTTTGCCAACCTCCACATGGCCCGAAAACTCCTGCCGCCCAGAGAGGATGCCCGCGGCCCAGGTTTCGATGCTGGAGATGACGTTGCGACGCAAGTCGATGGCAATCTTGACGACATAGTCGGGGGTCAACTTCGACTCCAGGACAATGACCCGCTGATGGGCATGCTCCTCCAGGGTCGCGCTCCACCCCTCCGGCGCGTAGGAGTCGTGCCAGTGGGCGAAAGAGTGGTTGCCCAAGGAAAGTCGCCAGTATTTCCCGTCAAGCTCATTGGATTTGCGCGTTCGACCGGCCTGGAAAGCGGTGTAGACGGTGGCACATGCCTTCGCATCACACCAGGCAATCTGCGTCTGCTCAATGGGTTGCTCGGAGCGGGTCAACCAGGCCCCCTTCTCAAGCAAATGGGTGACATTGTAGATGCCGGTAAGTTGCTGCCGAGCGACTTGATAGTAGCTGGTTGACTGAGTCACCTTCAGCGTGCCGATCTTCTCAACATCGTCCCTCAGATAGAGCGATTCAGAAATAGCCTCGATCTGGTCATTCCACTTCTTCCGCTCAATCTTCCTGGTGGGTGTTTCCGCTGCCGGATTGAGCGTCGGGAAGATCTGCGAGAACCAGTAAGGCTCATACCAAACCTGACTTGCCGGTCCGCTGGCCGGCCCTCGAGACCAGTCCGCGCCTCCGCCTCCCAAACCGCCCCAGCCCATGAGACCGGTGGAATAGGAAGCACCGCTAAGATCTCCGTCCCAATAGCCGCCCAAGGACTCCCCGGCAGAAAAACGACCGTCAAGCTGGTCCGCGAAGAGGGCAGGACTCTTGGTCATACTTTGGCTGACCGTCGATGCTGCAAACATGTTGGACGCCAGCGCCTTTCGCTTCTTCCCACTAAAAACCATCTCTTTGGCCATTTCCTCCATTGGCATCGGAGCCGACGCTTCCGGGTACTCCATGGGCATATCTTCCATCACCGGCATCGGCTTATTGGCAGCCAAGCGGTCATTATCGAAATCGAACTCGCCATCCTGGCTCCTCTCCATCTCCAGGGAGGAGGGGTCCAATTCCCGGAGCGATACCTCAGCCTTGCCCATCGGTAGCGATACGAGATCCAGGGATTTGAAGTCTTTGTCCCTTCCATGACCATTCCATTCGTCGTATCGATAACCATTGTTCTGCCGCGGCACCAGTCCAGCCCAAGTCGAAATACCTCGACCCAACTGCAGGACCTGGGAGGCCAGACTGCGCTTCAGTTCTATGCGCCAGTCTGCGGCGCGCAGCATGTGCCGGCGCTGCAATTCGTAGTCAGCCGCCTTGCGCCCTTCGGCGAAGAACTTCTCACCGTCACGCATTCGAAAGCGACGCTTGACGCCAAATCGTTGGCGGTCCGCGTCCGATTCAAGAACGAGGAAGGAGGTGTAAGGCGTCATGATCCGGTAGACTTCGGACATCTCAATGATTTCAGTTTTGACATCCGGCGCCCCACCCTGCTCCAGCAGGTAGTCCAGGTAGCGGCGAGCCCACAAACGGGGCACAAAGGCATTGCCAGCATCCTCTTTGGGCAACTCGATGGTGCGCTCGAAAGTGACGGCCTTGCCGCCCCGTGTTCCGCTGCAGGAGATGGTCAATTCCTCGCTCTGCTTCCCGGGTAGATAGCGCCCCAGTAAGACCAGTTGACGACCCTCGGCTACAGCCGGAATGGTGGCAGGATAGACTTGCGCGACCGGTGCACCATCAAACTTACACTTCGTCCCCAGCAACGTCGCCCCCAGGGCCTCGTCAAGTAGCGCGGCGGCATCCGCAGCCGCTTCCTCCGGCAGTCGCACGCGGCGCCAGGTTCCTGTGGTCCCGGCAAAGGCGCGCAAGACCTGCGCTTCATATTGATTGGAAACGGCTACCGCATGGCCCACCACACCGGCCGCTGAGAGGCGGTCCGCAATACGCGCGGCAATCGCCGACACATCGGCTTCGCCCGCGGTAGGGATACCGTCACCAACATAAAGTACCAAGTCGCCCGTGGCGGTGCCCTCCAATGAGGCCTCGACGGCAACATCAAGGTCGGTCCAGCCGAGGGGCACTTGCCTGGTCAGAAACTCCAGGGCCTCGCCAATGCGCTCATCATTGACCGCGACGTAAGCGGGAGTGAAAGCCCGGCAACTGGCATCACAGGCGAGAAGTCGGACCTTATCTTCCGGGGCGAGACTGAAGAGCAAGGACTCGATGAAGGCTAGCTGTTTGCGCCGCGCCGGGCGGTCCATGGAACCGGAGGAATCGGCAACAATAGTGATGCGCTGGGGATCCCCCGCAGGCACCAATCCGCGCCCAACATCCCCAGCTTTGGAGCGTGGCGAGAGGAGCAGCATGAAGTAACCATCTTCGTCACGGCGACTGGGAACCACCGCAATCTCCGGCGCATCGTCGGGCACCGATATTCGCACCTGAAAGTCCTTTTCGGGCCGATATTCTTCGGCCGTGAAGGAGAGGCTTGCTGCGTGCTCTCCAACATCGGCGCGCACGTCATGGGTTGGGCAATCAACCTCGGCCAGGGGCAAGGCCGAGTGGATCTTCACGTCGATGGCCAGTTCCTTGAGGGGATTGGCCGTGAGCATCTCGCTACGCAGCGCATACTCGTACGTATAGTCGTTGCCATTGCGAGGCAACACCTGGGTGTAGGTAATGGTTACGCGTTTCTCGGAATGAGCGAAGATGGGAAAGACCCGAGCTTTGAAGAGATTGCCGCCGCTCCATTCCAATAGTCCGGGGTCTCGCTTCTCTCGCAGGATCGTTTCGAAGATCTCGCGCGCCCGCTGCTTCTCAACCACATCGGCCTCCACCAGCTCACTGCCAATCCACATGCCGAAGTTGGAAATAGAAGCATCTTCGGGTAGCGGGAAGTAGAAGACCCCTTCCAACTGCGAGTCGGTGTGATTGACGAAGGACTCCTGAATCACGGTCCTGGCGATCTGGTCGCGAATATCCACGGTTACCCGATGGTGGCCGATCGTGAGAGGCACCTCCCGACCGTCCACCGTCGCCAGCAGGGAACCCATGGATTCCTGGACGATGGCTCCCTCGAAACCTTGCAGCCACTTCGGCTTCTTCATTAGAACAACAAGCTTCGTCGAAGCCCTCAGCACAGTTGGGTCTTTGAGCTCCAATGCGCTCTCGCCAGGGCCGGCCAGGTCGACCACGCCGCCCTTGCTCGGAGTCACCTGAAGTTCGCCTGAGGTCAGGCGCAGCCCGCCCTCGGCTTTCAATTCCAACAGCGCACCGGGACCGAGGACCAGTTCCGTCCCATCTACCAGCCGCGCCCTTGCGGCGTGCGCCCCACGCTTGCTCGCTTTCACCCAGTCTCCTGGTTTGAGCACCAACCCGGGCACCGCCGGTGACCAACGGTTGCCGAAGCCCGGGCGAATAGTCACAATGCCCTGGACATCCTCCACGATACCGACTCGGTGATCATCACTTAGCTCTCCGGCGTAGATCGGCTGGAGGATAAAGAGGCAGAGAAACAGCCACAACATCTTGCGCATGAAGATCCCCTTTGAGCGGTTTACAATTCACCATCGCAGGCGGCGTATGTACGGGTCAACACCATTTGGGTTCTGATGTTCCGAATTATTTGGTTTGGGTGGTGTGGTGACGACCCGGTTGTCTCGACGCGTCCCCCCTTCCCGGCGATGCCGGACTTCCCCCAGGGGGGACGACGAGGTTGCCAAGCATGTGATCGGATGGCGTGTAGTGTCGTGGTAGCCCTCGGGGGACCGAGGCCCGCAAGGGCCAAAGGGGGGTCGCGCTGAGCAGGCCCGTACTACGTCAAATCACCTAAATACTACCCAACTCACCAGGTCCGTCGAGGCCTTCGTCTTCTACTTCCTTGGCCTCGTCGGATCTCGAGGGTTCGGAATAGTCGACTTCGGGATAGGTAACGGCTGGGAGGAACTTGCGGTAGAGGCGTGACCCGAGGTGGAGTGCGGCAATGGGAATGGCCACGTAGTAGGCCAGGTAGTTGGCCAGGGAGGTGAAGTAGAAGGCGAGATCGGAGTAGCTCCCCGTCATGTTGGCCGCCCAGGGCAGAACGACGCCAGCCTCATCCGTGTGGACAATGAGATTCCACATGATAATCGCGATGCAGGAGTAGTTGAGCGTGATGTTCCCTAAGACGCTGGCCGCATGGGTCCACTTGAAACCACTGGACCGCTTGTCTGAGAAAGGCCAGAAAAGCACCGATCCCAGGACGCCGAACTGATCGACGAAGGTGTGGCCCCAGAAGGCGACGGTACCCACTCCAAAGGCGGTGAGCGCCAGCGGTGAAGTAAATGCCGCCGCGCCCTGGTCGGAGACGCCCAGGAGCCCATAAATGAGCCAGCCCAGGAGTCCGCATAGGACACCCACGAAGGGACTGTGCGCCCAGGTCCGGTGCCAGGGGATGAAGTCCATGCGTACCTGGCCCTCAGTAGGTACGAAGGAAAAGTCTGGGCCTGAGAAGATCCCCACCGTGGTCCGGGCGTGGTAGGGATTGTTCATGTCCGCCTTGTACGGGGCCTCAGCCACCATCTTGCCGTGCCCCTCTTCCCCCGTGGGGACAGAGTTTGGCAGGTGGCCACCACCGCCCATTACCTGGCCCATGGTCATCAGAGGGCCGATCTCAGCGTGCACCACCTTCTTCTCCTGGTCGATCTTGATGGAGTAGGTCTGGTGGAAATTGGCCGAGACCTTGAGGGTGTGCAACTTCACCCTGATGGTCTTGTTTTCATCATGCGCCTCGTCAATAGCTTTCGCCACCAGGTCGGCAATGGGCTGGGCATCGAGATTGTTCAGATCCGGGGTATGGGTGTAGTCATGCTTCCAGAGATATCGACACATACGGAAGTCGAGGGTATCTGGCAGCAGGCCAAAAGCCCCGCCCATGAGAATGATCAGTGAGTTATCGTTGAGTGTCGCCCGCATGGCCTCAGGAAAACAGGTAGCGACGGCAACTCCAGTCAAAAAGTGTCCTATGCCTTTCATATCGCCACCTCCTACAAGAAGCCAAGCCAGCGGGCCACGTCAGTTCCATTGCCCCACATATTGAAGAACATTGGAACGAGTAGCACTGCCAACAGATTGATCCGACGGGTATGCCAGAAATTGGCAATCATACCGATCATGGTGGCAACGGTCAGAATGCACAGCCCCTGCCACCCGGTAATGTAGCCCACCAACCCCAGCATGACGAACATACCGAAGAGGGAGAACCACTTGTAATGAATCTTCTTCACCATCCACTGCGCCATCCGGGAATAACCGAAAATCATGAGGAATCCCACCGCGCCCATGAGCACAATGACGCCGGTGATTCCAAGGAACTGAGCGTAGGTTTCCGGCACAAAGAAGAGAGATATGTTGATAGCCGCCCCACCCCGCCGCAGGAAGACCCCGGGCATGAAGAAGAAGAGCAGCGTTCCGACGTAGTACATGACGCGGCCGGCCCCGCCACCAATAATGAACTGGCGGTCACCAGAGGTCACCGTAGCGTGTCCCGACAGCAGCAACGCAGGCCCCGGGGTGATCGCCGGGGTGAAACCGGCGAAGATGCCGGCAAGTAGTCCCGAACCACCGCCTCGCACCACATCCTCAGCATAGAGTTCAACCGATTTGCAGACGTGCTGCTGGGGAGACTTCACGGTCGCCATCAAAGTGCAAAGCTGAGACGGAATGGCGAAGAGCCCAACGAAGACGGGCATCAGTGACTGGAAAGTGGAATCGGTTGGAATGATGGTGCGGTGGAAGATGAACATCCCCAGTAGGCCGGCCAACCCGAATGATAGATAGCCCATCATGATGGGAATCCACCCATCCAGAATCCGCTTGATGGGAGTCGGTGCAGTACCGGGGTCCTTGGGCCACTCGGTCATGAGCAGAAAGACGATGACCGTGCCAATGATCCAGTAGAGGTGGGGCCGCAGCAGATCCCGGAAGAAGGCCGCATACGATCCAAAGAGTGGGAAGCCGATACCGATGACCACGATAGCCACCAGGGAGCCGACACCCCCAAGAATGACCGCTTCGTGCCCTCGTCCCTCGTAGAGGAACTTCTCGTGGGGCAACATAATGTAACGGGATTCATCATCGCACGGTTGGAAGAACTGCGACGTAATCGTAAAGAGCATCGAAAACCCGACCACCAGACCAATGAGGAAGGAGGTGAGATACATGGGGTCCAGTCCCTCGAAGAACGAAAAGACTGCGAAAACGATGGTCATGGTGATGGCGATGACGTTGTAAATATGGAGCCCCGGGATAATCGAAGCCACCGCGGAGATAAAGACGCCCAGAGTTGCGAAACCGACACAGGCAATTAGCACGGCAGTTTCCATTATTCGCCCCCCTTCTTCTCGAGGTTCAACATGGCCGCCGTATTGAGGGAGAGAAGACGAAAGCCCTCACCTGCATACAGTGTCCCTTCCACGTCAATGATGTCGCCCCTTTCAGGCACCTTTCCAGCCTTCTTCAAGTCGGCGTAAACGGGACCTTCGACCTTCAGCTTGAGCACCGCTTCGTCAGACTTGTCGGAGGAACCGTCGTCAATCCAGAAATTGTGGATATTGGACCTCTCATAAGGTGTCTTGAATTCACTTGAGCGAATCACCTCACCTTTCACCCGGTAGTGAAGGAAAGCACCCTCCTTTGCCAACTCGTTGATGGGGGTGATGGGGGTTTCGACGCTGGCCGCCCAGGCGAGCAGTACTACTCCGAGCACCGCGACTGCGATGGCTACTGAAGCGAGCTTCTTCTCGGTAATACGGCGATGGGGCTCAATTGCCGCACAGCAATACTGGCAGACCACCAGACCGCCAGGTTCCTTGCCGCAACTGGGGCAGAGTTTGGGATTACTGGTCATTGGCCACCTCCTTGGCACCGCCCACAACTTCGATGTCGGTTACCCACCCAGCATAGAGCCGCCAACCAGAATACTTCTTGGAGTCCTTGTATTTGGCGACTCCAGTAACTCGCAGCTTGCTTCCTTTGGCAGGTATGTTCTCCCAGGAATTGGCTCCACGGGGGATGGTGCCGTCCATTTCCAGACGGCTCCAGGGAAGCTCCACGCGCACGTTGCGGTAGAAGCCATTTTCATCCTTACGATTGCCTCCATCGAGAAAGAGCACCACCGTATACTTGCCCTTTGCCCGGTCATTCCAGCTCTTGCGCAAAGTACCTTCCACAACCACCCGGGCATTATCGTCCAGGGAGTCGGGAGCGGACCAGGCGAGCTCCTGTGAGGTGAGGTTGGCAACGATGGGCTTCTGGGTAATCTCGATTTCATGGGGCGAACCGACGATCAGCGAATGCTTGTGGGTCCGGGTCTGGAAGTTGCCGGTCACATGTACCGTATCTCCACGGCTCGGCACCTTTCGCTGACGCAAAATACGCCGAGTGGCGTCCTCGTAGGTCTTGACGCGGGTCTGACCGGAACCATCATCCAGGCAGAACTCCATGGTACCCGCAGTGGGGTCATCGGTGCCTGCCGCATGGTAGAAGCGTGGTTCGGCGCAGACCTTGCCCTCCAACTGCACATAGGCGAAGTTGCTGGTACGGCCGAGGTCGCCAATCTTCATGAGCGGATTACCCATGGTATCGCCCATGTACTTGAGGCCGAACATCCCCAGAATCGCCAGTATGGGCGTCAGGTATTTGAACCAGACGATGATTGGTCGCTTCCGGTGAATCGCCCGACAAAACGGGCAGATCTCCAGGGGCCCCACGTACCGTCCACATGTGGGGCAGTCGGTGATCCCGTTTGACTGGCTCCTAATGACCTTCTCAATTCCCGGCGGTCTCGCCATGGCACTCTCCTCCCTGCCACAGGATGCGCACCCCCTAAGGGCGGTCCGTCTTCCTGCGTAAGTCCACTGAATTCAGCATGAAGCAATGTCTCTTGGTTAGGCCTTTCGGCCGAGTTGCAAAAGTCAGTAGACCTTGGGGCGAAAGCGCTTGTCAAGGATGGAGTGGAGGGGATTCAGGAGGGATTCTATTCGAAGGTGAAGCTCTTTTCTGCGGCCTGAGTGCGGACTGACTTGATGAGGGCGGAATCGAAGGACTCGGAGCCCGCTTCGGCCGCCATCTTTTTCTCTTCTTTGGCTACATATTCGCGCCGCTCTTCGTTCAATTTTGCGATCTTCTTCTGGATCTTCTTGCGCTCATCCACCTTTTCAGCGATGTACTCTTCCTTTTCCTTCTTGGACTTGCCTTTCAGCTCGGAAGGAAGGGCCTCGTCGTCTACTTCGGCAAGGTCGACGCTACCATCGGCCACGGCATCGCCCAGGTCCCAATCAGCGTTGCTGTAATGGGAGGTGGACTTGAAGACGGCTCGGTTGACCATGGAGCCTGGGGCTACGGCCACGGCATTGGAGTCTTCTGTGGCCTGGCGTGCCATAGACTCGCCGCCTGCGGCACCGTAGGGGATGTAGGTGTTGTTGAGCTTGGCACCGAGCTTGGCAATCTCTTTGTCCTGGGGTGCATCGATGTGGGCGACGGCGCGATCCTGGTCGATATGGATGTAGGTGCCGTCAGCCAGCTTAGCACCATCCTTCCAGCCACCGGAAACGCCCTCGTCATAGGCGCCACAGTGAATCGTATTGATGATGATGCCGTCCTTGATGGCTGCTTTGCAGGAGTCGCGGTAGTCCACGGGCCCCTGGCGGAAGGGTTCGTTGCCAGCGATAACCATCACCTTCAAATCGTTGTTGTGGTGACTCCAGTCAAGTTGCTTGTGGGCCACTTTGATAACCTGGCCGCAGTACTCGGAGCCGCCGTTGGTGGTCAATGCGAAAAGCTTCTCGGAGACCTTGTCGAGGTCCGATGTGAAGCCCAGCACCTGCCGAATATAGCCCTCCTTCGAAGGCAAAGAGTCGTTGCCGTATTCGTAGAGCGCCACCTCAATGTCCGGCCGCATACCGTTGCGCTTGGCCATGACGAATTCATTAATGATCTTCCAGAGCTGAGACTTGGCCTGCTGGATCAGTCCGTCCATGCTGTTGCTGGTATCCAGCAGAATCGCAATCTGAATGCGCGGCTTCTTGTGGTCCTTGTGGGCCAGCGCCGGAGCGGAAGCCATGAACACCATCACTGCAAGAGCTACCAGGGTCGTTACCTTTCTCATTGTGTCACCTCGCTTTGTTGCGTCCGTTATATGGTTTACTGCTTTCACTTGCCACTCCTTATCAAGACCGGCTGGTCTTCGAATTCCAATATGATGTCGCCGTCCATGGCGACGCTGCCTGCCTCGCCTTCTTCGGCAAGCTCTCGTGCGATTTTCAAATGCTCTTTCGAACCGAATTTGACCTCTCTGGCCGGGGCCCGGTCTGCCTTCTTCTTGTTGACCAGCGAACTATCAACCCAGCGACCGCCCTGCCGGTAGAATGCCTTATCGGCCACCTGCTGTACGCCCCTCACTTCAACTTGGTTCATTTCATCGTCATAAAACTCGTTGGCCGGGTTCAAAGTGGCCTGGCGGGCTCGCCGCTGGTTGTTGATAGACTGGCTTACTGCGGCCCAGCCAGAACGGGTCGAGACCGCTTTTTCAACGAGGTTCTTGTGCGCTTCTTCGAAGATCGCCTCGCGCTTGGCCAGGTCCGTTCCCTCTCTGGCCAGGAATGCCGTGTACTCGGTAAGAATCCCGAAGCGAGTGGAGAGCCTGATGATCTCGTCCACCAGTTCCTGGAAGCGAGGGTCCTGGGCAACCCGGCGACGGTCGTTGGGATTGGTGAGGTCCGCTCCCGCCCGGCGAATCTCATCTACCAGCCCGGCGATCTTGCGGCCAGCCCAGAGGCGGGGCACGAAGCTGTTATGCTTCTTAGCCTTGCGGGGATTGAACTTGAATCTGAAGGTCTTGCTCTTGCCGAGGTATCTTCCTTTCACCGCGAACTCAAGCTCTCCCTTCCCGCGGTACTGGCCCAGGACAATCAACTGGTCGCCAGCAAAGAGGTCGGGGAGCCTTCGAGGCATCACCTCTCGGGCGCGCCTTGGAGCTTCCACCTTGTCGTCCAGAACTTTGAATCGGGGTTCGGAGAAGATGGGACCCTGGAGCTTACGGAAGACAGCGGCAACCTTCACTTCGACATCTTCCCTGGGCAGTACAAAAGTAGCGGAGCCACGGGAGTCATCGGCCACGGCTTCTAAAAGGGGCGTGTTCACATCTACGCCAACGCCGAAGGTGAAGACCCGGCGTTTGTGGGGGTTGTGGCCCTCAACGAGCTTGCGGATCTTACGTTCCGAAGTCTCGCCAATGGTGGGTAGACCGTCGGTCATGAAGAGGACCAGGGGAAGGTGGTCGCCATTACTCTCCATTTCCAGCGCCTGGTGCAGAGCATCGTGGATATTGGTGCCGCCCGCAGCCTGAACTTCATCCAACCAAATCAGCGCTTCCTTCACTGAATCACTGCTCTTCTCTATTGGCTTCGTGGAGTATGGGTCCACGAATTCGTTGTAAACGATGACGTTGAACATCTCGCCGTCTTCGAGGCCGTAGAGTACCTGCTTGGCTGCCGCCTTCACTTGCTCCAGCTTCTCGCCGGCCATGGAACCCGATCGGTCGATGACGATGGTTACTTCCCGCTTGATGGGTTCGTCTCTTTCTACCCGGGTAGGCAGGCCCACGAGCATCAAGAAGTATCCTCCGCCCACTGACTTGTCTGGGAACGCAATGACCGTGCCTGTAACCCCGTCCCGCTCAAGCAGGTAGGAGAGACGAAAGGCACCGGCCTGCTTGCGACTACCGTCAGCCACCCGGATGACGGCACGGTCGCTACCCTTGCGACTAGTGTCGATTTCATGGGTGGGGGAGTAGACCGTTGAGAGTTTGTCATCGGCATCGATGTCCACGGTGATATCCCACGGGACGTGGTAGTCCAGGGCCTCGGTGCGTGGCAGGACGTAGTCCACTCGTGTTCCGTCCGAGGGCAACAGGTGTTCGTAGGTAAGTCGCACTTGCTGAGTACCGTGAGGTTCCAGGGGAAAGACACTGGAGCGCACCAGATTGAACCCGACGAACTGGAGCAAGGCTGGGTCCTTCATGCGGGAGACAATATCGTCATAGATACGCCGGGCATCGTCTGCGGGAAGCAGTTCTGCCGAATCCTCCTTGGCACTACCCTTAAAAGAAAAGCTCTTTACCACGGCCCCATCTGGCACCGGCATGAGTAGTTCCGATTCCTGGCGCTGGTGGCTGGGATTCTCAAGGTAAATGTCCATCTGGGTAGTAGCAACCTGGCCGTCAACGGTCACTTTCACTTCCACCAGAGTCATGCGCACCGCGGCCGGCCGCCCAATGGAATGGGGACGCGCCTGAGGCACGATCACATTGGCCACGAAGGGACGGTGGTGATGGTGGTGATGGTGTCCATGGTGGGAGTGGGCCAGCACCGGAACAGCCGCCATTATGAGGGCGGCCAGAATTGCTACTGGAAGGTACTTTCTGAGTTGTCTCTGCATCATTTCACCTCGCATCAGGGCGGCCATATACGAGGTTGATTTGGGGAAAGTTTTATATGATTTGAAGAAAACTGTGGGATGATGGTCCGAGGTCAGGAGGGGTCATGCAAATACGGCTGTCGTTGATCATGGTAGGGGCGGCACTAGCAGTTGCAAGCTCCGCATGCTCCAGCCCTTGCGTGCGTGTGCAGAATGCTAGAAGAGAGCTCATCGCAGGGCCCAAATCTCCGGCGAAGGGGCCCCATATTGAGGCCGTGGTTCCCTTTGCTCTACTCGACAAGGAGATAACTGCCGCCTTCAAGAAGCGGGGGAGTATCCCTTTGTCGTTGCCGATTTCGGGGCCGGCCAAGAAGCTGATACCGAAGCTGGTGTTGCGACCCAACAGCGTGAAACTGAGGGTGGCCAAAGCGGGGCGCATTGGGGTCCGTATTCACGTTGACATATTGCTCAAGAAGAAGCTTCTCTTCACTCTGACCCTAGATACCGATACCCGTGTGACGGTGGATTCCAGGGAGGGCTCGGCGGTGCTTTCGGTGTCGGGCAAGGACTTGCAAGCGGTGCGGCCCGAGTTGCCCGACAGTGCAGGAGCGACGCTGGTGAAGCACGTCTGGCCGCTGGTCCCGAAACTGCTGCGGACGGCGCTCTCGAAGAAGAGCCTTGGCAAGGAGCTGCAAGGGGCGCTTGTGAAGTTGCTGGAGAAGGATTTCTCGCTCACCGCAGCACCACTTCTGAAAGATGTTGGAGAATTGGTGCGCAGTGAGATTTCGTTGGGGTCGCTGCCGGTAAAGAGTCTGGCGGTCCGCCCCGATGGCAAACGGGCACATTTGGTCTTGGGAGTGGAACTGGCTCTCCCTGTAACGCGTGGGTTGCCCGGGGGAGTGAAGAACCCGAAGCTAAAGGATGAGGTTCTGGTGCGGGCGAGTGGCGCGGCAGTAGCGGCGTTGGCCAATGGGGCCATGGAGTCAGCACAATTGCCCGACCGCTACGATGAGAAGGGTAGACCGAAGAGCAACGGCCAGTTTCGGGCGGGGCTCTCCTGGGCCGAGGGCAAGCGCCCCTTGCGGGTCCACCTCTTTCGGGAAGAAGGGCAGTGCATCGCGGTGGTGCTGGCGGCTCGTCCGGTCCTGAAGCTCCGCAAAGGCCGACTTACGGTTGGGGTGGAGGAGGCATCTGTTGTTGAGACCACAGGGGACGTGTTGCTCAAGGCCGCTATCTGGTTCCGTTCGCTGTGGAGCAAGGCGCTCAGTTTTTCCCGTTCTGAAGCCGCAACGGCTACCTTCGAGGTGGCGGGGAAGAAGCGAAAGTTTACGGTGAAGAAGGCAGCATTCGTGGATGGGGCGTTTGAGTTTCGGGCTGGAGTGGACTAGGGGATCGCATCCTGCCCGGGCCTCCCTTCCCCTCAAAAAGAGTGTTACCCATGTCGTGACAATTAACTGTTACCTTTGTACTGAACCCGGACCCGGGCTGGCAACGAATTGTCGGATTTGCGTAACTCCCTAATGAACGCTCTCGCCTGCTTGCTTCAGGATTTCATCAGCATCGGGCCGGTCCATTTGCGTGTCGCTGATGTATTGCCACGTGATGGTCTGTTGACCGTCGATGACGAAGGTGGCGGGGACGGCGATGTCCTTGCCTTCCATGGCGAGGCCGTAAGCAGAGATGACCGCCAGGTTGGGGTCTGAGAGAAGAGGAACGGTGATGCCCCACTTCCGTCGAAAGTCGCGGTTGTCCTCGGGGGTATCGACGCTAATGGCCACCACTACGCTCTTCGCTCCGTCGAACTCCTGCCGCATTTTGGTCAGCTCCACGAGCTGCCGTCGGCAGTGCGGTCACCAGTAGCCGCGGTAGAAGACCACCACGGCTGAGCCGTTGGCGACGATCTTGGACAGCTCCCAGTATCTGCCGTCGGCATCGGGCAGCGCAAAATCTGGGGCCGGTTGGCCCACGGCGATGACGGGTGTACGGGTGTGGAGGGCGCAGGATGGGAGGAGGAGTGCAGCTACGAAGAGGGGAACGAGAAGGTTGAGTTTTGGCGTATGCAATTTGGCTCCGGTGGTACGGAGTGGAGGATTCGACCTGGAGTCATTTTAGGGGTTGGGTGGGGGATGGGCAAGG
>CAZFVN010000108.1:0-18813 GCA_964522395.1 uncultured Myxococcales bacterium
AACGCCATACCTCCCTTCAAGAACGGACCGGGGTACAGCCGTGATCAGATCGCCGAACCTCTAAAAGCCATCGATTCTCCTTGACCGTCTTTTTGACCACGTAGTATAGTGGAATGGTTCATGGTGTGCGAGGGTGTGCATCGTTCGGGAGGTTCCCCGGTGGTAAAATTCAAAGTCGGTGATCTGGTTGTATATCCGGCCCAGGGGGTAACCGAGATCACGGGTATTGAGACACGTGACATTGACAGTTTTCAGCACGTCTTTTATGTGCTGCGAGTGCTCGATTCCCAGAAGAAGATCCTGGTCCCCATTGGTAAGGAAGATAACGTCGGTTTGCGCCACGTCATGTCAGAAGCCGAGCGTGACGAGGTCTTTGCAATCCTGGCTCAGCGTGACCTCGTGTTTGAGCAGGAGACCTGGAACCGCCGGTCACGACGCTACATGGACAAGATCTGCAGTGGCTCCCCCTTGCAACTGGCCGAAGTACTACGCGACTTTTCCGTTCTGAAAGGTCGCAAGGTCCTCTCTTTTGGCGAGCGCAAGATGCTTGAACTGGCCAGGAGTCTGCTGGTCCAGGAACTCTGCGTCTCACTGGACAAGACCGAAGAACAAGTCGACGATATTATCGATGGTTCCTTCCAGGATATCGAGATCCTGAGCAACGATTAGCGAAATCCAATTATGAAAGCAGTATTGCAGCGAGTGGCCGGGGCTGGCGTCAAGGTTGACGGCCGCGATATCTCACGCATTGGCCACGGTTTCCTCGTCCTCCTCGGCGTCGCCAAAGGCGATACGCAAAAAGAACTGGCTTTCCTGGTCGACAAGATCGTACAACTGCGGGTCTTCGAGGATGGGGACGGCAAGATGAACCGGGCCCTCCTCGATTGTGGCGGTGAATTGCTCGTGGTCAGCCAGTTTACGTTGCTCGCTGATTGCAAGAAGGGTCGGCGGCCCTCCTTCTTCGACGCTATGCCACCCGCTGAGGCAGCGCCAATGGTCGAGGAATTTGTAGCCCTGGCCAAGGCTCGGGGCATTACCGTCAAGCAAGGTGTATTCGGCGCAATGATGAAAGTAGACCTGGTCAATGATGGGCCAGTGACAATCGTTTTGGACACAGATACACTGCTGCAACGATCGCATTGACAGTTTGGGAGGTAGTATCATGGGTGCATTGACCGGGCGGATGGGTCCGCTGGGGTTCTTCGTCAAGAGCAAGGTTGAGGATTGGCAGAAGATCCTCGACCAATTGACTCGCTATCGTTTCCAGGAATTGGATCCAGCGACTGGTGCGCACCAGTCATTTGGTTGGGTCCAGTTGCATGATCCCATTGGCACACGATTTGAAAAGCCCTCCATCTTTTTTGGCGAGCACATCGTCGGGCTTGCCATGCGGGTTGATTCCATCAGTGTGCCCACTGCACAGCTAAAACTACATCTCACCAAGCGAGTGAGAGCCAAATGTGAGGAAGAAGGAAAGGAACGTCTGCCCAAGGCTGAGATTTCCTTGCTGAAGGAGGACCTTCAGGCCGAAATGATGCGGCGTGCACTGCCGACCATCAAGGTCTACGAGTTGCTCTTCCACACGGAGACCGGGAGACTCTGGTTCTTCGGCAAAAGCAAGGGGGTCGTTCAGACTTTCCTCGATCTCTTCTATGAAACTTTCGGCCTTGCTATGGTCCCGGACAGCCCATACACGGCGGCCAGCGAACTCCTCACTGAAGAAGAAACCGACATGCTCCTGGAAGTCGAACAGGCATCATTCGTTGCGGAATACGAATAGGCAGGGAGGAGAAACAAATGGATCTAATGAAACGAATCGAAGGGACCCGTCCTCTCGGCAACGAGTTCTTGACCTGGCTCCTTTACAAGAGCGTCTCCGGGGAGGGGCAACTCCCTACCGAAATGGGCCCCGTTGAGTTGTGGTTCGAGGACAAGATCACTTTCGTCTCGCCATATGCCGGCGGCGAAGTGAACATTCTTAAGGGCGAGAGTCCGGCCCAGGGTGAGGAAGCCGTGACGGCAATCCACCAGGGAAAACAGATCGAAGACGCCAAGCTCTCCATCAATCTCCAGGGACGGCGTTGGGATTTCACCTTCAATGGGCCCAAATTCCTCCTCTCTGGCATCAAGGTTCCATCCATTTCGGCAGAGACCGAATTTGAAGCCGTGATAGACCGCTTCGACCACCTGGGTACGCTTGAACAAATCTTACGTGCCCTGTATCATGATTTCCTGAAGATTCGGCTGGATGATAGTGCGTGGAAGGCCGAGTGCAGGATCATTGAGCGCTTTTTCGCTCGCTAGTTCAGCACCCGGGAGCCGCAGCCAGAGTCTAGTCCTTCGAATCCGGAGAACGCCATGACGTTGCGCCGTTTTTCTCCATCGCACCTCTTGCTACTTTCCGGCGTCACGACGCTCATGATGCTCTCCTGCGCAGGCGAAGACCCTCTTGAAATGTCAGAGATTGAAACCGCTTATCTGGCATTGCTCCCGTGCGAAGTCAATGACGATTGCGATGAAGCTCCTGCCTGCACAGTTGGCAAATGCTCACTTGAAGGGTGTCGATTCATCCAGACTGACAACGACTGTTGCGTCGACGATACAGATTGTAACTTCAGTGACCCGTGCCTCAAGGGAACCTGCATAATCGGGCCTGAAGAGTTGGAGGGGGCCTGCAACTACGTTGCCGATCCGGCCAAGCCAGGTTGCTGCAATTACCCCTTTCAATGCGACTTGCCGCCCTCAGGTTATGTCGCTCTTTGTGAGAAGGATTTGGAGGCTGGCTACAATAAATGTGACTACATTGTAGACCCAGAATCCTGCATCCCTCCGCTGGAGGCCCTGATCATTAATGAGTTCATGGCCAACCCTGCTGCCGCCGACGACTCGACTGGGGAGTGGCTGGAACTCTACAATCCCTCGCTTGAGCCACTCTACCTGAACGGCTACCGTTTGATGGATGCCGATGCCGACGATTTCATCATTTTCAGTGCATCACCTATCGTCGTACCGCCGGGTAGCTATTTCCTGCTAGGGCGCTCCGACAACGCCGAGAACAATGGTGGTATCTATCCCGACCACCTTTACTACAACTTCACTCTTTCCAACGGCACTGATGAGATTATCCTCGTCAACCCGCAGGGCCTTGAGATTGACCGCGTCGAATATGGACCGCCCGACTTCGCCACCGTGGAGGGAGTCTCCTATGAATTGGTCAATCCCTACATGGACAACAACGACGTAGTCAACTGGCGACCGGCTGACAAGAGCCCGGTGCCGGGCATGGACAAAGGCACCCCTGGGGCCGCCAACACTGACGACTTCTTTTTCTACTACACGCCTGTGATCTGCAATGACAACAACAGTTGCACCCTCGACACCTGTGGGGATTTCGGAGAGGCGCGATGCCTCCACCAGGCCATCTCTGAATGTTGTCTCCACCAGATTGATTGTGAAGACCAGGACCTCTGCACAATCGACACCTGCAAACCGGCTAACCTGGAGTGTATCCACACCCCGTCCCCCGGTTGCTGCAATAAGGATGCAGACTGCCCTCCTTATAGCGCCTGCACCTACGCCGAATGCAAGAACCATCAGTGCCGCTACCATGTGGTGCCAGAGAAGCCGGGGTGCTGCGTCGTGGACGTCGATTGCAAGGATGCCAACCCCTGCACCATCGACTTCTGTTCGCAGGAACCAGGTAACGCGTACAAGACCTGCCACCACTCCAGTCCAGGCGGCACTCAGTGCTGCATGATCGACCTTGAGTGTGAGGATGGCACCAACGACACCCTCGACTATTGCCTCGACCACGAGTGTGAGCATCTTCCCAACCCGGAGTTCTGCGCAGGACCGCCTCCAGCATATTGCGTCGACGACAACCCCTGCACCGCCGACTCTTGCAATCTGGCGACCAATCTCTGCCTCCACACACCCATTGAGGGCTGCTGCGAGGACAACGTCGAGTGTGACGACCAGGACCCCTGCACCGATGACTACTGCCAGGCAGCCGTCCATACGTGCGCCCATTCGACGATGGATGGGTGCTGCCACTACGACGACGACTGTATCGGATTTCTCACCGACCAGGACCTCTGCAAATCGCCAGTTTGCGTTAATTCAGAGTGCCGATTGCTCCACGTTCCGGATCTGAATTGCTGTCTCACCAATCTGGACTGTGATGATGGTGATGCCTGCACCGACGACGTCTGCAACCCGGGCAACAACACCTGCTCCAATCTGCCGCAGGGAAAGGGCTGCTGCAAGACCGTTGCGGATTGCGTCGCCGACGACGACCCTTGCACGAACGAAGCGTGCGTCGAGAATCAGTGTCAGTCAACTGCGGTAGCAGGGTGCTGTAAGGGCGCTTGGGAGTGCCAGGACGATGACCCCTGTACAGTGGATGCCTGCTTGGACTACGCCTGCCGCTATCTCGTCGTTCCAGCTTCCAATTGCTGTCTTGAGGACGGCGATTGTCCTGTTCCCTGTTCACCCTGTGAGGTTGCCACCTGCACCCCAGGCCACTATTGCGTCGTCACCGCGGTGGAAGAATGCACCATTCACCCCAACTACACCGAGACCTTCTCATGCCCGGGTACTTTGGCCACTGCCGGCTGGACACAGACTGAGTCGGAGTTGGGGTCTTTTGCACTCAGCGCGGTCTCGACGCCCCTCGGCAAAGACCCGGCAGCTCGCCTGGAAATCGACACCGAATTAAAGGGAGGGTCCATCTGCCTCGTTTCTCCTTTGGTCTCGCTTCTTCACCCGGAGCAACCGCACGCCCTTACCTTTGAACAGTTCGTTGCCGTCAATCTTGAAGACGAGGAGCTTCCCTCTAATTCCGGCAGCTTCAGCGTGCGCGCTTATCCCCTTGGGGCAGGAGAGGATGTCGTTCTAGCCACCTTTGACGGGAATGGAGTGAATGGTAGTCGACCGACCATGATCGCACTGCCACCCAAGGTCAAGGAGGGCTCTTTCCAGTTACGATTCTGCGTCGAGGCTAACCAAGGGTCAACAGCTATGGCGTGGACCATTGACTCCATCAAGGTGGGAACTGGCTCTCCCCCCCGGATCCTCACCTTGCCCCAGGACGTGGCGATGCTCCCCGGGCACCAAGTGACTCTCTGGTTTGATGCGCTAGATGACGATGACGACTCTCTCGCCTTCTTCCTGGCAGGCCCTCAGAACAGCTCCTTGGGCCTTCCTATACCTCTTGAGCCGGAGGGAGTGTCTGCTCCCGTCACCATGGCTCCTCCCGAAGACCAGGACCTGGGCACCAATTCTGTCTTGATAACGGTGAGCGACGGTTTCTTTTCAGACAAGATCTCCTTCTCGCAAACGGTCTACATCCCGCAGTGTGAAGGGAGCGAAGATTGTGACGATGGCAACTACTGCACCGATGATTTCTGCAATCCCATTACCGGGTGTACCCACGAGTTTCTCGCAGGCTGCTGCAATGTACTGACTCCCTGCGACGATGAGGATCTTTGCACTGCCGACGAATGTGTAGAGAGCGGCTGCGTTTTCTCGCCGGTGGTATGCGACGACGATAATCTCTGCACTACTGACGAGTGTAAGCCCGACAAAGGTTGTCTCTATCCCTTCAACAACGAGGAGTGTGAAGACGGCAGCGTTTGCACCTGGCATGACGTCTGTTACAAGGGCACGTGCATCGGGCTGCCCATCGATTGCTCGGACAATCTCTCTTGCACCATTGACTCCTGTGATGACGCATTGGGGTGCTTCCACAAGTCGGCCTGTTCAGATTCCATCCTCTGCACCACGGACGTCTGCACACTCAAGGGGTGCAAATCAGGAAAAGTGCCTGTTGGGTCACCCATAGCTGACGGAGTCCTGGGTGAAGATTGGCCCGAATCCTCCTTCCAGGGGACAGGGCAGTTTGCGGTCGGCAATGTGCAACTCCTGCTTGACGAAGTGAACCTCTATGTAGGGCTGACCATTGTACCCCTCGGGGACCGCGCTGGAGTTCTCTACCTTGACACCGATTTCTCGGCGGAAACGGGGCCCACGAACCTGGCTGACATCGTCGGTGACGATAGTGGCATGGACCTGTCGCTCGCGCCGCCCATCGAAGTTGATTTCCCCGGCTTTGGCGTTGACCTCGTGATTGGGTTCCTTTGGGGTGAAGACCCGGCGCAAGGCCTCGTGGCTGCGGGCTGCTTCCAGGTCGCAAACGACGGCGCCGCGACGTCTGTTCCTTGCCTCGTGGCAGTCTCGGCCGAGGGAATTGCCGAAGTGGTTCTGCCCTGGTATCTCATCTTCGACGAAGCCCCCTACGAAGACGAAGTCGTGGCCATGGTAGCAGCGGCAGTGGATGCCAGCGGAGCTATTCACGAGACCGTCCCGCCCTCGCCACTTGGAACCGTCTCGGACCTCATGATCTTTGGTGTACCCGACCCCCTCTGCCTCATTTCCTTCTGCGGGGACGGAATCGTCGACGCCGAGGAACTCTGTGACGACGGTGCAGACAACAGCGACCTCGCGGCTGATGCCTGCCGGACCAACTGCGTGCCGGCGCACTGCGGCGATGAGGTCGTGGACTCCGGCGAAGAGTGTGACGACGGGCCGCTAAATGGCGATGCTCCCGACCTCTGCCGTACCACCTGCCTCCTGCCCTTCTGTGGCGACGCTATAGTCGACACTGTAGAAGGCTGCGATTGGGGCGAAGATAACTCTGACAGCGAGCCCGATTCCTGCCGCACCGATTGTTCGCCAGCCGGATGTGGCGATGGCGTCATTGATAGCCTCGAGGGCTGTGACGACGGCGAGGCCAATTCAGACCTCCTCCCAGATGCGTGCCGCAGTGATTGCCAGGCGGCATGGTGCGGAGATGGCACGGTCGATAGCGACGAAGGCTGCGACGACGGTCCCTTCAACAGTGACCTGGAGCCCGACGCTTGCCGGAGCAATTGCCAGAACCCCTGGTGCGGCGACGGCATCCAAGATGGTGACGAGGAATGCGACCTGGGAGAGGCCAATAACGACGAAATACCCAATGACTGCCGCACCGACTGCAAGTGGGCATACTGTGGTGACGGCGTCATTGATGATGGCGAAGAGTGTGACGACCACAACGGCGAAGATTGGGATGGTTGCCAGGCTGACTGCACTATTTACATCACTGTCTGTGGAGATGGCGTAAAGACGCCAAATGAAGAGTGCGACTGGGGTGACGACAATTCCGACACATTGCCAGATGCCTGCCGTAAGTCCTGCCTATTCGCATATTGTGGAGACGGTGTTCTCGATGCCAACGAGAGTTGCGACGATGGCAACCAGGAGGGCGGAGACGAGTGCGGCCTCGACTGTAAACCATACGTACCGTTTTGTGGCAATAGCTGGACCGATGAGGGGGAAGAATGCGACGACGGCCCCGACAACAGCAATAGTCAGCCCGATCACTGCCGTCTCGATTGCAAGCTACCCTCCTGCGGGGACAACGTCATTGATTCCGGGGAGGAGTGCGACAAAGGCGGCAACAACAGCGATACCATGCCTAACGCCTGTCGCACGAGTTGTCTTCTGGCGTGGTGCGGCGACAACGTTGCAGATGCGGGCGAAGAGTGTGACGACGGCCCCGACAACGAGAACGCCGCGGACAAGTGCAAACCCGATTGCGTCGCACCCAAATGCGGCGACGGCATCCTCGACGAGAGCCTCGGCGAGGAATGTGATTGGGCTGAGTTCAATGACGACGACGTGGCCGATAGTTGCCGCACCGACTGTAAGGCAGCTTACTGTGGCGACGGCACCCTCGACTCCGGCGAGGAGTGTGACGACGGAATCTTCAATAGCGACTCGGTCAAGGATGCTTGCCGCATGAGCTGTCAGCCGGCGTGGTGCGGGGACGGGGTCATTGACAGCGACGAAGAGTGCGACGAGGGTCTGGACAACCAGGACGCTCCAAATAGCTGCAAAACTTACTGTGAAACGCCCAAATGTGGCGACGGAATTATCGATGATGCCCAGGGTGAAGAGTGCGATTGGGCCGACTTCGCCAGCGACCTTGAGCCCGATGCGTGCCGGACATCGTGCCAGAACCCGGGCTGCGGCGACCTTGTGATCGATAGCAATGAAGAGTGCGACGATGGCAACGATATTCTGGGCGACGGATGTGCCCCCGACTGCACCATCGAAACATATGTTCCCGACCCCGGTGACATCATCATCACAGAGATCATGCAAAACCCGGCCAAAGTTTACGATACGCTGGGCGAGTACTTTGAAGTGCGCAACACCCGGAACTTCGATATCGACGTTAACGGTTGGGAGATCAGCGATGGCGGGGCGGAAAGTCATGTCATTGTCAATGGCGCGCCGCTGCTGGTTCCTGCTAACGGATTCCTGTTGCTGGGAATCGAAGCGAGCTTAGAACTAAACGGTGGCGTCGCCGTTGACTACCAGTATGACAATATTCTTCTGGGCAACGGCTCTGACGAACTCATGCTCTCCTACAAGGGGGCAATATCGGACAGCGTGGCATGGGACGGCGGCCCCCTCTTCCCCGACCCCAAGGGAGCCTCCATGAACCTGGCCCCGAATCAATTCAACCACACCGCCAATGACATCGGGGCAGCGTGGTGCGAAGCGACAACTCCACTCCCGTCAGGCGACTTCGGAACACCGGGCCAGGCCAACGACCTCTGCCCGTAGTCTCAACCAAATGTGAACGGCGATGTGCTGAGAAGGTCTACTCAGACGGAGTCGGCATTACTTCCGGCTTACCGGGGATCTCTTTGTAGGTGATCATGGGCGGCTTCGATACGGGGCAGACGAAAGAACAGATCATGCACGCAAGGCACCTCGATTCATCCATCACCGGAAGACGCTTGCCTTCGTCCCAGGTCAAGCACTGTCCACCAGCATCCTGGCAGACCACGTGACACTGCCCACAGCCGATACACCGGTCCAGATTGTACTCGGCAATCCCCTGTCGACTCAGGTCGAAGTTATCGGTGGACACCACGTTGGGCAGAGCCTTGCCGACAAAGTCCGAGACATTGTCGAAGCCATGCTCTTCCATGAAATATGAGATCCCCTCGAGGATGTCTTCCACGATGCGATAGCCGTAGTGAATCACGCCCGACGTAATCTGCAACGTTGTGGAGCCGAGGAGGAGATACTCCACGGCATCGATCCAGGTCTCGATTCCGCCCATTCCTGAGATGGGCAGACCCAATTCGGGGTGCTGTGCCAGCTGCGCGATGGCACGCAAGCCGATGGGTTTGACGGCTGGTCCGGAGTAACCGGAGTAGGCTCCCATGCCGCCCACGTTGGGGCTGGGGATAAACTGTCTCATATCCACCCCCGTCAGGCCCAAGACCGTGTTGATGGCAGCCAGACCATCCGCACCACCCTTCTTAGCCGAGAGGGCCGGCTCCGTAATGTCGGTAACATTGGGAGTCATCTTGGCCAGTACCGGGATCTTCACGGCAGCCTTCACTGTGGCAGAGAACTTCTCCACCAGGTCAAAGGCTTGCCCCACCTTCATTCCCGACCCTTCCACCGTCATGTGGGGGCAGGAGAAGTTGAGTTCGAGCATGTCGGCACCGGCTTCTTCGCAAGCAATTGCTAATTCCCGCCACTCGTCGTTGGAGAATCCCATGATACTGGCGATGACCACATGGTCGGGCCAATTCTTCTTCAGGTATTGAATGTCTTTCAGATTGTGGTCCAGCGGACGGTCGGAGATCTGCTCGACATTCTGCAGTCCCACGAGCTTCTTGTTGCCATAGTCGTAGCCGGCCATGCGTGGGGCTGGATGGATAATCTTGATATCGCCCTTGCCGATGGTCTTGAAGGCCACACCACCGAAGCCGGCATCGAAAGAGCGTCCCACCATCTCTCCAGTATTGGAAACTGGAGAAGAGGAAAGGCAAACCGGGTTGGGGAAACGAACACCACACATCTCTATGCTGAGGTCTTTAGTGACTGGCATCTTACTCACCTCCCTGCAAAGAGTTGACAATGGCTTTGGCAGCCTTGGTGCCATCGCCGATGGCATGTGAGATCAACGCTGCGCCCCGCACTGCATCGCCGCCGGCAAAGACGTTGGCGATGTCAGTTTCGCCAGCTTCAGAGACAATAACGCGCCCGCTGGTGTCCACCTGCAATCCTTCAAATCCCTTGAGTCCTTTGCCCGGTTTCAAGCCGACGGCTTCAACGACAACATCGGCGGGGAGTACATGCTCAGTTCCGGGAATGGCCTCGGGGGTGCGGCGGCCACTGAAGTCCGGCTCGCCAAGACGGGTCCGCAGCACCTTTACGCCGGTGACCTGCCCATTAGCGCTCTCATATCCCAGAGGTTGGGTAAGCATCACGAAATGGATGCCTTCCTGCATCACTTCCAGCTTCTCTTCCGGGTCACCAGGCATCTGCCCGTAGGAACGACGGTAGAGGACGTAGACGTCCTGGGCACCAAAACGCTGGGCCGTCACCGCCACGTCCATGGCCGTATCGCCACCACCAATAACCGCTACCTGTTTGCCTTTGACCTCGGCGGTCACGGCTCCGGGGTCGCTCTTGCTGCGGGCGAGGAAACCAATGGCCCCCTTGACGCCACCGGCTTCACCACCCGGCAGATTGAGGCGCATCGCTTCCCAAGCTCCTGTAGCCAGATAGACTGCGCCATATCCAGCGGCCAACAACTCATCAAGTCCAGCACGACCAGCAATGGTCTCATTGCACTTGAACTCAACGCCGAGGTCCGCCAGCATTTTGACTTCACGGTCGAAGAAGACCGCGGAAAGGCGGTGCTCCGGAAGCAAGTGCCGCAAGACTCCACCAGGCTTTTCCAAGCGCTCAAAGATGGTCACGGCGAATCCTTGCTGGACCAGTTCAGAGGCGCACATCAGTCCTGCCGGTCCGGAACCAACGACGGCTACCTTCTGCCCATTGGGCGCTCCAGCCTCAAGTGGGCTGAAGCCGATTTCCCATGAATGCTCGGCGAGAAAACGCTGCAATCCACCGATATCAATGGGCCGGTCAAGACCCTTGGCCGTGCAGCCCGAGGCACACAATGTACATGTCGGGCAAAGCACCCCGCATGATGCCGCCAGAATGTTATTGCGGTACATGGTGGCAATGGCCCCTTTCAGGTTGCTGAAACGCAATTGGCGAATGAACTTCCCCGGGTCCGTGTTGGCCGGGCAGCCCGCGCTGCAGGGCGGCTCGTGACAGAGCAGGCAGCGGGCCGCTTCCGTCATCGCCTGCGAGTATGTGTATCCAAGTTCCATAGAAGACTCCGTCAAAACAGGGTTTACAGCAGTGAGTCCGTGTAATTCAGGCCGTCGTCGAGGATCGCCACGGCCTCGTCAATCTGCGCCCGTGTAATGTTGAGCGGGGGAGCGATGAAGATGAAATCCCATTTGGCAAAGAGGAAAAGACCATTGCCGTAGAGCCGACCGGTCAACTCCTTCATGACATTACCGCGGGAGTCGCCAAAATCGGCTAATGGCGTGCGGTTTGCCCGATCGCGGGTCAACTCAACGCAGGCCCAGAGTCCCTTGGTGCGCACCTCGCCAATGGAGGGATGCTTGTCCATCAACGCGGTAAGCGCCTCATGCATGTAGGCCCCGTTGGAGGCCGACTTCTCAATAAGGTTCTCCTCCCGATAGACTTCAATGTTGGCAATGCCGGTGGCACAGGCCAGGGCGTGCCCCTGATAGGTCAACCCCCCGGTAAAGGGATTCTTGGAGAAGTGGTCCTGGAGCTTATCCCCCCAAACCATAGCACCAAGTTGGACATACCCGGAAGTCAACCCCTTGGCGGTCACCAGGATATCGGGCACCACGTCATAGTGATCAATGCCAAACCACTTGCCAGAGCGTCCCCAGCCAGCCATCACTTCGTCCACCACCATCATGATACCGTGCTCGTCACATAACTTGCGGATACCCTGCACAAAGGCCTTGGGCGGCGCGATAATGCCGTTGGTTCCGGTAATGGGCTCGATGAAGATGGCCGCAATAGTCTTGGGGCCGTCCACCATAACCTGGGTCTTTAGAGTCTCCAGACACTGCATGCCGCAAGACGATTCGTCTTCGTAGCCAAATGGGCAGCGATAGCAGTAGGGACCGAAGAACTTGACGGCACCAGGGATACCAGGTTCAGCCGGCCAGCGACGTGGGTCTCCGGTGAGTGTAATGGCTCCGGCCGTGGCGCCATGATAGCTGCGCCACCGAGAGTAAACTTTGTGACGTCCAGTGGCCCAGCGGGAAGCCTTGATGGCGTTTTCTACGGCCTCGGCACCGGCGTTGGTGAAGAAGACGTGGTTGAGATCCCCTGGAGTCACCTCTGAAATCATCTGGGCGAGGCGGGACTTCGGCTCCGTGGCGAAAATGGGAGGAGCGTAGCACAGCTTGTCCAACTGCGCCTTGATGGCGTTCTTCACATGGGGATGGTTGTGACCCACGTTGACGCACAACAAGCCAGCGCAAAAGTCGATATACCGTTTGCCGGTGGTATCCCACAGGTGGACACCATCCGCGCGGTCCATCACCACTCGATCGGCACCGGTTTGCGGTACCCACGGGTAAATTACATGTTGCTCGTCCAATTTCTGAATCTGCTTCGTATCCATATCGTCTCCTTCCTTCCCGTCAAGGCCACCCTCAGGGGCCACTATTGTCTAGAGGTCTCCCCACGGCTTACGCGGTACAAACTTGCCGTGTCCCAACTCACCAACGAATTTACCATCCTCGGCAACCACCCGTCCCCGGGAGAGAGTCCACTTTGAGTAACCCTGGACTATCTCACCCTGGAAGGGACTCCAGTCACAATTGGTCTGCATCTCTTCCCAGTTGAAAGTCACTTCTCGGTCCGGGTCCCACACGACGACATCGGCATCGAATCCCACGGCAATACTCCCCTTCTGGGGATAGAGACCGAAGATCTTCGCCGGGTTCGTGGCGCAAATCTGGACAAAGCGGTTGGGGGTGATGCGACCTGAGTTCACACCGTGATGCCACATCAGCGGCAACATCGTCTCGACCCCGGGCATGCCGTAGGGAATCGACCGGAAATCACCCTCCCACATGGCCTTTTGAGTCGTGTTGAATGTGCAGGTATCGGTACCGATAACCTGGACAGTCCCTTCCTGCAGACCTTCCCAAAGTCGCTCCTGGTCGGCCGGCTTGCGAAGCTGCGGGCAGGTGGCATAGAGATGGCCGTTTTCGCCCTTGAAGAGCTCGTCATCGAGGAGCAGGTACTGCGGGCATGTCTCCGAGTGGACATTGGCACCATGCTCACGAGCGGCCCATACGGCGTCGGCTCCCTCGCCAGTTGACATGTGAACTACGTAGAGGCGGCCACCGGTCACCTGGGCCCAGAGTGCGGCCCGGGTAATGGCCTCCTGCTCCGTGTAGTTGGGCCGAGTAATGGCATGTCCGTATGCGCCCAACTCGGCGGCATTGGGGCCGTGCTGCTTCAAGAGCATCTGGATCGCATCGTCATTTTCCGCGTGCACGCAGATTCGGCCACCATTGCGCTTGGTCGCTTCAAGCGCCTCAAGCAGCGAGCCATCATCTGCCATCCACCCCTGGCTCCGATAGACCATGAACATCTTGAAGGTGGGAATGCCATATTCAACCACGCCATCCATCTCGTTTTTGGCAATATCCCAATCGGTAATGCCACCATGGAGCGCATAGTCGATACAGACTTTGGGATCGGCCTCAGCGCGACGGGCAGTGATGGCGTCCATCAGTTTCTCGCCCTTGGTCTGGATGGCATAGTCGATGACCGTGGTGAGTCCACCGCAAGCTCCCGCCTTGGTGCCGTTTTCAAAGTCATCGGCGCTGACGGTACCGCAGAAGGGGAGCTGCAAATGGACATGCACGTCAATGCCACCTGGCATGATCAACTTGTCGGTGGCATCCAGTACTTTAGCTCCTGCGGCGGTGAGACTCTCGCCAATCTGGACAATCTTGCCATTGGTAATGCCGACGTCGGCCTTGTAGGTATCGGTGGCCGTGACGACCGTGCCATTCTTGATAATGGTATCCATGCTCCCTCCTGAACCCGTTCCTATTGACCCGCGTGTGCGGGCGAATTCCTTGAATCAAACATCAATCTCTTTCAAATCTGGGGAGACCACGAGCTTCGCCCCCGTGGCCGCCTGGACTTCAGCCACGCTGAACCCCGGTGCAACCTCCTCTAACACAAGACCATCGGAGGCAATCCGAATCACCGCCAGATCGGTGACAATCGTCTTGACGCATCCCATTCCCGTCAGGGGATAGGTGCATTCCTCCACCACCTTTGGGCTACCGTCCTTGTTGTTGTGGGTCATGGTAACCATGACCTGCTTGGTACCCGTTACCAGATCCATGGCACCGCCGACTCCGGGTACCCGCTTGCCGCCGGGTACCGCCCAGTTGGCAATGTCACCCGCGGTGGAGACCTGGAAGGCTCCCAGCACAGTCATATCCAAATGACCGCCGCGAATAATGGCGAAGGAATCGACCTGGGAACAGGTAGCCCCACCGGGGGCAACGGTAACCGGCTGCTTAGCGGCATTCACCAGGTCCGGGTCTTCTTCACCGGCAGGGGCCATTGGGCCCATGCCGAGTAGTCCATTTTCTGAGTGGATGACGACATCCACTTCGGTCAAATACTCGGGGATCATATTGGGGATACCAATACCGAGGTTCACGTACATGCCGTCATGGATTTCCCGAGCTGCCCGGGCCGCAATCTGCACTCTCGTCAGTCGGTTCTTCATCTTCTACCTCACACCCGCCGCTCGTAGTGCTCGCCTTTGACTACTCGCTGGACGAGCACGCCAGGCGTGTGGACCTGGTCTGGATTGAAGGCGCCGGGGGGCAGCAGCTCTTCGACCTCGGCGATGGTTGTGGTGGCCGCCCCGGCCATTCCAGCGTTGTAATTGCGGGCGGTGAAGCGATAGACAAGATTGCCCATGCTGTCGCCCTTGGCGGCCCTCACCAGTCCAAAGTCTGCGTGGAGCGGCAACTCCAACAGGTAATCCTGGCCACCGATTGTGCGAGTTTCCTTCCCCTCCGCCAGAATTGTTCCAGCACCCACGGGTGAATAGACGCCACCCAGGCCGGCCATGGCGCAACGGATGCGCTCATTGAGGGTGCCTTGGGGCATGATTTCGAGCTCCAACTCGCCCGACTGAAAGGGCTCCAGGAAGTAGTCCAGCTTCGCCACCGGGCCCGGAAAGGAACCGACAAACTTGCGAACCTGCCTCGATTCAAAGAGCAGAGCCAGTCCAAATGCTCCGCCAGCTTTCAAATCTATGGAACCGGCGTTGTTGCTGATGACGGTAAGATCCTGGACTCCCTTCTCCACGAGCGCCCGAATCAGATTCTCGGGGATGCCACAGAGACCGAACCCCCCGAACATAATACGCGCCCCATCCTTAATGTCCTCGATTGCTTCCAGTGCCGATTCAATGGTCTTGTTCATTCCTACAGTTCCTATCCTACCTTACTCAATCAGTCAGTCCGAGCCGAGCCCGAGTCTCAGATGTCGGGATGCCGTCTGCATCCCAGCCCCGCAAGTCGTAGTACTCAAGCAGCATCATCTCGAGATCGGGCAGCACGTCTTTAGCAAACCCATCGGGTTTGGCTTCCACGCCCAAACGAGGCGGGAGAGTATCGTCCTTTTTACTGATACCTAGTCGCACGTTGTAGAGTCGCTTCAGATTGAAGAGCCGCTCCCCGGTGGCCATTACCTCGTCCATATCCGTATCCCAACCGGTAACCGAATTGAGCCAGCGCGATATCTTGCTGGGCCCTACACGGGCCACCCAGAGGAACTTGCAGAGCCCCAGAGGATTGAAGGTGTGAAGGTAGTTTTGCGCCTTATAGACCATGGGCGCTTTGTCATCCGAGAGGTGGGGATCGGTAGCATCAGGATACCCCAAATCGGGTTGACCAATGCCGCGGTCAATGAAGTAGGTGAGAGCCTCAAGGTGACAAGCCCCACGGCTGGCTGTGGCATAGTTGAGAGCCATCGAGACGTGGCCGCGGGGATCGTGTGCCGGGTACTCGAGCCCCTTGGTGTGTACTGCGAAATCACTCGAACCACCACCGAGATCCTCAGCCGCTTTGCGCACACCTTGGCCCAACAGTGCGCCTATACCCTCACCCCGGCCGATCATGTGGATCAGTGCCAGCATGGACTCGGCATCCCAATCGAGCGTAAGACCACCGGCATCGCCCTTTGTGATCAGCCCCTTTTCAAAGGCTTCGATACCAAATCCAATTACTGCACCGGTCGATATGGTGTCGACTCCATAGCGATTACACCACTCATTGCCTTCAATGATGGAGTCGGCATTGTCATTCAATATGTTGGCCCCGAGCATTCCCAGAGTTTCATATTCGGGACCATGTCCTCCAAAGAGCCCCTTCTTCTGTTTCTTGTAGATCTTACCGCAGCGAATGGGACAGGCAAAACAGGAGTAGTGCTTGTCAAGATTATCCGGCTGGACGGTTTGGCCGGTAATCTTCATGGCCCCGTCTTTCCAGGCCCCGAGCTGCCAGTTCTTAATCGGCAAGTCACCGTAGGCTTCAACAGTAACAACGCCGCCCGAGGTGCCAAAGTCCGTCAGTCCAGAGGCATTTTGACGAATCTGCGGGCTATCTTCTTTGAGTTGCGCCTTGAGAGCTTCGGGGTGGGCCACAGTCAGCTTGTTGGCAGGGTCGCCCCGAACCACCACTGCCTTGAGATGCTTCGACCCCATGACGGCACCAACGCCGGCCCGAGCAGCCACCCGGGTAATGGGTGGGTCGAAAATGATGCTGGCTATCTGCACTTCCCGCTCACCAGCCTGCCCAATGGTGGCAACCTTCGCCTTGGGGCCGATATCGGGACGAAGTCGTTCCTCTACTTCGTAGGCATCGACTCCCCAGAGCGAGCCGGCATCATGGAAGGTCACTCCGTCAGCCTTGATGACCACGTAGACCGGCCGGTCGCTTCGCCCCTCAAAAATGATGCCGTCAAATCCGGTGCGGCGGAACTCGGCAGGCCAGTGGCCACCGACCGTCGCTTCATTCCAGATCCCCGTTTGCGGCGACCGGCAACAGACGCAAAGCTTCGAGGTCGCCGGCAACATCCCGCCGGTGAAGAGTCCCGAGTACCAGAGCAGAGGGCTGCGGGGGTCGAGGGGATCTATTGCCGGGTCGAGACTCTGGTAGAGATGACGGGCGGCCAGGCCGGAACCGAGGTACCACGTACGGGCTTCCTCGTCTGAGAAGGTCTCGATAGTCGAGGTGTGACTAGAGAGGTCGATGCGGAGCAATCTGCCCCAGAATCCATGCGCCATATGATTGCACTCCAAGGGCTGCGTGAAGGGCGGCCGAGTGGGCCGCCCGACCACTATTTCGTCAAAATCCCGTACGTGTCCGCACGGCGATCACGGAAGAACTGCCAGGTATTGCGGACCTGACGAACCTCGTCAAAGTCCAGATCAGCGACGACTACGGCATCGTCCTTGTCATTGGCCTGCGCCACAATCTGGCCCCGAGGGTTGCAGAAGTAGCTGCTCCCGTAGAAATGACCGTGCTTCCACGGCTCTTCCAGTCCTACGCGATTGATGGCTCCAACGAAGAAACCATTGGCCACGGCGTGGGCCGGCTGCTCCATTTCCCAGAGATACTGCGAAAGGCCAGCGATAGTCGCCGAAGGATTGAAGATAATGTCTGCACCATTCAAGGCCAGGGCTCGGGCCCCTTCCGGGAAGTGGCGGTCATAGCAGATATAGACGCCTATGGTCCCATAGTCCGTTCGGAAAGTCGGGTAACCGAGGTCGCCCGGCTTGAAGTAGAACTTCTCCTGGAAGGATGGATAGATGTCGGGGATGTGGTTCTTCCGGTAGATCCCCAGATGCTTGCCGTTGCCGTCAATCACGGCTGCAGTGTTGTAATAGAGCCCCGCCATTGCTTCTTCATAGATGGGGACCACGATGATCATGCCGTGCTTGCGAGCGTACTCCTGGACAACTTTGACAGTGTGCCCTTCAAACGCGTCCTCGGCCAGGAAATACCAGCGCTTGTGCGCTTCTGCACAGAAGTAGGGACCAGCGAAGATCTCTTGCAGACAGAGGATCTTGACGCCCTGGGCGGCGGCATCATCGATCATGGGCAGATGCTTCTCAATCATCGCATCGCGAATCTTGAGCACTTCGGCCTTCTGCTCCGCTTCGGTCATCCGATCCGCATCGAGGGTCGGCGTAACAACATTGGACGCCTGAATCAAGCCACACTTGACTGGACTGCTTGACATGGTGCTTCCTCCTTGAAAACAGCAAAAATATTGTATGCGTTCAGGTACTGCCAGCTTCTTTCTGTGGTAGCTGGAGATCTAGCACTAAGTCAAGGAAAATACCGCGTTAACCACTGCAGTGGCGTCTTTTTACACGCACGCACTGCGTCATACGCGCGTCATGGGCGCGAAGCGACCAGCAGAGGTTTGCCCAGTCAGCGCACCCGGCCCTCAAGTTGTGAGTGGTGCCACACATCTTCGCTCCGATGGATGCTACCTTCACACGAGTAGTGTCCCGTCAAGTGGTGTAACGCCTTAGCCTGCCTTTGCCGTCCATCGCCTCTGTCGTTGTCGTTGTTTTTGCCTCTGCCTCCGTCGTTGTTTTTGCCGTCGTTTTCGACTTTGCCATAGCCTCTGTCTTAGTCTCTAAGCCGTGGCTTCTGTGCTGCCGTCGTCCCTCATCGGAATGTGTGGCATCGGCTGGTGGCGGGGGGGGGCCCGCCGCCCCCCCCCCCCCCGCCCCCCCGGGGGTGTTTTTTTGAAGGGGGGACCAGGGGGTTT
>CAZFVN010000109.1:0-18698 GCA_964522395.1 uncultured Myxococcales bacterium
TCACTTCCCGCCAGCAGTTCCTGAACAACCTCTCCCCGAAGTGAAAGTGCCACCCATGACCGTGGTGCGCCACTATCCCGACCACCAGGTCGATTTGGTAGACCGTGTCAGCGTTACCTTCAGCCTCCCCATGGTCCCCCTGGCCGACCTCGCTCGCCTCGACGAGATCCCTTCTCCCCTCACCATTTCTCCCGAGGTTCCCGGGAGGTTCATTTGGCTAGGAACGGATACTGTTGCGTTCCAGCCCGAAGGCCGGATGCCCTTTGGAAACACCTACACTGCGACGGTTGCGGCTGGCACCAAATCAGCCCTCGGACAAACCCTGCAGGATCCTTACTCTTTCAACTTCGAAACCCCGCGGCCCACTCTGGAGGGGTCGGTGCCGACCGATGGCGCTGAGGAAATTCACCCCGACTCCACCATCACCCTCTACTTCAACGCTGATGTCGAACCAGCGAAGGTCCTGCCACTCCTTGAACTCAAAGATGTGGAGGGCAAGAGCTATCCATTGGCGCTCGTTGGACGCCCTCCAAAGGACCCTGATGCCACTGGTAGAACTGCAGAAGACGCGGACCTCCGGCGACGGGCCAGAGGATTGGTTGTGAAGCCGGCCAAGAGACTTCCCACTGGCATGCACTACGTCATGACAATTGGCGAAGAGTTGACCTCCACGGAGGGTCCACTCCCAGCCGACACCAAGCATTTTGTGCGCTTCGCTACCTACTATCCTTTGGAGGTGACCGGGGCAACCTGCTCCTGGGGTGGTGGGCTTTGCTATCCGGGAAGCCCCATTCACGTGGAGTTCAACAACCGGTTGAAGCAGCAGTCCCTCACGGGCAAGGTTACCGTCTCACCGCCCGCAGAGAGCCTCCGGCTGCGCGTGAGTGGCAACGATATCGTCGCCTTCGCAGAGTTTCTCCCTTCCCAGGAGTACACCATCCACGTCTCCGTTGGCATCGAGGATGCTCATGGTCAGAAGAACGTCCAGGGGTATTCGCAGAAGGTGAAATACCGTGAAGCACAACCGATGATGAACCTGGCGCGCACGGGAATCATCGTTCTCGAATCCAGGGAGACGCGCACCATCGATGTGAGCTCCATGAATCTCGAAGAGGCGCGTCTGAAGCTCTCCTATGTACCCCCCGAAAAGCTCCTTGAAGCAGTTGAGTTGCCCTTTGGCTATTACGGTTGGGACGACGATCCATCCCGAGTCCTGCAGATGATGGAAGAACGGCCAGTCGTCCTCACCGACCAGAAGAACCGCGTGAAACGCGTTCCCATCGACCTCAATCCTGCACTGGCCTCCCGCAACGTGCCCTACGGAGTGGTCTTCATCGACCTCAAGGCTCGCCGCTCACGGGGCCTCTTCAAAGGGTGGGATAACTTCCGCCAGACTGCCCTTGTGCAAATAACTGATCTTGGCCTGACGGCCGCACAATCGCGGGACGAGCTCTACGTGTTGGCAACGCGTCTCTCCTCCGCCGAGCCACTCCATCGTGCAAAGGTGACTCTCTTCGAGCGCAGCTCCAAGGAGGAAGTGGGAAGCGGTTTCACCGATGAGATGGGTCTGGTGAAACTCCCAGGTCCCGGTGCAGACGGCCGGGAGGGACCATACCTGGTAACCGTGGAGAAGGGGTCTGACCTGGCTTTCCTGAGCCTCTCTGGAGATGTGGACGCGGGCTCATACCAATCGAGCTACTCCTATCAAAACGCTGCCCCTCAGCCTGAACTGGCAGGCATCGTCTTCAGCGAAAGAGGGCTCTATCGACCAGCGGAGGAAATTCACCTCACCGCGGTTGCGCGACTGCGCACACGTGGCCCTGACGGTGATATGGAATTGCTCCAGAAGTCCCATCGCCGAGTGACCTACACAGTACGTGACCCGCGCTGGAACGATCTTGCCACCGGGACGCTGCAACTCTCGCCCTTTGGCATGGGCACGTTCACCGTCAAGACCGCGGGCAACGCGCCGCTGGGAACTTACTCAGTCCAGTTGTCAAGTGGGGCTGGAACAATGAACGGCTCCTTCGAAGTCCAGGAATACCGAACCCCTGAGTTCGAAGTAGCTACCCGATGGGATCATCGCGACGAGAATATCCTGGTCGGGCGCACTCTCGACTCCGTGGTGAAAGGGACCTACTATTTCGGCGCGCCAATGAATGGCGCCTCCGTCGACTGGTCCTTGACCCGGACTCCCTCTCACTATCAGCCGCCGGGCAATCCAGATTTCACGTTCTCGGACGTCGACGATAGTCCCGACGAGAGATATGGCTACGAATACGGCTACTTCCACAGTGACGTTGAGTTTGTGAACTCCGGCTCGGGGACACTTGATGGACAAGGACAGCTTCGCCTGCCTGTCCAACTCGTTCCAGGGGAGCACCGCCGGGGGCCCGTCTCATTTACGGTTGAGGCTCAAGTCTACGACCAGAACCGGCAATCCGTTGCCGGACGTGCCACAATTCTCGCCCATCGAGCGGAGAGATGTGTCGGCCTCACCGTCGACCGAACCGTCGTCAAGGCCGGTGAGACAGTGGACGTTTCCGCCGTGGTTACTCGTCTCGACGGTTCGCGTTTCGACAGAGCTGATGTTGATGTGCGGCTTATGCTCAGCCGCTGGGAAGACGAGGAGGTGGTGGATAGCAGCGGAGACGTAGACTACAACTACACTTACAAGGAAACCGAGGGACCAGGTTGCAAGATATCAGCCGGCAAGGCGCCTGGAAGTTGCGTACTTACGGTGGTGGAACCGGGCTCATACATTCTCCGTGCCACCACCACAGACCTTGGCAACCGGCCGGTGCGCTCGGCTCTGCGCATATACGCTTACGGTGACCAGGACTCCAACTGGGCCCCCGATCCCAACCATCGCATTGATCTCGTCCTGGACAAGAAGGAGTATGAACCTGGCGAGCGCGCCAGACTCCTTGTCCAATCTCCCTTCCCCAAAGCCAGGGGGCTGCTAACCGTCTCCCGGGAGGGCTTCGCAAAGGTAGTACCACTGGAACTCGATTCACCTGCTACTGCCATTGAGTTGCCCATTGAGGACCATTGGCTTCCCTCCGTCACAGTCAACGTCGTCCTCGTGCGGGGACGCATCGAAAAGCCCGGAACCACTCTCGATGACCGCGGACGTCCCGCCTTCGCCAGCGGGGATGTGACTCTCCCCGTTTCCCGCACTCGCCGCACTCTGACCGTTGCTGTAGAACCCTCGGCGACCGCGGTAAAACCTGGGGCCGAAGTCGAAGTCGCCATCAAAACCAGCACATTCAATGGGAGCCCTGTGGCAGCGCACGTTGCGTTGATGGTCGTCGACGAAGCAGTTTTGAGCCTCATAGCCTACGCTACGCCAAATCCCCTCGCTGCCATCTATCACGCATTGGCCGCAGAGACAGGCTTCTCTGACCTGCGCCCCCTGGTTCTGCCGCGCTCGAAGCCGAAGGTAGAGTTTGAGCAGGTAGACGAGGACGGGGAAGGAGCCTTCGATACCGCGCAGGCGGAGGAACCGCCTGGAGTAGCATTTGGCGGCATCGTTTCCAAGCCAGCTATGGCGAGAGGGGCGAAGTACAAGAAGGATGCGAAGTCATCAGGCGCAGAACCTTGCGATGACGCTAGCGCTCCGGAGTTCGCACTTCGCCAGTTCTTCGCATCCACTGCGTACATCAACGGCGATGTACGCACCGGAAGGGATGGCACCGCCCGAGTGACCGTCAAAATGCCGGATAATCTCACTCAATTCCGGGTGATGGCCATTGCCGCCGACAAGGGGAATCTGCTTGGCTCGTCCGATGCCCAGGTACGGACCCGCAGGCCTCTGGTAGTCAGACCTGCCCTTCCTCGATTCCTTAACTTCGGTGATCACTTTGAAGCTGCCGCTGTGGTGAACAATCAAACAGGGTTTGATACAGACGTGCTCGTCCGATGCATAGCCGCTAACGCCAACGTCGAGGAGTCGGCCAAGACCATCCGAGTACCGAATGGCGGAGCAGCCGAGGTTCGTTTCAAAACTACTTCCGGCAGCCCCGGCCCTGCATCCTTCCAATTCGCGGCAGTGGCCCTCACTGAGAATCGGGATACTGATGCGGCCAAGGTCACAATTCCGACCCTTATTCCCGCGACCGGCGAAGCCGTGGCCACCTATGGTGTCGTCGACACGGCCATTCGGCAGCCAATAGAGCCCCCCGAGACGGCGCTTCCTGGCTTTGGCGGAATGGATATCTCCCTTTCGTCCACCGCCCTCACCGGCCTGCAGGACGCAGTGAAATATCTCTTTGAGTATCCCTACGAATGCACCGAGCAGCTCTGCGGCAGAGTCCTCCCAATTCTGGCCCTTGGCGACATTCTGGAGGACTTCAAGATCGGCGATGCTGACACGCCAGCGAAAGCCAAATCACTTGTTGTTTCCGGTCTTGACCGCCTCTATTTGCGACAACGTGGCGATGGTGGATTCGGATTCTGGCCAGGCTCTGAGCAGAGCTGGCTCTATATCTCTGCCTATGCCGCAATGACGTTGAAGATTGCCCAGGAAAGGGGTTACGAGGTGCGAGAAGATGCCCTCGAAAGGGCCCTCGATTTCCTCACCACCCGTCTCGACCATCCCTACGAATGGGAGGAGGAAGCGTATGGTTCGCAAACCATGGCTGTGCTGGTGCTCGCTCGCTCTGAGCGAACTCCCGCCGCTCACTTCAAGCGCCTTGTAGACCTGGCCTTGCTCGACGAGTCTCCACTGACGCTCTACGCCACTGCGTGGCTGCTCGAAGCGGCATCGCTTCAGCCAGTTGAAGGTCGTTTTGACCTGCTTGAGAAGCTCAGCCGCAAGATCGGCAACGCAGCAGTAGAAAGTGCTTCCGCCATTCATTTCAGCGAAGGTCGAAATGAATCTCTCAGGCTGATGATGCACTCCGATGACCGCACCGATGCGATCATTCTCCATGCACTCATCGCCGCTACCCCCAACAGCCCGATGATCGAGAAGGTTGTGCGCGGTCTCGTTCGAGCCCGAGTCCAGGGCAGATGGTCAACGACGCAGGCAAACGCCTACGCCCTGCTTGCACTCTCCCGTTACTACACCGCCTTCGAAAGTGAAACTCCTGATTTCCAGGCCCGTGTCTGGCTTGGTACCAAGACGGTTGCCGCGCGCACATTCACCGGCCGGGAAATGACCATCAGCAAGACTCGCGTCCCTATGCGCAATCTGCTTGAGTCCACCGCCCGAGACCTCGTACTGGCGAAGGAGGGGCCTGGTCGACTCTACTATCGACTTGGCATGAAGTACGCGCCATCCGACCTGAAACTAGAGGCTGAAGACCGAGGGTTCCTGGTGGAGAGAACTTATCTTCCCGAAGGTGAAGATGGTGAGTTGCGCCGGCTCACAGATGGTAGCTGGGTTGCGAAAGCGGGAAGCTACGTGCGGGTCAGGATTCGCGTAGTGGCACCGGACCGTCGCTTCTACGTCGCCGTCGTCGACCCGCTTCCCGCCGGTCTTGAGGCTGTCAACGAGGAGTTCGCCACCTCTGCCACACAACGCCTGGGCGGCTCGAAGAGTGCTGTTCACTCCGGTCACCGCGGCTACTGGGGCTACTGGAATCCCTGGGATTTCGAAGAGCGGCGCGACGACCGTATCCAACTCTTTTCAGACCGCATGTATGGTGGCACCTACGAGTATACATATGTCGCACGAGCCACCACCGTTGGTTCTTTCGCCGTGCCGCCCGCGCGGGCCGAGGAGATGTACGAGCCGGAGACCTTCGGTCGTACGGGATCAGCTAGATTTGTTGTGGAGGAGTAGAGGAAACTAGTCTGCGCCGACGAATGCCTTGATATATTGCGCTCGCTCGAACGCCTGATGATCGCCTAGCCGGAATCGGCTCAGCTTACCGCGATAATCACTAATCGACTCGTAACCCTTATCATCCATCCAGGCCCTCAATTCAGCCTTCATCTGGCCGAAGACAGTGCGCCCGTGGGCGTATACTGCGGAGACAACCTGAACAGCATCGGCCCCGGCCAGCAACATCCGAGCGGCGGACTCCCCATCATGGATTCCGGTAGAGGCACATAGATCCCCCCGCCCACGCCCGTAAAGGACGCCAATCCAGCGCAGGGCAACCCGATACTCATCCGGCCGACTCAAAACGAGACCGCCTTTCAGCTCTTCAGATTGCACGTCAATGTCGGGATGGAAGAAGCGATTGAAGAGCACCAGAGCGTTGGCCCCCGCGTCCTGAACTCCAAGGGCGAAGCGAACCAGATTAGTGATGTAGGGAATGACCTTGACCACCACCGGAATCTTCACCCGCTCGCGTACCGCCCGCACGGCATTTAGATAGATGTCCTCAACTTCTTCCGCGGTCTGCGCCGCGTCCAGCGGCAAAACGTAAATGTTCAGTTCAATCGCCGCTGCTCCAGCCGCTTCCAATTGCTCGGCATAGATTGTCCAGGCTGAACCCGATACACAATTGATACTGGCGATGACCGGGACATCCACAGCTTCGCTGGCATCGGCCACCAGCCTGAGGTACTTCTCGGGCCCGTAATGCGTGGCGATATCAGCATCAAGGTAGGCTGCGGCCTCGGGATGAGGGTAATCCGCAAAAGCGTCATTGGTACCAGCGTAGTCGAGCCGAATTTCCTCTTCAAAGAGCGACTTCAACACAATTGCCCCAGCACCAGCCTCAGCGGCTCTCTTCACTCCGTCCACAGTCTTTGTAAGTCCACAGGACCCCATGATGAACGGGTTATCCAGTTCCAATCCAACGAACGTGGTTTTCAGGTCGCCCATTTGTTCCTCCCTCCAAACTACTGCTGCTGATATTCATAGTTGTTCGCGCCGCGCTTTGCAACTTCCCACTACATCAACTCGTCACGCCCTTCTTCCCGCAACCTGGCCACGACCTCCCCAACTTCTTGCCCGCTACCCTTGCGAGTAACCAGGACCGCGTCCTTCGTGACCACAACCACGAGGTCATCAACGTCGCGCAACACCAACGCGGGCGCACCGTCAGTCCCCACTGCCACATTGCCGCTACCGCCAAACACTCGGGAGTCGCCTACAATGAGATTGGTGGCCCCTTCCTCCCGCTCATCAAACGCCGCATCCCAAGTTCCAACGTCCGACCATGGGAAGTCGGCCGGGATCACTGCGAGTTCTTTGCAGTGCTCCATCACCGCCTTATCGATATTCGTGTTGGGGAGCGGCTCGAGGAGTTCTTTCAGGAGCGACTGGGTGAGGTTCCCGGCTCCGCTGGCCGCAGCAATCCGGTCCACCACCTCCCCGTAATAGGGCTCAACGGAACGGGCCATTTCAGTAAACCGGGCAGCGGGAAGTACGAAGATCCCCGCATTCCAGAAGTATGACCCGTCCGCAACGAAACGCTCCGCCAACTTCCTATCGGGTTTCTCGGTGAATTCGGCCACGGGATGACCATCTACACCCTGCGGGCACCCGTCCAGGATTCCCTCTTCCCGTCGAATATATCCATACCCGGTTTCGGCATATGCTGGCCTGACGCCAAGGGTAACCACGTACCGCTTCGCCAACGCGAAGGCGTGGCGCAGCGTGCGCTGAAAGCGCGCTTCGTCCCCGATGGAATGGTCTGCGGGCAGTATCGCCAGTCGGCTCAGTGGGTCCTGGGCCAGTACGTGGCCTAGTGCAATCAGGACCGCTCCCAGAGTATTGCGCGCGATGGGCTCACCAATGCCCAGCGACCCGGGGCAGGCCCCCTTCAAAGCGGGCCTCAACGACTCCCCCAACACGAAGAAGATAGACTCCTCCCCAACTACAGGAACAACGCGCGCTCTGGTCAGAGCCGCCAGCGGTCCCCTGCCAAAAAGATCCAGAAATGGTTTCGGGTTGGCTCGGCGACTCGCTGGCCAGAATCGGGTCCCTGCACCGCCTGCTAGAATTGCCGCGAAATAACGTCCGCTATCCGGTTCCATGAAAAGCAGCCTCCCAGTAAATCGCCAACTCCACGCCGAATTCTTGCCAGAGCAACAAGCTTGCGCCGAGCACGAGGGTATACCAACCAAAATGGTGCAACTTCCCGAGCTTTACAACCCGCATGAGCAGATGCAGGCAAACTGCACCACTCACCATTGCCGCACCAACACCAATCGCGCACCCAGTCCAATCGAAGTTCTCCGGGATGGCGAAGGTCCCGGTGGAAACGACAGTCGCTCCCAGGATTGCCGGCACGGAGAGGAGAAAGGAGTACCGCCCTGCAGTTTCGCGGTCCACGCCAACGATAAGCGCCACCGAAATAGTGCTCCCCGAACGGCTGATTCCCCGCGTCACTGAAAGCCCTTGAACAACTCCAATGGCAAGCGCGTCATGCCATCGCATTCCCCGAAAGCCCGTATTCAGCCGCGCCGAACCCATAGGCATTGCGAGGTAGCGGCTGGCGAAGAGCACGAGGGAGTTGACCAGGAACATGCAGGCAACGAAGGTCAGCGAACTCGCCGACTCTTCCAGGTGTGGACCCAAGAGGATGCCAATTGCCCCGGTTGGTATCGAGCCGAGGATAACGAACCACGCACCGCGCAAGCCCGGGTCGGCGATGATGTCCGACCAACGCTCCCTCCTGATGAGGCGCGCAACAGTCCTGAAAGGCGCTGCCGCCAACATCACGATGTCCTTCCAGAAGAAAGCCACTACCACAATCAGCGTCCCAAAGTGGAGACCGACATCGAAGAGCGATTGCGGGTCTTCCAACCCGAAGAAATGCGCACCAACACGGAGGTGTCCGGACGAACTCACCGGAAGAAACTCAGTTATACCTTGAAGGAGGCCCAGCAGGGCCGCCTGCCATGTCTCCATTTGCCCCATCTGCTCAGCTCAACCCCATTGCCTTGCGAACCTCCACCATCGTCTCATCGGCCAGTTCCTGAGCGCGCTTCGCCCCGGAGCGCAAGATCTCTTTGATGGCAGGACGATCGGCCAACAACTCCGCAGCTCGCTCCCTGACAGGCGCAAAGTGCGAAGCCATGTTGTCCGCCAGTATTCGCTTGCACTCGAAGCAACCAATTCCTGCGGTCCGACACCCAATTTCAATCTGCTCAACTTCTTCGTCAGATGAGAAATAAGTGTGGAGGGTGTGCATGTTGCATATTTCCGGGGTTCCCGGGTCACTCCGCCGCTGCCGGGCCGGATCTGTAAACGCGGGCCGCAGTTTCTCCCAGATGCCGTCCGGTTCCTCCAGCACGTCAATGTAATTGTCCAGCGACTTCGACATCTTCGCTTGACCGTCCAGCCCCTTTATCCGCTTCCCGTAACTGATCTTCTCTTCAGGTTCAGGAAAGAGGGGGATGAAGCGATTGTTCCACTTGCGCGCAATGATCCGTGAGAGTTCAATGTGCTGCACCTGGTCCTCGCCTACAGGTACTGCCTCCCCCTTGTAGAGAAGGATATCGGCGGCCTGCAGGATAGGATAGGTGAGGAGGCCGGAGTTGATGTTCTTCTCATGCTGCTGACTCTTACTTTTGAATTGAGTCATGCGCTGCAGTTCAGCAATGGGAGTCACCGTGTTCAAGTACCAGGAGAGTTCTGTATGCGCCGGCACATGGGATTGCACGAAGAGTGTACACTTGTCGGGAGCAGCAAGCCCACAAGCCAACAACGTGGCCGCCATCCTCTCAATGCGATCCTGCAGCGTTGTCGGGTCATAATCGATGGTGATGGCATGTAGGTCAACGATGCAAAAAAGGGCATCATACTCACGTTGTAATTCACCCCAATTACGTACTGCGCCGAGATAGTTCCCTACGTGAACCGCACCAGTAGGTTGAATGCCGCTAAACAGCCGTTTCATTTACCTGCTCCTTCGCACGTTGTGCTTAGTTTAGACCTGGCTGAAGGCCGCCGCAAACTCTAGCAGGAAGGCCCGTCCTTGGCAAGACTGTACGGCATATGCTAGAGATTATGGGACGCAGGAGGCCATCCCTTGAAAGTAGTCATCGTTGGGGCAGGACAGGTCGGATACAACCTCGCGCGCTACCTCTCAAGTGCCGGCAAGAACGTTGTTGTCATCGAAGTCGACGCGGCCAAATGCCGAAAATTGGACGATGCATTTGACGTTGTCGTAGTGCGGGGCTCGGGTACCAGCCCCACTTCGCTGGCCCAGGCAGGACTGAGCGATGCGGCCCTCTTTGTAGCTGTCACCGCCTCCGATGAAATCAATTTGATGACCGTCATGATGGCCGCGGACTACCTGCCAGAAGGCGCCACCAAAATGGCGCGTCTCCGCTCTCGGGAGTATCTCGATGACGAGCAATTGCGCGAGCAGTTCAAAGTTGACGTTGTGGTCAACCCCGAGGTCGTGCTGGGCCGCAAACTACTTCGTATCTTGTCCATGCCGGGAGCGTGTGACGTTCTCTCCTTTGAGGGTGGCAAGGTTGATGTTGCTGCGTTCAGGGCAACACGTGAGTGGCCGATTATCGACTGTACTTTGCAACAGCTATCCCGCGAACACGGCCATCTTGACATCATGGTTGGAGCAATTCTCCGAGGTCCGCCCGGCGTTCTTGGTCGTCAGAAGGTGACTATTCCCCATGGCAAGACCACCATTCGCGAAGGTGACATGGTCTACTTTCTGACGAAGGCCGAAAGCACCGCCAACCTCGCCAAAGTAGGGGTCATGGAGGGTCGTCCCGGCCGCTCAGTAGTCATTGGGGGTGGCGGTGAGCTTTCCATTTACCTCGCCGGTCTACTCTCCGATGCCGGCTACACCACCCGGATCCTTATCGGCGACCCCAAAGTGGCACGCAACGCCGCGGAAAGGCTCCCGCGGGCCATCGTCTTGCAGGCCGACCCGTCACACATTGAAGTCCTTGCGGAGATACTCGAAGAAGGTGCGGATACCTACATCGCCGCCTGCCCTGAGGAGGCGGTGAACGTGCTCACCGCAGCGCTCGCCCAGAAACTGGGAGTGGCGCGGGCCATCGTCATTACGCAGCAATCCGCCATGGTCCATTTGATCAAGGCCATTGACCTCTCCATCGTCCTCAATCCCTTCGACCTCGCCGCCGCCTTTGTTCTTCGTAACATCCATCAAGTTGACGTCCTCGAAGCCAATTTGCTCGCCGGGGAAGATGCCGAGGCCTTTGAATTCATCCCTCCCGACAACGCACCCATTCTCGACAAACCTCTGAGCCAGGCCAATTTCCCCACAGGTACTTTGGTGGCCATGATTGTGCGGGATGGCAACGTCATTATTCCGCGTGGCGACAACCGCATTACCCGTGGCGACCGGGTCATCGTTCTCTCGCGGCAAGGCTCCGTACCAGCGCTTGAACGACTCATTCAATCAGGCGGGAAGGGGTAGGGCGCCATGCACCCTCGCACTCTCACCAATGTCATCGCCGCACTGCTTCTCCTCACCGCCGCGGCAATGCTCGTGCCACTGGGGGTCGCACTCTATGACAGCACACCGGACAGGCTCCCCCTGTTCATTTCGTTTCTTATCACCGCGGTCATTGGCGGCGGCGGACTCTTTCTAACTCGGCAGCACCCGGAGGAACGCTCGCTGGGTCACCGGGACGGTTACCTGGTGGGGGCTTTGGGATGGTTTTCAGCCTGCCTCGCTGGTGCGCTACCGTTTCTCCTCTTCGCACACCTCTCCTCCGTCGACCCGCAGTGGGTCCCGGCCGCAACTTCAACGCAAATGCGCCTGTGCGACCTTCCTGCCGAAACCCTCCACCCCGGCAGAGAGTTCTGCTCTTTCACCGATAGCATGTTTGAATCTGTTTCAGGGTTCACGACCACCGGTGCATCGGTACTGAGAGTCGGCCTCTGGGACGACCTCTCATCCCAACTTTCCAATGGTAAGCCGGGGTTGCCCCGCGGATTGCTGCTCTGGCGGTCGCTGATTCAGTGGCTGGGAGGAATGGGTATCCTCGTGTTGGCAGTGACACTCCTTTCCTTGACCGGCGTTGGAGGCATGCAGCTAATGAAGGCAGAGGTACCCGGCCCGGCACCGGGAAGGCTCTCTCCACGAATAGCGGACACCGCGCGGCTGCTCTGGAAACTATACGCTATCATCTCTGCGGCTGAAGTCCTTCTACTGATGGCCGGCGGCATGGACCTCTACAATGCCGTGAATCACACCTGCACAACCATGGCCACCGGGGGATTCTCCACGCTCTCCGCCTCTGTTGCCGGAATCGACAGCGCATACATTCAATGGGTCCTCACCTTCTTCATGTTAGTTGCTGGAGCCAACTTCACACTGCATTATCTGCTCCTCTTCGGCCGCACTCCTACCTATCACCACGATTATGAGTTTCGTGTCTACGGAGTGCTCTTCCTGTCATGCGTGGCAATGATTATCATCGGTCTCTTCGTCGCTGGGCAGGCCGACGGCATCGAACCAACGGCGCGAAGCGCCGCTTTCCAAACGGCGAGCATTCTCACCACCACCGGGTATGCCACTGCGGATTTTGCTCAATGGCCAATCGCACTCCAGTTTCTACTACTGACACTCATGTTCATTGGTGGCTGCGCCGGGTCCACAGGCGGTGGGATGAAAGTCGCCCGCATCGTAGTCGTTGTCAAGGTAGCCTACCGTGAGCTTCTTCGCATAGCTCATCCGCGAGCGATTTCCCCCGTCCGAATGGGTAGCCAGATCGTTGGCGAAAGCATGGTTCAGGCAATTCTGGGAGTCGTCATCTTCTTTGTTTCAACCTTCACTCTCTCGACTCTTGCCATGGCTGCCCTCGGTGTGGACCTCGTCACAGCGCTCTCAAGTGTCGCCGCGTGCATCGGAAATGTAGGCCCCGGTCTGGCTGACGTCGGCCCTACCGCTAACTACTACTTCATTCCCGATGCCGGCAAGTGGCTACTCCTCTTCAACATGCTCGCCGGACGCCTCGAGATTTACACCGTCTTGATCCTCTTTTCCCCCCACTTCTGGCGTCGATAACAACCCTTGTAAGCTCCACTCAGGGTGCACAGAGTATTTGCAGGTGAGGAGGTCTTGAGTCATGGATTGTCAAGCATGCCCTTTCAATGATAGATGCCTGAAGGTGGCTTGCACGCTGCTCCTGTCCGCCGGGCTATCCCTGACTGCCGCGCCAGAAACGAGAGCAGCCGCTGCTTCCGACAGCGTTGATTCCTCGTCTGACAACAAGCCCCGGCAATACCGTAGGACTATTCCCACCATCGGTAAGTACCGGCTCACCTACTATTGGCTGGTTCATGAGGCTGACTACCCCAGTACGTCCCAGGTAACGCTGCTAGACATCGACCTCAATCCGATTGCGGACGTCTCCGAGGACTTTGCCAATGAAATATATGTGGAGGGGACCGGTATCCTCTTGGATGGGCGCATCCTTAACCTCTACGACGAGTGCGAGAGCGCACCAACCGGCTGGTGCTACTTCGAGGTGGACCCGGAGGTGGCCCCCTACGGCTGGGGTAGCGGCGCACCCCTACACCCACTGCTCTCCGTGGCCCTGGACGGGGCAACCAGTCCAGTGCTGCCAGGCACCATCGTCTACCTTCCGGATTTGGACGGTTTGGAGGTCTCCTGGGGTGGCGTGAGCTGGATACATGACGGTTGTCTTGCCGTGGTCGATTCGGGCTGGTCGCTCACCAGCAAGAGCCTCGACCTCTTTGTTGGGTTCCACGAAGTCTACGAAGAAATCGACCCTGAGATTGACAACATCGTCACCCTCAAAGAAGCTGCCAATCATTGCCCTTCAACAGTATCTCAACTATACGGCTGGTAGGCTACGGCCGCTGCAAAGGCTCCCAGACAGGCGCATAGTAGGGACCGTCGTCTATTGTAATCGCTCGCTGGTCAGAACCATCGGGATTCATAACGTAGAGGTTTTGCGAGTTGCGGGTCCCGCAAGCGCAGGCAATCAGCCGACCATCGGGGGACCAGTCCGGTCCTTCACAGTCGCCGGGGCCATGGGTAAGCTGGCTAACACTGCCGTCAACCATGTCCAGTCGAAAGACTTGAAACTGGCCGCCGACGCGACCCGCAAAAACCAGGTGCTGGCCGAAGGGATGCCAGTCCGGACTGGTGTTGTAGGTCCCGCTGAACGTCAACCTCTGCTTACTAGTGCCGTCGGCATTCATGGTGTGAATCTGAGGCGTCCCGTCCCGGTCACTGCAAAAGGCAATCTGATTGCCATCAGGAGACCAACTCGGACTTGTATCAATGCCAGGGTGGTAAGTGAGACGGGCCCGTACCTCCCCAGTTGTCCCCTCCAGAAGGTAGATCTCAGAATCTCCATCTTTGGAAAGGGTAACTGCGGCCATAGAACCGTCCAAAGACCACTCAATGCCCGAATTCATCCCGTCAAAAGCTGTGAAGGGCTGCTCCATACCGTGAATGAAGATCTTCGGCAACCTCTCCCGGTACGAGGTATAAGCAACTCGGCCGTCATGTGTCCAACTCGGCAGCAATGCCAGGGAGCGGTCACGCGTAAGGGCGGTGAGATCCCTCTCCCCGTATCTCAATATGAAGATCTCCTTAACCCCAGGCTCGAGGCGTCGGGCACAAGCAATTCGGACGCCCAGCAAACCGGGCCGACCAGAAAAATACCGAACCGTCCGGTTGACCCACTCCCCAATGACCGCATCAAGGCCAGACATAGTAAATTCGAGGTGCCCCGAGAGAGCATCAACCCTCTCACCACCCTCGGTATCCACGACATCAAGCACGATGCTCCCACCTTCCCCGTCAAATCTCTGAAGATACGCGGACAACACATATGCCGAACCGACGTTGAGTGAATTGAGCAGGGTCTCCGTGTCCACCGGAAAACGTCCCCGGTGCCTCACGGTTGTAAAATCAACAGTAGCGCCGATGAGCTCGGCAAAGCGGGCCGCGATTCTCTCCCTCACCCACTGAGTCCCGGCGGCGGTGGTGACGTCGGGCACATCGAGTATTGACCATTGAAAGAGATAGGGGTCGCCTAAATGAATGCCTGGATTGCATACTCCCCAATGGCATGCAAGGCCCCCCGGACACTCACTCGAAGAGAGACATGGTATGAGGTCAGGACTCTGCGCCAAGACTGGTCGGGGAATGAGCGCAAGCAGAACTGCGAGGACCGTGATCTGCCCCAATAGTCCCCCCTTGATCATCTGAGTTTACGTCCTTCAAGACGGACCAGGATGCCTCGCTTGTTGATGTGGGAGAGCATCTCCGCATCCGGGGACGGCAACGTTCTGCTGCCACCCTCAGATGGAACAAATCGACGGATCGCCTCAAGGGCCGCCGAATTGAACGCACTTGAAGAGGACTGCTTGCGAAGCTTATAAGCCAGAATCCGCCCCCGACCGTCCATCTGCCGGATTTCAATGTCCACCACAAGCTTCGCCAACTCGTCACGTGAGAGGAAGACCGGCACGTTGAAGGAGCGTTGGATGGAAGTCTGGACCTTCGCCAGGTAAGCGTTCCCGACCGCCCCCTCGCTGCCACTTCCGTGGACACTTCCCGTCTCCACCCCCACAATCTCTTCAAGTCGTGAGGGGCGAGCACGAGGGTCGTCGTCCTCCGGCGCGTCGATCAGGTCGGAGAGACTCGGCCGCTTCTTCCGTTTGCGGTCATATTCCGCCTTCTTTCGCTTGTGAGCCTTGTGTTTCAAGTCCTGGGCGTCCGGATTCTCGCGGCTGATGTTGATGCCGTCCTCCAGACGCTCCGGCTGCTCATACTTCGTAAGCCGGGGCAGATGGTATTTCTCCGCCTTCTTCTTGCCCAGCTTTGGAATCAGCATTGCCATCAATATTTGTTCATCGGCAGGCCCGAAATCTAATCCTCGTTCCTTGTGTGCGGAGGCAATCTCCGCAGCTCGTCGCCCGCGCGCAAGTTCAAGGAACCGATAGGGGTTCACGTTCTCTTCAAATTGCCCCCGCCGTCCCCGGACATCCAGAATATCACGCCGCATGACCCGGCTCTCTGCAAAGCCCCGCAGTCGAGGGTAGGGGCCCTCCAAAGGACGGCGGTCGCGCAACGCTGATTCCCCGAAAGCAGCCCGACGGCGGGGGATCTCGTTACTCCGGGCCTCAGCCGCCTCACTCTGTTTGCCGGCTGTGGCGGCACCAAATAGCAAACCACCAAGCAAGCAGTGGAAGCCAAGACACCAGACGACCCCAACAACCAACGCCCGCCTTTCCTGCCCGTTGCTTTCCACCTTTCAGGTCCCCTTGCGTAACTGCAGAGGTCAGAGTCTACGGCCCCGCCCTCTCCCCGTTCTCATCGTCCTGCAATTCTTCGGCGATAAGCCCGAACTTGGTGATGCCTGCTTTGCGAATAGTGGCCATCAATCGCAGGACTTCGCCATAATCGAGGCGTCTGTCCGCACGCAAATAACACTCCTTGTCGGCCTTGAGTTTCTCATTGGCGAGGAGCTTCTTCTCGATCGTGGCGAAGCACAAGCGAAGCCGTTCCGGGTCCATGGTCGACGCGTCGTCACCCGGTTTGTCGAGCGCCACGGCAGCCTTCCCCGGCGGCGCAAAAGCCGACTCCATGCAATCCACCAAACGAGTATCACCCATGTAAATGGCGTGCTCCCGGGTAATGGTCAAAACGATCTTCTTCTCCTCGGCGAGATTAACCGCTTCGGAGGTCGCCTTGGGAAGATCGATAGGAACGTTCTGGCTTCGGTCCTCCAGCTCCTCCTCCATCTCCTTCAACTTCTCCTCCTGGAGCTGCATGAACTGCATCTGCCGTCGGTCACGCCGCTTATCAGTCTGGTGACGATCCTCCTTCTCCTCCATCCGCTCAAGCTTCTCCAGGAGCAAGGTGCGCTCCTCCTCTTCCTGCCGCTCCTTCAGCAGCTTCTCCCGCTCCGCAGCGACCTGAATTGTCTCAACCGAAGAGGCGACCATGAAAATGGTCAGCAAGACGAGCATGACGTCAACCAGAGGAGTCACATTGATCTCGGAAAGAGATGTAAAAGATCCGGGGTCGGATGGCCCACCCATACTCATGGCGTCTCCCCCGTATCAGCCCTTGAAATAGTGGCGTCGCACGATGTTCAAGAACTCCGAACTGAATGAATCGACCTCCGCCACTGCCAATCGGGTCTTTCGCACGAAGAAGTTATAGGCCATTACCGCAGGTATCGCGGCCAGAAGACCTACTGCGGTAGCGATTAGTGCGTGTGCCATCGGCCCCGCAACCTTGTCGAGAATCACCCCGCCACCATCCTTGGGAATGCGGTCGAAGGCCTCGACGATGCCCCACACCGTCCCGAAGAGCCCTATGAAGGGGGCGGTGCTACCCGTAGTGGCAAGAAACGGAACCATGCGCTCCAGCAAAGTGACCTGCTCCTGGGTGGAGCGGCGGACAGTACGCTCAATATTCTCAAACCCGCTGAGGATGCCGCTGGAGGCACCATCTTCCCGCAAGCGCCCCAACTCCTTGAAGGCATCAGCGCAGACCCGGCCTGCCGGCGCAAAAGGCTCTGCATCGGCCACTTCCTCGCCTCCCTTCAGTCCCTCTGCACCGTAAAAGGCATCGAAGAAACGACGGTTAGCGCCTTGCACGCGCCGGAAATAGTACCACTTGTAGCCGATTATGAACCAGCAGACCAACGACATCAGCACCAGCAACCAGAGCACCGCCTGGACCATGGCCGAGGCTGACCCGATAACTTCACCGAGATCCACCCCGTAGGTCTCACCCGAGCCACTAGCCAATAACAACAGATTCATTCGCTCCCCTTGCCGCAGATTCCGCGCGCGCCTCTAATGCATTTGATTAACACCAGGCGCCGTCGCATGTCAATCATTGCATACGCAAACCGCGCTGCTCGCTCACTATAATTTTGGTACTGGATTTGATGGAAGGGCAGGGTGGCGGGGGAAAGCGAAGACACCGGGGGGTACCTGGAAGCGAGAGCGTTGCCCGCACCCCCAGGCTATAAGGAAAAACTAAAGGAAAAGAAACGTGGGACAAAGGACAAAGATAGGAAACACCAGAAGCCTCGCTTTCCCCAATCCGCCATATTGCCAAAGAACGGCCAGCATCTAGTTATCTCTACAGTCTGCTGACAGAGCAGCACTATACCAGATGTCACGCCTCTGTCAACGTCGGTAAACAAGGAATCGCAACAATATCTAGAGATAGGACTCAGCTCCATCCTGACAGACGACACCTAAACGTTGGGAATGACAGTGTTTCCCAACACATTGCACCCCGACTCTACGACCACTACGGAGAGCCCGGAAATGACGTCAATTGGCCCGCATTCCGGGAGGATAATGTGGCCCGGCGTTGCCTCGACCGGCAACCACACAATTACTATAGACATACCGCTATCGGTGTAGCTGCGAAGAGCCAATCCTCCGCCGCCAGGAACGATGACTTCCTCCGCAAAGTCGGGCACTTCCGAGTCGCCATCTCCAATCTGAAAAACACTTAAGAATGTCTCCTCTTGCGCAACAGTCGTGCAATGTAGGGCACTGTGCTCTAATGGAGCCCCGTGAGATAGCGCGTGCACCTGTGTCACGCTGTCACAGTCTGCCGCCGCCGCCCTATTTGCTACCGTCACTACCAGGGAAGCTCCATTCCGGACCCACGCTCCGCCTCGGAGACCGGGGAAGAATTCCCCGCCACTGGAGCCACCCCCATTGCCGTGCCAGACTATTGTCAGATTCGCATCTGAGGCCGCTTCCACCCGATCGAGCACAACTACCACATAGTGGGGGGTGCCCAGCAAGTCTCGCCGAAAAGTGGACCCCGCAT
>CAZFVN010000110.1:0-18641 GCA_964522395.1 uncultured Myxococcales bacterium
AACGCCATACCTCCCTTCAAGAACGGACCGGGGTACAGCCGTGATCAGATCGTCGTCTAGCTGACCCATTCCAAAGAGCCTTGACTGCGCAACAATGATGGGGCTAGACTGCCGCTGCGTCGCGCGTGCGGGGCAAACTGATAGTGGGATAAGGGAGGCGCGTTCAGGCGCGCAGAACTTCACTTCGGGGGGGGCGCTGATCATGGCAAACAAGAGAAGGAAGTTTCTGGTTGTGGGGCTGGGGCCGGTAGGCGGTGTCTTCGCTGCATCGCTAAGTGATGCCGGGCACTCGGTCTATGGCGTCGATATCTGGGAGACTCATGTTGATCTGATTCGTAGCAACGGTTTGGCGGTGGAAGGTCTGAAGACGCTCAAGCCGAGACTCACACAAGTCTGCACTCGTTTTGAGGAGCTTTCCACCAGGTCATTCGACTTCGTCGTTGTCGCGGTTAAGGCATCGGTGATGGAGATTGTCGTACCGCAATTGGACTTCCTTGAAGGGGAGTTTCAAATCCTTGCACTGCAAAATGGCATTGACAACGAGGAGTTCCTCGGGGAGCACTTCGGTCGTGACCGGACGATGCGAATGGTCGCCAACTATGCAGGCTGTGCGCCGGAGCCCGGCCATCTCAAGATGGCCTTCTTCAATCCTCCAAATTACGTCGGATGTCTCTGCTCAGAAGCTGAATGTGCCCATGCCAGCGAGCTGGCCGAAGCGCTAACTGAAGCAGGCCTCCAAACTGAGGCGACGGCAGATATCAAACGGTGCGTCTGGCGCAAGGCGATTTTGAACGCGGCACTTACGCCCGTCTGCTCATTGCTCGATATGACCATGGCTGATGTGATGTCATGCCACGAGACATTCCACGTCGTGGAGATGGTTCTGGATGAGTGTATCAAGGTAGCTCGCGCCCGAGGCTATGATTTCGGCGACGGCTTTCTGGACTACTGCCTCGACTACCTTTCAAGGGGCGGACAGCACAAGCCGTCAATGCTTCACGATCTCAAGAATGGACTGGTAACAGAGATCGATTTCTTGAACGGGAAGATCGTTTCGCATGGCATCAGACTAGGTGTCTTGGTGCCCGTTAATACCACGCTTACGGCGATGGTGAAGGCCAGGGAAATGGCTGCCGCCAATGAACGAAAGGCTGAGGCTGAACGGAGGGAGAACCAGTGAGTGGAGAACTGGCAGGCAAAGTAGCATTGATTACCGGGGGCAGTTCAGGAATCGGCACCGCAACGACTCGGGTTTTTGCTCGCGAGGGCGCAAGGATTGCCTTTACCTATCGGAAGAATGAGGAGGGGGCACTGGCCAACAAAGCCTTCCTGGAGGAGATGGGAGCTTCGGTTCGCATCTACCAGGCGGATATTGGCGACTTTGCTCGCGCTCAGGAGGTGATTGACGACGTTCGTGAGCACTTTGGCACGCTGGATATCCTGGTCAATAACGCCGGTGCGAATTGGGACAAGGTTATCTGGAAGATGACCGAAGAGGTCTTTGATGCGGTGGTGAACACCGACTTGAAAGGTGTCTTCAATTACATTCGGGCAGCAGTGCCTCTCTTCCGCGAGAACAAGAGCGGGAAGATTATCACCGTCTCATCTATCAACGGTCTCCGGGGCAAATTCGGTCAGTCCAACTACGCGGCCGCCAAGGCCGGAGTTATCGGGCTCTCCAAGAGTGTTGCCCGGGAAGTTGGCCGGGCAGGTGTCAACGTCAATGTGGTCTGCCCGGGCCTCATCGCCACCGAGATGATCCAGTCCATGCCCGATGATTTCAAAGCGAGCGCGGTGAAAGAGATCATTATCGGGCGAATCGGTACTCCGGAAGAGGTGGGCGAAGTTATCTCTTTCCTTTCTAGCGAGCGAGCCCGCCACATCACTGGCGAGGTAATCAAGGTCGACGGAGGACAGTACATATGAAAACTCCAGGTATCGTCTGCATTGGTGCAAAACGAACTCCCATGGGCCGTTTTGGCGGCAGCTTCAGGGAGATCTATTCCTATGACCTGGCAGCTCCTTTAATCAAGGACCTGCTGGCCACCACGAATTTGCCTGGGAAGTCCATTGACGACGTTATCATCGGTAGCTGTCGGCAGGCGGGCAACGGCCCCAATCCCGGTCGGACTGCCGCGGTGCGCGGCGGGGTTCCTGTTGAGGTCCCGGTGCACACCGTGAATATGGCCTGTCCCGCCGGCATGAAGTCCCTCGAGACGGCAGCCATGAAGCTTGCTCTCGGTGGGGCCCGATTTGTGCTGGTGGGTGGCATGGAATCCATGAGCACCATGCCCTACCTGATGAAAGATGTTCGCTGGAAGGGCTTTCGCATGGGCAACAAGGAGCTCCTGGACGGGTGGTCAGACAGCACCGACCCACTCATCGGCCAGGGCATGGGCATGACCGCTGAGAATCTCTACGACAAGTATGGGATCACCCGTGAGGAAGCGGACAAATATGCCGCGGCTTCGCAGGAGAAGGCTCACAATGCTTGGGAAGCCGGCCATTTCAACAAGAACGAGGTAATGCCCTTTGAAACGGGCGATGGCACCATCGTCGAGCGGGACGAGACGATTCGCTACCCCGTAAATGCGGAGAAGTTGGGCAAGCTGCGACCGGTCTTCAAGAAGGACGGTGTTGTCACCGCTGCCAACGCATGTGCAATGGCCGACGGGGCGGCGTTCATGCTGCTCACCACGGCGGAAATCGCCAAAGCCGAAGGCTATCCGGTGTTGGGCGAACTCTCCAGCTTCGTGCAGACCGGTTCCGACCCCGCATTCATGGGAGAAGGGCCCGGTGTCGCCATTCCCAAGCTGCTGCAGGAAAACGGCATGTCCATCGGTGATGTCGATCTGCTGGAAGTGAACGAGGCCTTTGCCATTCAAGTCCTGGTCAACGAAAAGGCAGTTGAGTGGGACCGGGCTCGCCTCAACGTGCACGGTGGTGCCATAGCACTTGGACACCCCACTGGCTGTACCGGTGTTCGACTTGTGGTGACGCTACTCCACGCACTGGCCACTCACAACAAGGACGTTGGCGTCGCTTCTCTGTGCGGCGCAGGTGGAGTTTCCATGGCCACACTGGTGCGGAGGACCTCATGATCAACGTAACCCGTAATGAGAGGGTCGTCACAGTGGCCATCGACTGTCCTCCGGTCAACGTCCTCGATGCCAAGGCCTTGAACGAACTCAACGGGAAGCTGCAAGAGCTTGCTGGCGACGAATCCATTGCCGCCATCCTGGTGATGGGAGCCGGTCGCTGTTTCTCCGCCGGTGCCTCAGTAGAGGACCACCAAAAGGAACGGGCACCGGGTATGATCGCGGCCCTGGCAGATGTCTGCAAGACCCTCTCCGAATTGCCCATGGCAACCGCCGCACTAGTTCATGGACCGTGCATGGGAGGGGGCCTTGAAGTAGCTCTCTTCTGCGACTTCATCGTGGCCGACCCAGGGGCCAAATTCGGCGTTCCCGAGATTACTCTCGCCTTCTTCCCACCCTTTGCTTGCTACCAGTTGCCAAAGTTGACGGGGCTGCAGAATGCCAACTACCTCGCCTTGACGGGCGAGGCCATTGACGTTCCTGCCGCGCAAGCCATGGGGCTCGTCCAGAAAGTCGCCGAGAGAGAAGAGTGGGGTCGGGTCGAGAAGAAGTTCAATCGACTGAGTTTGCCAGTGTTGCGCATGACCAAGAAGGCGCTCGTTCTGGGTCGCACCGAAAGCCTGGAAGCCCAGACGGAACTTTTCCTCGGGCCGCTGTACGAGGTCGAGGATCTTAAGGAAGGAATAGATAGTTTCGCCGAGAAGCGAAGACCAGAATGGAAGCACAGGTAGGGGTCATCAACTGAGGGAGGAAGTCATGAAAGCAGCAATGTTCTACAAGGGTGAAAAGTACTTGCGCATGGAAGAAGTTCCGACTCCGGAACCGGGGCCAGGTGAAGTGCTGATCAAGGTGGCCGCTTGCGGTGTCTGCCATACGGACCTGCACTATTTGGATCATGGAACGCCAACGTTCGTGGAGCCGCCCTTCATTTTGGGCCACGAGATCAGCGGTACGGTCTCGGCGCTGGGAGAAGGGGCGAAGGGTTTCAACGAAGGTGACCCGGTGATCATTCCCGCAGTGCTTACCTGCGGCCAGTGCCCGGCCTGTCGCGTTGGCCGTGAGAATATCTGCTACAAGATGCGGATGCTCGGTAATCATATGAATGGTGGCTACGCTGAGTATGTTGCCGTGCCCACCAAGGATCTCATTCCGGTGCCCGCACATCTCCCATTGGCCGATTGCTCCATTATCGCTGATGCTCTTTCCACTCCTTACCACGCAGTAGTCAATCGTGGAGAGGTCCAGCCCGGTGACGTAGTAGCAGTCTTTGGGTGCGGCGGAGTAGGCATCAACGTGGTGCAATTTGCTGCTCTTGCCGGGGCCAAGGTCATCGCTGTTGACCTCCAGGATGAAAAACTTGAGATGGCCAAGAAGCTCGGCGCAGCAGAAGTCTTCAACGCCAAAGAAGAGAAGCTTACCAGGCTCATCCGCAAGAAGGTGGGCGGCTGTGATGTCTCTTTTGAAGCAATTGGCAAGCCCTCCGTAATGCTCCAGGCCATGAGCGTAATCAATCCTGGCGGCCGCTTCGTAATGGTGGGCTACAGTCCCCACGATGTGGCGCTGCCCGCCGGCCGAATCATGTTTAGGGAGATGGAGATTCGAGGTTCCCTCGGCTGTCGCCCGGTGGACTACCACCGCATCGTGTCGCTGGTAGACCAAGGTCGCATTCAACTGGATGCCCTCATCTCCAATCGCTACCCCCTTGACCAGATCAACCGCGCTTTTGACGACCTGCGTGAAGAGAAGCCGGTGATTCGAAATCTCGTCATTCCCTAGAGGACAATTTGTCTTGTGAAGTCACAGTGCGGTTGTTCCATTCACTACGTGAACTGGCCGGAGCCAAAGAAGTTAAGGTCACGCCAGAGGTCTGCACTGTTGCTGGCCTGATCGCCCATTTTCTGATGGAACGACCTGAATCTAGAGAGGAGCTTCTGAGCGCCGATGGCGAAGTCTCCAGTCGGTACACCATAGTCGTGAACCAACAGGTCACGCTTCGGGATAAGTGGGATGAAACTCTATTGTCAGACGGCGACGAGGTTGCCTTCTTGACTATGATAACGGGTGGTTAGTTGGCGAGAGCTGACGAATTGCTTTAGCATTGGGAAGCCATATGAAAGAGACACATTACGCAATCGTTGGGGCTGGACCGGCAGGGGTGGCAGCAGCAGAAGCCATAAGGCAGGTGGACAGTGCAAACTCCATACTGCTCGTCAACGGGGAGGCCCAGCCTCCTTACTGCCGTCCGCTGGTGGTTGAAGCTCTTACTGGGGAACGTCAGCTCGGGGAGATTGGTCTCAAGGACGCGGCCTGGTACGAGGCCAACGGGATTGAGTTGGTTAGCGGGGATGCGGTTTCGGCGATCCACCATGATGCCAACTGCCTCACGCTGGAATCTGGTGGCAATGTGAAGTACCAGAAGTTGTTGCTGGCCACGGGCTCCCAACCGGCGATTCCGCCCATCCCCGGGCTTGCGGATGTCCCCGCTCATACGCTTTTCTGCACCGACGATGCTGAGGCACTCAGGCCACTTTGCAAGAAGGGTGGCCGGGCGCTGGTGCTGGGCATCGGGCTGATTGGCATGCAGGCGATTTCTGCGCTCACTGAAATGGGCTTGCAGGTTACCGCAGTAGAGATGGAGGAGAAGGTCCTGCCGCTGATTCTCGACCGTGACGCAGCCGAATTGGTGGGCGAACGGATAGTGGCCAACGGGGTCACTCTGAAGCTGGGCACCTCGATTGTCGAATGCCTGGCGGAAGATGGCGGATATGTAGCCGTGACCGACGGCGGCGAGCGCATCGAATTTGATGTTGCGATTGTCGCGACTGGAATGCGTCCCGACTTCGGCTTGCTCTCGAATCTGACCATCAAGAGAGAGCGTGGCATAAAGGTCTCGGAAACGATGGAAACCAGCTTGCCCGGCATCTACGCGGCGGGAGATGTAACGGAGTATCCAAATTGGGTTGAGGGCGGTAGCGAAGTGCATGCCCATTGGCTCAACGCCACTCGGCAGGGGCGCATTGCTGGCCGGGCCATGGCCGGGGCTGCAGGGGAGCATTACGAACCGCTCTTCTTGAACTCCATCAACGTCTTTGGCCTACCGCTTATTACGGTTGGCGCCAGCCGCATGGACGATACCGGTGAGGCCACCGTATTTGCCGAGACCATTAAAGAGCGTCCCCGTTATCGGCGGCTGGTGATTCGTGACCGAAAGCTCGTGGCTGCCACCTTCGTCAACGACGTCGACGGTGCTGGCGCTCTCCAGTATCTCATTCGGGAGAAAGTTGAACTGAGCGATGCGGTGGCTGCGTCCCTCTTTGCCGATGGTGCCAAAGGGGTGGCGTTCCTGGGCAAACTGCACCGGGATGCGGTGCAAGGCGGCCTGGAGTGGCCCGAGTCCATGGATCTCATTGATAAATTCAAGAAGAACATGAAGCACACTCGTTGGGCGTAGGTGAACTGTATGAGTAATGTTGAAACGATGAGTCTGACGGGAACCATGCGGTCTCGAACCGCAATTGTCGACCTTACCAAAGAGACCGTGAGCTATGAAGACGCTCCGCCGAAGCTGGTGCGCAAGTACTTAGGTGGCCGTGGTATGAACGCCGCCTATTTGCACCGCTTCCTCGCCCGGGATGTCGATCCGCTGTCACCCGGAAACGTGCTGGTGATTGGTACCGGGGCTTTATCGGGAACCGGCAGTCCCAACTCCAACCGCTTCAATGTCACCGCAAAGTCGCCGGAAACCGGTTTTCTGGGTGATGCCAATTGCGGCGGCTTCTTCGCCCCGCTCCTGCGCCATTCCGGGGTGGACCGAATAGTGGTGCTGGGCAAGGCAACGAAGCCGATCTATCTCAAGGTCGAGGACAACGTCCTTTCCATTGAGGATGCGACCGGCCTCTGGGGACTGGATGTCGATGAAACTCAGATTGAAATCCACCGGCGCCTCGGCTCCGAGGCTGAGACTATCTGTATCGGTCCCGCCGGTGAGAATCTGGTTCGTTACGCCTGTGTTATGACGGGCATCAAGAACGCCGCTGCCCGGGGCGGACTTGGGTGCGTCATGGGCAGCAAGAACTTGAAGGCAGTTGTCGCCCTGGGTGGTGACGGCATCCCGCTCAAGGACCCCGCTGGCTTCCTGAAACTGAGCGAGGAGCTAAAGGACTATCTCACCGATTCCAAGGTTGTGAAGGTGCTCGGGCGAGTGGGTACACCACTCCTCTACGAAGTGAGTAATTATTTAGGAGCAATTCGTACTCGCAACAGTCAGGATTCACAATTCGAGAGCACCCTCGATGCGGAAGTGATTCACGAGCACATTTCGAAGATGATTTCGTGCCACTCCTGTGTTGTTCATTGTCGACACCGAAATGTCTATGAAGGTGAGGGACCGGAGTACACCACCATCGTCTTGCTCGGTGCCAACCTTGGTATTGCCAATACCGCCAACGTGATTCGGCTCAATAATCTGGTCAACAAACTGGGCCTCGACGTGTCGTCAACGGGCGGCGTGCTCTCCTGGGCCATGGAACTCTATCAGAAGGGAATCATCGACGATTCGATCACCGGTGAACCGCTGCAGTTCGGTGACTACGATTTGGCGGTGCGCTTGATCAATGCCATTTCGAAACGGGAAGGATTCGGCGACATCCTGGCCGAGAGTTCCCAGGCCGGAGAAGCGCTGAATGACCCGGACCGCCAGTATCTCACCGCGGTCAAGGGTCTGCCCCAGTCGGACCCCCACGACTGCCGATTCATCAAAGGTTTCGCTCTGGGCATCGCAGTTTCCTCCCGTGGTGCCGACCACTTGCGCAGTCGACCCACCCTCGAGGTCTTCGACCTGCCCAAGGCCTTCTTGCGGGAGATCTACGGCCAGGATGTTGAGTCGGAGCCCACCTCTTATCGTACAAAAGAAGTCGTCGTGAGCATGCACGAGGACATCTACGCAACCATCGACTGCCTTGGCATTTGCAAGTTTATCTGCCACGGCTTCAATAGCCCGAAGTTGCTCAATTATGGCCATTTCTCGGCGCTTCTCTCCAAGGCCTACGGACTTGAGATTACCGAAGATGAACTGCGGGCAGTGGGCCGCAGCGTAGTCGATGTCGAGCGTGCCTTCATCAATCGGGAAGGGGTCACCGGCAAGGACGATACTCTTCCCTGGCGCTACTTCGAAGAGCCCATGCCCCACGGCGTTGCCAAAGGCCACAAGATTGATCGCCAGGAATTCGCGGCGCTGCTCCAGCGCTTCTACAAACTTCACGGCTGGACCGAGGATGGATTGGTTACGCCCGAACGGGTTGCTGAGTTACTTGCCCCGTGGGATGAAGTGGATGGAGGTGCAAAATGAGAAAGATACACACCAATTCCAACCTCTGCTCCGGTTGCAAAGCGTGCTCCATTGCCTGCGCCATCGCCCATACCGGCATCGCCGATACCTCCAAAGGGGCCATCCAAATCCAGCGTGATGCCCGGGCCGAGTACGAAACACAGTCCGTTTGCCGACAGTGCGAAGTTCCCGAATGCGTCGCAGCCTGCATGGCCGCTGCCCTCTCCACCGACCCCGATTCGGGCCGCGTCCTCTTCGACCGCGACAAGTGCGTCGGCTGCTGGATGTGCGTCATGGTCTGTCCCCACCGCGGCATCGTCCGTGATGCCAAAGCCGGCAAAGCCATCCGCTGTGACCAGTGCGCAGATAAGGATGTGCCGGCTTGTGTTGCGGCCTGTGCTACTGCTGCCGTGCAGGTGGATGAATCTGATTAGCGGCGGCTCTTCTACGCTGTCCGAGACTCGTCCCATGCGACTAGAGCCCTATCAGTCCGGCCTTTGGCCGGCCAGCTTTCCCACGGGAAAGCACTCCACATCTTGCCACCCGAGCTGATGCTCCTGGTCTACTCGCCACCAAGTCAGATGCAGCAGCAATTCCATCCAAGCAATGCGCGCATGGTCACCCAAATAGTCCTTTCCCGTGGGAAAGGTGGCCTGCGAAGCAGGTCGGATAGGGCTCTAGGGCAATAGGCCGACTGAAATACTGCGTCTATCGATGTACGTCGACCCCTAAACCTTCACCGTCTTCGTATACTCACCACCAACAACACCCTTGCGGCAGTACTTTGTGACCATGAAGTCGCCTGAATGGCGAGCCTGGACGTCGAGGGCTTCGGCAAGGGGAGTGCCGCAAGAACCTTGAACGGTGGCCATGATGGCACCTCGTGCGGCCTCTACGGCGGGATTACCAGAGTTTGGCAGGTCGCCAGCGGGAATTCCTGTGAGAGCCTCCGTCCGAACGGTGCGCTTCGTGAAGCCTCCGCCCGATTCGGATGCCATTTTCCACGCGGTGGCCAGTGACTCTTCCATGGTGCCAGCGTAATCGATGAGCCAACCCACTCCCTGGGTCGCCTTGATGGACCGACCCGAGAGGAGGAGCTGGACGATTTTCGGCCAGTCAGATTCGGCAGCCTTACGGAAGGGCCAGTGGCAGCCTTCCATGCCGGGAATCACGGGTAGCGTAACCTCCGGCATGCCGAGCGCGGCCTCACTGGTGGCCACGAGGTAGTGGCAGTGCACCATCAGTTCGAGCATTCCACCGAGACAACGCTTGCCGTTGATGAAGCCTACGGAAGTGGCGAAGTCGCTGTTCAGGCGCCGGGCCGTGGCCGACCATGTGCTGGCCACGCGCACGCCCTCTTCCGGATTCTCCATTGCGGGGAAGAACTCGCTGGTATCGGCTCCAACCATCTGCGTCGCGAGGTGGAAATCGCCAGTCAGTATTACGTTGGCAATGCCCTCCGCCTTCAGCCAATCCATAGCTCGGTTCAGCTCAGCATCAACGTCACTATTGTAGCTCTCACGACTGATGGAGATAACACCGACGTTGCCATCATGCTCGGCGTTGACATAGAGCTGCTGCCACTCCGGGGTACCAATCTTCTCGAAGGTGCCCGGGTGCCACGCTCCACCAGCAGCTTCTGGGTGTAGCTTGTGATACTTCTCCACAGTCTCGATGGCCTTCTCAGCACCAACGCTGCGGAGCTTCGCCAGGATTCCGTTGCGGAACTGGGCGCACAATTCGCCAATGGTGTTGATGTGCGACAGGTGGCCGCGATCTTCATAGAGCAGGAGGCTGGACATCTGGTAAAGAGGACCAAGAATCCAATTGTCGAATTCCTCTTCCCCGGCACTGTCCATACTCCAGTTCACCAGTGGTCTGAAGTGATTTGGCGGATACCAGTTCTGTCCCGTTTCCATCCGTTCAGCCATTTCGATTGAGGGCTCAAAGAGGCCGCCATACTTCTCGCCCAGGTGGTGCAAACAGGACCACGTGAGGAAGTTGGCACCGGCTGCGCCAATAGCATCGTGGGCGCGGAAGGGGTTGGGTCCAACGAATTTACGGACGAACTTGTCGATCTTCCAGTAAGGCATGTTAGTCGCTTCGTGGTAGCGCGTAGCAGCCTGGGTAATGCCGCAGAATAGAACATCCAGGACGAAGGCCCAGTCATCGCTCACCGGCACTGGAACAAGTCCTAGGGCCCAGAGCAGTTTGGTAATCGCTGAAGGTTCTTCTTCAATGGTCTCCCAAAGCTTGTTGATCTCGTGCGGGAACGCAGGGTGCGCCACGCCGACACCCAGTTCCCTTGCCGGGAAGCCGGAAGTGACCGAGCGAATCTCAATGTCGGGAAAGGACTTGCGGAAGAGCTCGTAGTGACCCTTCTTCACATTCAGGATCTCGGGAATGGCCTCCAGCAAGAATCTCGGGTTGAACTTGGCCAGTTCCGCGGGCAGCGTCTTGCCGTCGTAGGTCAACTGAACCATGTTAGACATAATTCGGTTTGCCCCATCCCGACCAAAGGCCCGAACCAGTCCTTTGTACTGCTTGCCAATGCCGTCCGGTGCCCCAGGGAAGTCGAGGCCGACAGCGAGCACACCGTAGGGCTCCAGGCGGGAGCCGAGCTGCATCATCTTGCCGGCGCCCACAATACCGTTAGCGCCCGAAACAACGAGGGAGCCACGGTTTGCTGCATCGCCGAAAACCTCGTCTACCAGAGAGGCAGCGTCGGCCGGCAGTTTTCCATTGCGAAAGAGGTCGATTACTTTGCCAAGCCCCAGGGTCTCCAGGGTCGATTGTCTCATGTTATTTGCCATGGTTATGCACCTCCGTCCGTAACTCTGAAGATGGACGCAATGCCCACATCACCGGCTGCACAGCCGAAAAGCAGAACGTATCCACCACCCAGATCCACCGCCTCTTCAAATCCTTCAAGGAGCGACCGGGTCAGAGTCGGTCCCTGTGGGTGCCCCCAAACCAGCGAGCAGCCAGTGTTGTTCATGTTGCGCCAGTCGTAGTCCATCTCTTTGGCGAATATGGCATCATTGACGGCGAAAGGATTGTGCGTCCGAACGACCTTCATGTCTGACATGGTCATGCCGGTCTCGCCCAATAGCTTACGCACCGCAAGAGTGGGAGCTTCGGCCATCATTGCCGGCTTAGTCCGCAGTTCCGTTTTGGCAACGAACTGGATGTCGATTTCTGGTCTCGGACTGAGTTCCTTGGCCTTCTCCCGACTCGTGACAAGCAGTGTCGCCATACCATCCGAAGCGTGGGTCTGGGTCCCGGCGGTAACGCAGGTGTCCAGTTCCCGCATGGCTCGAATGGAGTCGAGGGTCAGTTGGCGAATACCGTAGTCGTCATCCACGGTACCCAACGGCCGACCTGCTACGTTGAGTACGTCAAGGGGTACCAGCAGCCGGTCGAGGAAGCCTGACTTCTTCGCTGCGAAGTACTGCTCGTAGCGGTGGAATGCCAGTTCGTCTACCTCCTTCTTGGTGAGCTTGTACTTGCGCGCGGCATTTCCCGCAGTGGTGATCATTGAGTGGCCGGTGGCGGGGTCAAAACCGAAGTTGTCCCAAACGTCAGCCAGCACCTCGGTGCGGCGATGGGCGCGACGCTCGGGGAAGACCCCTACTGGCGAATCACTGGTGCGGTCGAAGTTGCAAACCCCCACCACCTTTTGCGAACCCATGTCCACTTCGGCGCCAGCCAGCACTACGGACTGGAGACCGGTGGCACAGGCCTGCTCCATGTGGTAGCCTGGAACCCGGTGACCCATGCAGCTTGCCACCATGGGAGCGGTCCAAAACTTGTAGTGCCACGGAATGGTCGAGCCGATGATCAGGTAATCAAGTGCCCGTGCGGGGACCTTTCGGAGTCCCAGGATTCGATTCATCGATTCCCCGGCGAATTGGCCGATGTTCACTTCCGCCAACGCCGAAGTCTGCCATGCGGGAAAGAAGCTGCTGCCCCAGGTCCCGTAAGGAATTCTGGCCTTGGGGAACATAACGAGTTTGTCTTTCATTACCACCTCCCAAAGAGTTCCACTCCAACCGCCATAGTAGATACATCGCGGGCCCCGTAAGTCAAGGACTCTGTGCGCGCTATGTGTACGCGCGCACCCGGGCACAAAAGAGACCTTGATCGGGCTGGGGCGGGAATGTATATTGGCGCAGTTCTGGCGCGGGGGCCCGACACGGGTGCTTGCGGGGGCCGGGGCCTCCAGCAGTTGGCTCCGGCGTGTTCGTTGACGATAGATGGCCACAGGACGTGGACAGAGCAGACCGGAGAAATCACTGATGAAAGCAGCCTACAAGCCGATCCGAGCGGGCAAGGCCATGAAAGGTCTGATGGAAGACTACTTTCGTGAACTCGATTCAGCGGCCAAATCGGGCGACAGGAAGATCGCCTGGTGTACCAGCGTGGGTCCCGCCGAGATCCTGCGGGCCATGGGATTCCTCGTCTGGTTTCCAGAGAATCATGCCGCAATGCTCGGTGCGACGCGAGCCGCTGCAGATTGCATTCCGGTTGCCAATGCCATGGGCTATTCACCGGAAATCTGTTCCTATCTGACGAGCGATGTTGGTGCCTTCAAGAAGGGATTCACTCCGCTCGCCAGAGCTTATCCCGGAATCGAATCGATTCCGAAACCGGATGTACTTGTCTACAACACCAACCAGTGCCGCGATGTCCAGGACTGGTTCCAGTTCTATCAGCGGGAATTTGATGTGCCGATTCTGGGCATTCAGACCCATCGTGGAGTGGGCAAGGTAACTGCGGCCCACATCCAATCTGTGGCATCGCAAATGGAAGCGCTCATTGAACCCCTCGAGAAGGTCATTGGCCACAAGCTTGACCCCAGGGAGCTTGAGCGTGTTGTGGGCGAGTCGCGCCAGACTAGCGTGCTATGGAAGAAGGTGCTTCTGACGGCTTCTGCGAAACCATCGCCCATGACCTTCTTTGATGCCTGCATCCATATGGGGCCGGCCGTGGTTCTGCGAGGTGATCCGAGGGCCAACGAATACTACGAAGTGCTGCTTGCCGAAATGGAAGAGCGGGTGGAACGGGGAGTTGCCGCCATCGACGGCGAAACCTATCGAATTTACTGGGACGGAATGCCGGTCTGGGGTAAGCTCCGTGAACATTCTGGACTCTTCTCCTCCCTGAACACTTGTGTCGTGGCCTCCACCTACTGCAATTCCTGGGTCTTCGACCAGCTCGATCCGGCCGACCCCTTCAACAGTATGGCCAGGGCCTATACGGAACTCTTCATCGTCCGCTCCGAGGATGCCAAGGAGGAGTATATCCGCGAGATGCTAAGGACCTACCAGGTTGACGGCGTCATGTTCCACGATGCTCGCACCTGTCCCAACAACTCCAACAACCGCTATGGCATGCCCGAGAGGCTGAAGCGAGATGCCGGCGTTTTGTCGCTGACGATCAACGGCGATCTAAACGACCTCAGGTGTTACTCGGACGAGCAATCCCGAACGGCCATAGAGGCCTTTGCCGAGCAACTTTCCCAGCGAGGCTAACCGTGACCCAGAAAGTAACCGGGAAGCTCTTTGTCGGCATCGATGTGGGGGCCTCCGCGGTGAAGGTCGTGGTGTTGGACGGCAAGCAGAAGATCATTGGTGAGGGAGTCGCCAGAACCGGAGTTGACCTCGATGGAGCTGCAAAGGGATGTCTCGCTGAAGTACTTGCGTCACATTCCTTGACCAAGGCCGATCTTGCTGAAGTAACGGCCACTGGATTTGGCCGCCACAACGTCTCGTTTGCCACGGCCACGAAGACGGAAATTGGCTGCCACGCAAAAGGCTGCTTCCACTACTTCCCGAAAGCTATCACGATCCTCGATATCGGTGGTCAGGACAACAAGATCATCCGCCTGGACGACAAGGGAAATACGGTCGATTTCAAGATGAATCGGAAGTGTTCAGCCGGTACCGGGTCATTCCTTGAGGAAATCGCGGCCAGGCTGGATGTGGACCTATCTGATTTGGACGGCATCGCAACTTCCACCGAAGAGACAGTTGAACTCGGTAGCTACTGTACCGTTTTCAGCAAAACCGAGGTGCTGGCTCGGATGAGAGAGGGGAAGCCGCTGGCAGCGATCCTCAGGGGTGCGCTGCTCTCCGTCGTCCAGCGAGTAGCGGAAATCGGTACCCTGGATGGTGATATCGTCATGTCCGGGGGCGTTGTCGCGCACAATCGTCTCGTCGCAAGACTGATGGAGGAGAGAGTGGGCAAGAAGGTCCTTCTGCCCCCCTCACCTCAGACCATAGGCGCCCTCGGCGCCGCGCTCTTTGCTGTCGCTGCCTCCCCCAATAGAGAAACTGGAGAAGTGAAATGACCCATCCTCTTGATCCTCTTTTCAATCCACGTGGTGTCGCGGTTATCGGAGCCTCCAATCGAGAATTGACCATCGGCCATCGGGTGGTGACGAACCTTGTTGCCAACGGTTATAAGGGTGGCATCTACCCGGTCCATCCAAAAGGTGCCGAGGTGCTGGGATTGACCGCTTACAAATCGGTAACCGAGTGCCCCGGACCGGTGGATCTGGTCAATATCTGCATTCGCTCTACATTCGTTCCCCAGACCATGCGGGAGTGCGGTGAAAAGGGTGTCAAGTTTGCCATCATCCATTCCGGCGGTTTTCGGGAAATGGGGGGCGAAGGTGCCCGCCTCGAAGACGAAGTCATGGAGATTGCCCAGGAGTTTGACATCAGGGTCTACGGACCGAATTCCCAGGGCGTCATGAATTCAGACCCGGCGGCGAGTCTATATGCGAATTTCACCTTCACACCGATGGTTCCCGGTGGGGTCTCGATTCTGGCGCAGAGCGGTGGCGTGGCTGAAGTCCTGAACCTCAATTTGCGCGAACGGGGAATGGGCTTCAGCAAGTATGCCAGCAACGGCAATGCCCGGGACGTGAGTATCCCCGAAATCCTCGAGTACTTCGGCCAGGACGAGGAAACAAAAGTCATTTTGCTCCATGTTGAGAGCATGAAGGATACCGCTCCGTTTATCGAAACGGTGGCGAAGATTACAGCCAGGAAACCAATACTCGCCGTCAAATCCGGAAAGACGAAGGAAGCTTCCAAGGCCATTTCGTCACATACCGGTTCTCTCATGGAAGAGGATACCCTCTCCGATGCTATTTTTGAAAAGTGCGGGATCATCCGATTCCACTCCATGGAAGAGATGATCGATACGGCCATCGCATTTGCCACCCAGCCACTCCCCGAGGGCAAGCGAGTTGGCATTATGACCAATGCTGGTGGACCTGGAATCATCGCTGTCGATGAATGTGTGCAGCGTGGTCTGTTGCTCCCCGAATTAACCACCCAATCCAAAGCGCTGCTCAAGGAGGGACTGCCGCGGGAAGCCTACTGCGAGAACCCCATTGATACCGCTGCTACTGCAGGCCCGCCGGCGTTTGCCGCAGCCACCAAGGCCTTGCTCACCGACCCCAACGTCGATGCATTGATGATCAACATGGTCACACCCTTCTTCGTGGACAGCCCGGGCAATGCCCAGGCCATCGTCGATGAGTGGGTTGCCTCCGGTAGAAAGAAACCCGTGGTATCAGTGGTCATGACCAACGAGAATTGGGCCTCGACCCTGGCGACGGTGAAAGATGCCGGGATACCCACCTATGCCTTCCCGGAAACCGCGGCCAACGTACTCCAGCACATGGTCAAGTATGGCATCATGCGTGAGGAAGCTGCAGAAGAAGTCGCTACCTTCGATGTCAATGTGGAGCGAGCCCAGGCAATCGTGGGTGAAGCTCGAGCAGCTGGCGGCGGATTCATCGCCCCGCAGTTCGCGTTCGAGTTGCTCGATTGCTACGGGATTCCCGCCGCAGGCTATCGCTCGGTGGGCAACGAGTCCGAATTGCTGGCTGCGGCCAACGACCTTGGTTATCCGCTGGTGCTCAAAGTCGAGTCTAGCAAGGTCGTTCATCGTACCGATTCTGGCGGCGTGTTGCTCAACATGAACAGCCAGGAAGATCTTGTTGTCGGCTTCAAGACTCTCATGGATAAGTTCTCACAGTTCGACCCCAGAGTGACGGTGCAAAAGCAGATGCCCGCCGGTAAGGAGATGATCGTCGGGGCCAAGCGGGAGGGCGCATTACCCCTCATCGCAGTCGGCTTTGGCGGGATTTACGTGGAAGTCCTCAAGGACGTCTCATTTGCCCTGGCACCTCTTTCGGCAGGGAAGGCCCAACGGATGGTGAAGTCACTGAAGGGTTATGCACTGCTGGAAGGTGTGCGAGGGGAGCAAGCCGCCGACGTTTCCTCATTGCTGGACGTGGTTCTGCGCGTGCAACAGATGTTCGTAGACCTGCCAGATATGAAAGAGTTGGATTTGAACCCGCTCATTGTCTACGGCGAGGGTGAAGGTTCTTTTGTGGTCGATGCCCGAATGAAGGTGTGAGCCATGGCCCAATGGTTGAATTTCTCGGATTCTGTGCGGGTGAATGCACTCAAGTTTCCCCAGAAGGAAGCGCTGGCTGATGCCGAGCGCTGCTTCAACTGGCTCGAGGTGAACGAACGGGCCGATCGGCTCTCCAACGCGATTATGGCCATGGGCCTGGTGAAAGGCGATCGGGTCGCTATCCTGCTCGAGAACTGCATCGAAATCATCGAACTCTTCATCGCTACTGCGCGTACCGGTACGGTCGCCGTCCCTATCAACTTCCGACTGGTGGCAGACGAAGTTCGATATGTCACCGATAATTCGGATGCCAAGGCCTTCTTCGTCCACGATATCTATCTAGATTCGCTGCTGCCGGTGAAGGAAATGTTGGGCAAGATTCCTGACGAGAATTATGTGCAGGTGGGGAGTGAATGTCAGGAGGGATTCCGGGACTACGAAGCAGTGCTGTCAGATATGCCGCCCATCTTCCCCGAATTCGAGGTGGCCCCGTCGGATACTTGGATTATGCTCTACACTTCGGGGACCACCGGGGTACCGAAAGGTGTCGTCCGTTCACACGAATCATACACCGCATTCTACCTCATCAACGCCGTCGATTTCGAATTCACAGATAGCGATGTCTGCCTGAACGTGATGCCTCTATGTCACGTGAATTCGACCTATTTCACCCTCAACGTAATGTATGTGGGCGGGAAGGTCTACGTCCATCCTGCCTCCGGATTCAAAGCAACAGAAGTGCTCCGAATTATCGCCGAAGAGAAGATCTCCTTCATCTCCTTCGTGCCCACCCATTATCGCGTGCTGCTGGCGACCGGGGATGAAGGCCGCAAAGGGCTCGACTTCAGTGCCCTGAAGAAGCTGCTCTGCTCTTCGGCACCGGCCACTTTGAAGATGAAGGAAGAGGTCATGGAGTTCTTCGCCGGTGTCGACCTCTACGAAGGCTATGGCTCCACCGAAGCGGGAATTGTCACGGTTCTCAAACCCCACGAGCAATTCACCAAGCCTGGCTCCATCGGGCGTGAATCTACCGGCACATATCCCATCCGAATTCTCGATGAGAAGCGGCAACCAGTGCCCGACGGACAGGTTGGCGAACTCTACTCCCGCGGTCCCATGCTCTTCGACGAATACTACAAGATGCCTGACATCACCGCCGCCTCCTTCGACAACGGATGGTTCACCGCCCGAGACATGGCCAGCAGGGACGAAGACGGTTACTATTTCCTGGTAGACCGGAAAGACAACATGATCATTACCGGCGGCGAAAAAGTCTTCCCCAGCGAAGTGGAAACCGTCCTCCTCAACCATCCCGCAGTCTACGATGCCGCAGTCATCGGCGTCGCCGACGAGAAGTGGGGCGAAGTGGTTACCGCAGTACTGATTCTCAAAGACGGTGCCACCACCACCGAAGAAGAAATCGTCGCCCACTGCCGCGGCAAAGTGGCAACCTTCAAACGACCCAAACGAGCCATCTTCATTACCGAAGAAGAAATGCCTCGAACGCCGACTGGGAAGATCCTGCACCGGCAGCTAAGAGTGCGCTTCGGTCGGGGGTAGGGTGGGGGCATTGCTGGTGCCACGCGGCCCACAGCTCGGCGCCAACGGCGCCTGCCGCCGTGGGTACCACTGTGGTTGCTAACAACGCCCGACGCAGTATTTGCCACCGGAATTCTGGCTAGATCCCTGTGGGCCCGGGACTGAAGCCCCTCGCTTAATTAACCGGTCCCTTCGGGACCAACAGCGCGCCCCGAAGGGTCGCATTAATTAAGCGAAGG